>JAGKXA010000099.1 GCA_021151615.1 Cellvibrionaceae bacterium | reverse complement strand
GTTGAGGCGTATTCAAGTTTTAAACAAGAGGATATTTTTAAGTATATCTGCATTGTTCATGTTTTGATGTGCGAAATTATATTTTCCGATGAGGAGTTTTCAAGGTTCATTTTGCCATGTTAGGAAAGTGGATCAAGGAGGTGGCCCCCTTGATCTGTTGATATCAACGCGAGAAGTTCAATAAGTTTTTAAATTAAATTCAAGGAGGGTTATATGGCAAGGTTGCCAAGGTTATATGTTCCGGGTTTTTTCCATCGCACTAAAAAGGGTTCAATAAATTGAACCCCTACGGTGGATGATGAAATATTGATTGGTAGGGGCGCAATTTATTGCGCCCTGAATTTTCGCTAACATTTTTCTTAGTCGTTTTCTCTGTTAAGGATTTTTCTCGTTGGACAGGTTTTGATTAGCCTACAAGTGAAAAATAACTTCAATTGTTGTGGTGGTCTATTATTCTACTGAGTAGTATTCATATAGCAATTCTGAGGAATTAGTATGGATACGCCACCCATAGTTATTGGAGTTACACCAACGCATGAGTATCGATCTAAAAATTACTCCGCACGACAGCTACATTCATGTAGAAGTGCGCGGCATTGGCAATTACGAGAATGCTGTCTATTTTTGGCAAAAAATAGTCGAGACCTGTAACCAATATCAGTGCTACAAGGTGCTTGGCGAGCAATATTTGTTTGATTCAGTGTCAACCATGGAAGCTTTTGATCACCCGGCCCTGTTTAAAAAGCTGGGTATTAAAGCGAAATACCATTTCGCCTGGGTCGATAAAAACCCCCGCACCCGCGAAACCACACAACTTGTTTACGATGTATTAGCGAGTCGATCTGTGAGTTTTGGGCGGATGTTCAACGACGTTGACAGTGCAAAGCAGTGGTTGCTTGAACGCGATAACTAAACCCCGCCCCAGTTCATCCAGCGATGGGCTTTAGGTAACGGAGCCGATTTCCACCCTGGGTAAACGCGGGTTATGTAATGTAAAACAAGTATCCCGGCATGTTATGTTTAACTAGACTATAAGCCTGTGTGGTTGTGCGTAAACATAATAAACCTGGAGATACACATGGCATATCAACTCGGTCGCTGGCGGGGTTTGCTCGCTGCGCTTTCTATTTGTGTCGCTTTTCCGGCTCTGGCAAAAGACGATCTAACCCTTAACGATAAAGACTACTTTGAGAAGCCCGGCCTTAATCTACTGGTGTTTAGCAACTGGTATGACGGGCTGTTTAGTGATGCGAAAATCAGTGGGGTAGAGCTGATTCATCACGGTGAACGCACTGCAACCAATGGCGATGTTCGCTTGAATGCAACGCCCGAGCAGTGGGATATGACGCCGCTGTTTAAAGAGCGCAAAGTGAATCGGGCGGAGCAATCCATAGAAGCTTTTTTGCATTACCCGGATCACCAATTTGAATTCTCCATCAAAGTCACCAAAAACGCCGCTGGTGCGCGTTTAACGGTTAACTTGCCCAAGCCTTTGCCAAAGGCGCTGGAGGGGAAAGCAGGTTTTAACCTGGAGTTTCTGCCAGCGGCCTATTTCCATAAAGCATTTTTGATGGATAACACCCCAGGCAATTTTCCGGTTTATCCCACCGGGTTGAAAGAAATTAATGATAAAGCAGTTCCTGAAACCCTGGCTTTAGGAAAGCATTTGGTACTGGCGCCGGAAGACAAATTGCGCCGGGTGAGTATTACCTCTGCCGATAGCCCGCTGGAACTTTATGATGGTCGTGGCAAAGCACAAAATGGTTGGTTTATTGTGCGCAGTAAAATTCCTGCCAATAAAACCGGCGCGGTAATCGAATGGCAAATTGATGCTACGACGGAAAAAAATTGGGTGCGTGACCCCGTCATTACTCATTCGCAAGTGGGTTACCACCCCAAGCAGAAAAAAGTCGCAGTGATTGAATTGGATGCGCGCTATAAAAAATCGCCCAAGGCAACGCTGATTAAAATTAATGCCGATGGTTCACGTAAAGAAATCATCAGTGCTAAACCCAAATCCTGGGGCAAGTATTTGCGTTATGAATATCGCCAGTTTGACTTTAGTCAGGTGACAGAGCCAGGGCTTTACGCGATTCGTTTTGATAATCAAGAAACCAGCAGTTTCCGTATCGCCGCCGATGTCTATGCCAATGCATGGCAGCCTTCACTGGATATGTATATTCCGGTGCAAATGGATCACATGACCATCAACGAGGGCTATCGTGTATGGCACGGTGCATCCCACCTGGATGACGCTTTGCAAGCGCCGGTGAATCACGAGCATTTTGATTTGTACGCGCAGGGGCCAACGACAGACACCCCCTACAAACCCGGTGAACATATTCCCGGGTTAAATATCGGCGGTTGGTATGATGCCGGCGATTACGATATTCGCACCCAAACCCAATACGATGTGGTGAATACCCTGGTAACTGTGTGGGAGACCTTTGGGCTCAAACGCGATACCACCAGCGTGGATTACGCCCGTAAATATGTGGATTTACACACGGCAGACGGCAAACCGGATGTATTACAACAAATTGAGCACGGCACACTCGCATTGATTGCACAGCACCGCGCCCTGGGCCATGCCATTCCCGGAATTGTTGAAGCCCATATTGATCAATATACCCATTTGGGGGATGGCATCACCAAAACCGATAACTTGATTTACGATCCAAAAAAATCCGAGTTGGAAAGTGATGGTTTTAAAAGTGGCAAGTTTGATGATCGCTGGGCATTTACCAGCAAATCCTCTTCGTTAAATTATGGCTCTGCTGCTGCGCTCGCGGCGGCTAGTCGTGCACTAAAAGGTTTTAACGATGCGCTCGCGCAAGAGTGTCTGGCCACGGCCAAAAAAGTGTGGGCCGATGAGGCGGCAAAAGCCAAACCGGATACCTTTAAATACGGTAATACCACCGGCGGTAAACTAGAGCATGAGCAACTTAAAGCGGCGACTGAGTTATTAATTACCACGGGTGAAGCCAGGTATGCCCAAGCGATTGAAAAATTATTGGCGCAAGTGGAATTTGGTTTTGGCGCTTCCTGGTATGTGCGCGCCATCCCATTTATGCCAGCAGAATTTAAAAATAGTTTGAAGCCCAAGGCGATTGAATATCAAAAAGCATTGGCTGAGATTGAAAGCAAGAATCCCTTTGCGGTTCCCATTACGGAAGCCGGTTGGGCGGGCAGTGGTTGGGTGATTCGTAACGCACTTAACAACTACTATGTGCACAAAGCCTTTCCGGATTTGGTGAGTCGTGAATCTGTATTCCAGGGTTTGAATTTCTTGTATGGCACCCACCCGGATCACAATTTGTCGCTGGTTTCCAACGTGGGTACGCGTTCTAAAGAAGTAGCCTATGGAATGAATCGCGCTGATTTCTCATTTATTTCCGGCGGCGTAGTGCCGGGCATTTTGATCCTGAAACCAGACTTCCCGGAAAACCATGAAGACTGGCCATTCTTCTGGGGGCAAAATGAGTATGTAGTGAATTTGCCGGCGAGTTATATATTGCTGGTTAACGCTGCGCAGGACTTGTTGCAATAGTTGGAATTGTTGCAATAAATCTATTGGGTGGAGGTACGTAAGTGCTTTCACCCTGAAAACCGCTCTTGTGTAACGCAAGACATTAAAACTATCTCTCCATCTTTCTGCTTAAAACAAAACACTTTTCGCTGCTTGACTCCCTCTGTTTATCCTCTTTACTTAAATTCACCTGCGCCTTGTTTTATCAGGTTCGTTTGGTGTATGGCGCATTATTCTTTAATTCAGAGGCATCAAAATGAAAATAGTCAATAAGTTGCTAAAAACCAGTGTGGTTATTCTGAGTAGTTTTGTGGTGAGTTATGCCGGCATTGTGGTAGCGGAAGTGCCTGCAGCATTAAATAAGCATTTGCCTGAGCTGCAAAAACTGGGGGAAAACCCGGTGCTGGTAGCAGCAGTCAAAGCGCAAAATGCAAAAGGGATTAGCCTGGATGATATTAAAAAGCGCGATGCGGAATGGATGGCAAAAACCGGTGTTGACGATGGTATGAAGGCATTGATGGAAAATGAATCGGCTAAAGAGTTGGCCAAGATAGAAAGTTCCAAACCGTTTTATTTTGAATTATTTTTAATGGATAACCAGGGTGCTAACGTAGCCATGACCAATAAGACCTCGGATTATTGGCAGGGGGATGAAGATAAATTTAAATCGGCCTATAAAGACGGTGCTGGTGCTGTATTTGTTGCTGAGCCTGAATTTGATGACAGTGCAAAAGCTTATTTGATTCAGGTATCTGTACCTGTTCTGGATGCTGGCAAAGCCATAGGTGCACTCACCATTGGCGTTAACCTGGATGAGCTGGAAGCAGCGCAATAGGTTATCGCTGTGAACTGGTTTTATGGATTAAACATTCGCACCAAATTGCTTATCCCCATTAGTGTTATCAGTTTGTTGGTAGTACTAATGGGGTTAATTGCAATTGAACGTTTCCGTATGATTGATAAAAACGTCAGTGAATTGGGTGAAATCAATTTGCTGGCGGTTGGCTATTTGTTGGAAGCTGATTCCGAGTTGCATAAGGCGTTGGTTGAAGAACGCAGTATGTTATTCCTGAATGCGGGTGCACCGGATTTTGTTGCATCGCTGGCCAGGCACAAGGAAAGTATTGCCAGTGCTCGCCAAAAACTGAATGATTTTCATCGGCTGGTGAATGGCTCTACGATAGACCCGGTGTATGCGGATTATGAAAAAGCACGCGATAAATGGGAACAGCTAACGCTAACTGTAGCGCATGAACGCGAAGCCAATACTCGCATAGGGCGCACTACCGCAATGGAAGTGAGTTTTAAGGATGCAAATGCCGCGTTTGCGGAGATGCGTAATCTTATCTACAGGTTAAAGAGTCAGGTGGAGCAAAAAGCCACGCGGGCGGTGGAAGATTCCCGCGCGACTGTACGCAATAGTCGCACATTATTGTTAGTCATTATCGCCGCTACCTTATTAATCAGTTTTGCAATCTGGTTGTTTACGCCGCGCTTGATGATTGATCCCATTCGTAAAATGATTGCCTTTGTAACTTCACTCGCGGGTGATGGTGGCGATCTTACCCATAAAATTCCCGTTGCCTATCACGATGAGCTGGGCGAATTAAGCCAATCCATTAATTTATTTATCGATAGCCTGCGAAAATTATTGGTGCGGGTTATCGACATGGGGCAATTATTGAATTCCCATGCACAGACGCTGACAAATCTCGCTAATAACAATAGCGAGTTATCGCACAAGCAGGGCAATGAAGTTGGTTTGGTGGCCAATGCGATGAACCAATTATCCATTGCTATTCAGGAGGTGGCGGGTCTTGCAAATAGTGCTGCAGCAAAAACCAGTCAGGTGCGTGTGTACAGTAGCGATGGTTTGCAAGTGGTGGGAAAAACGGTGGATTCTATTAATCACCTTGCTGAAGAGGTAAAACATTCTGCGAGCGTGATAGTGGCGTTAAATCAAAATAGCGGCAATATCGCCAGTGTGGTGAATGTGATTAAAGGTATTGCCGAGCAAATTAATTTGTTAGCACTGAATGCTGCAATAGAAGCTGCACGTGCTGGCGAACAGGGTCGCGGTTTTGCAGTAGTGGCTGATTCAGTGCGGGAGCTGGCTTTTAAAACTGCTGAGTCCACCAAGGAAATTCAATCCATGATTACGGCATTACAGCAGAGCGCAACCCAGGCGGTAAGTGCGATGGACAAAAGCCAGAAAATCGCCGAGGATTCGGTAGCCCAAGCGAGCCTAGCCGGCGCGGCGCTGGAAAAAATAGATAGTGCTGTGGTGGAAATGTCGGAGCTCAATACGCAAATTGCGCAGGCATCGCAACAGCAATCCAAAGTGTCTGATGAGATTACGAATAACGCTGACAATATTACGCGCTACACACAGGATGCGACACAATTAACCGGCAAGGTAGATTTGTCATCCCGGCAATTAGCTGAAATGGCTAAAGTGCTGCAAGATGAGTTGCACAAATTCAAAGTCTGACAAAACTAACTGGTATACTGAATCCAAATCGGGTGTTATGTGGTCATAACCAGTACCACCCTTATTTATTCAAGGAGCCAGCTATGTCATCTGTCGATGAAAAAACCAAAGACGATAGTCCTGTTTCACAACAACCGTCTGTACCAACCTCGACTTCCAGCTCACCCCCTAGAGGTGCATCGGGCAGTTGGGCGTTGGGTTTGGCCGTTGCCGTAATCGGCGGATTGCTGCTGGCGAAAAATCTGGGTGTGAATTTGTTCTTTCTGGATTTCCACAACTGGTGGGCATTTTTTATTTTGCTGGCAGCAATTGGGCCTTTGCAGTTGGCCTACCGCTGCTATCAGCGTGAAGGCTTTGGTGCAGCAACCCTGAATGCCCTGGTGACAGCAGGTTCGATCATTTTTATCGCATTGATTTTTTTACTGGATTTATCTTTTGGAACCTGGTGGCCGGTGTTTATCATTATTGGCGGCCTGTACATGATGACCAGTCGTAATCCCTAGCCATATTCATTTTTGCATCAATAACAAAGCCTCTGATGGGAGGCTTTTTGTTTTGCTGAATAGATTTTTTCTTAATGCTTAAACACATTGTTGTTGTGAGAAGTTATTCAATCGGCCAGCTTATTAGCTCACAATTATTTGCTGTTGCTTTAATGCACCAGCCATGGCTGTGCCAATCACCGAGCACAATACGCTCTGCGGTTTTTCCACTTATCGTCAATACATGTCGCGCTGGTCTGTGCGTATGGCCGTGAATCAATCGGGTGACATTGGCTTGCGTCATTTGTGCAACGACTTCTTCAGATGCCACATCCATAATGTCTTCCGCTTTCATGCTGTTCATGCTCTGGCTTTTATCGCGCAATTGTTTTGCGAGCGCGCGGCGTGCCGCCAGGGGCTGCGCGAGGATTTGTTGTTGCCATTGCGTTGAGCGCACCATGCTACGAAATTCCTGGTAATCCTTATCCGCAGTGCAGAGCGTATCGCCGTGCAACAAGAGGGTGGATGTGCCGTATAAATCGATAATGGTGGATTCGGGGATTAATGCCATGCCGGCTTTCGCAGCATAGCTTTCGCCCAGTAAAAAATCGCGATTGCCGTGCTGGAAATAAATGGCAACACCTTGTTGGTGCAACGCAAATAATTCAGCCGCAACCTGTTGTGGTAATTCTGCATCGTCATCATCGCCAATCCAGGTATCGAAAAAATCACCGAGGATATAAAGCGCTTCTGCTCGCGTCGCTTGTGTATGCAGGAAATGAAAAAACGCCCGCGTAATCGGCGGGCGTGATTCGTGAAGATGTAAATCAGAAATAAATAAAATCGACATCTTGGGTAATTCAGCGCTATCAGGCGATAGTTGCTGACTGGATGATGACGGCTTCTTTGGGGACGTCTTGATGAAAACCCTTGGTGCCGGTTTTTACGCTTTTGATTTTGTTAACAACATCCATACCGGCGGTGACTTTGCCGAACACGCAGTAACCCCAACCAGAAGAATTTTTAGCGGTGTGGTTCAGGAAGGCATTATCTTTTACATTGATAAAAAATTGTGCAGTCGCGCTGTGTGGATCGTTGGTGCGCGCCATGGCCAGGGTGCCGGTCAGGTTTTGCAAACCGTTGTCAGCTTCGTTTTCGATGGTCTCGCGAGTTTTTTTCTGCTCAAAGTCTTCGGTAAAACCGCCGCCCTGAATCATGAAACCGTCGATAACGCGATGGAAAATAGTGCCGTTATAGAAACCTTCTTCAACATATTGTTTGAAGTTTGCAGCAGTTTTTGGCGCTTTTTCGAAATCCAGTTCGATAACTATATCGCCGTAGTTGGTGTGTAGTGTGATCATGATAAGTCTCCCTTAGGGGTAACACGGGTGAATAAAGCGAGTGTGCGGTCAAAAAGCCGGTATGATACGCGCTCCCCGATGGGGAAGGAATCGCAAACCCGATTAAATTTTTTGATGAAGAAAGGCATATGCAAAGAGGCAAGTTTCTCACCATTGAAGGCACTGAAGGTGTTGGAAAAAGCACCAATTTGGCGTTTGTGCGCGATTGGCTTACAGCGCGTGGCCTGGAAGTCATTGTTACCCGCGAGCCGGGCGGCACGCCCTTGGCGGAGGAAGTGCGTGGGCTTTTGCTCAGCAAACGCGATGAGCCTGTTGATGAAACCGCCGAATTGTTGCTGGTGTTTGCCGCGCGTGCGCAGCATCTGGCGCAGGTGATTAAGCCGGCGCTGGCGCGCGGTGCCTGGGTATTGAGTGACCGCTTTACTGATGCGACTTACGCCTATCAAGGCGGTGGTCGTGGTTTGAGTAAAGCGGTGATTGAGCAATTGGAGCAGTTGGTTCAAGGCGATTTGCGCCCGGATCTCACGCTCATTCTGGATATCGATGTAGAGTTGGGCCTGAATCGCGCCCGCCAGCGCGGTGAGCTGGACCGATTTGAAAGTGAAACTATCGGTTTTTTCGAGCGGGTGAGGGCGGCTTATCGCCAGCGCGCACATGTGGCGCCGGAGCGCTACGCCTTGGTGGATGCCGGAAAAACCCTGCCGGAAGTCCAGGCAGAGATTGATCGAGTGCTAGCGGCGTTATTGAAGTAGCGGCTGGTGAAGAATAACGATTAAAAATCGGCCTTGGCTTCGATACGGATTTCCACTCCAGTGATAGGGTGGTTTAGCCAGAGTTCCTGGGCGTGCAGTAGCAGGCGCGGTGCTTTGGCGAGTACAGGTTCGGGGGCGTAGAGTCCATCACCCAGCATGGGGTGGCCAAGGCTCAGCATATGGACGCGCAGTTGATGGGTGCGTCCGCTGACGGGTTCCAGCAGCACGCGAGTGGTGTTCTGTTCGGTGTTGCGTTCAATGACCTGATAGCGGGTGTGGGCTGATTTGCCGTGCTCAAAACAGACTTTTTGCAATGGGCGATTTGGCCAATCGCATATCAGCGGCAATTTCACTTCGCCTTCATCCTGTTCTACCAAACCTTCAACCACCGCTACATAGCGTTTGTGGATCTCCCGCGCTTCAAATTTGTGGGTGAGGTTTTTCAGGGTCAGATAGTTGAGTGGGAACATCACAATACCGGATGTTCCCTGATCCAGACGGTGGGCGATCCGTGCATTGGGGTTAAATTTCACCGCGCGGTTGTACAGGCAATCCTGTTTGTCCGGGCCTTTGCCGGGCACACATAACAGGCCAGCCGGTTTGTTGGCGATGAGCAGATCCTCGTCGAGGTACAAAATATCGAGTGGTAAATCGGTCATCATCAAGCCTGGGAAGGAATTTAAGCGGGCGCGGATTATCGCAAATTTGCTAAGCTTGCCCAAATTTTTGTTGGGCTATCCAAAAACTGATTCCTGGCTGGTTATTCAATGAGCGATTCATCTACATCCTCCCATGCGTGGCCTATTCATCCCTATCCCTGGCAATTAAGTGACTGGCAGCATCTGGTGCAGCAGATTGCCGCGAAAAAGTTGCCCCATGCGCTGATGATCGCCGGCCCAAAAGGAATCGGTAAGCGTCACTTGGCCGACGCGCTCGCCCAGTTATTGCTCTGCGCTACACCAATCGAGGGAACTCCCTGCGGCAAATGTCGCGGTTGTGAATTGAATAAATCCCAAACTCACCCGGATTTGTTGTGGCTGGAACCGGAAGAAGAGGGCAAGGCAATCAAGGTTGATCAGGTACGTGACCTGACGGAATCCCTGAGCAAAACGGCGCAGCAGGGTGGTTATAAAGTGGTCATCATCGAGCCAGCCGAAGCCATGAATGGCAATGCGGCTAACGCCTTGCTTAAGTCGCTGGAAGAACCTGCAGCCAATACCTTATTGATATTGGTTACCCATGCGCCCAGCGCGGTATTGCCGACGATTCGCAGTCGCTGCCAGATGCGCAAATTACCTATGCCGCGTACCGAGCAGGTACTTCATTGGTTATCGCCCCTGATGGTAGGCAGCAATACCACACCGGAGGCGTTGCTGGTTGCTGCGCGCGGAGCGCCACTAACCGCGCTATCCCTGTTGCAAGGCGATGCCCTGGAGCAGCGCGAACAAACCCTGCAGCAGTTCGTACGGTTAACCTTGGGGCAGGTGTCTGCCATTGAGGTGGCCGCCAACTGGCAGGGCGGTGATGTGATTGGTCTGGTCGAGTGGTTGCTGGGTTTGTTGCACAGCCTGGCGCGTTGGCGTGCTGGCGCTAATGATCCACAAATGGAACTGACGCCGGTTGAGTGGCGCGAGCGTTTAAGCAACCTGAGTTTGCCCCTGTTGCATCGTTACATAGAAAAAATTCTTGTATCCAAGCGTCAATTATTAAGTGGAGCAAACCCCAATAAGCAATTGTTATTAGAGGAATTATTGCTCGATTGGGGCGCTTTGTTGCGCGCCAGCACGAATCGCGCAATGGCGTCTGGACACTAGTGAGCTAATCTATTAGTGTCTCAACCCCGGCCCCTATGCGAGTGGTTGGTTATGAAGTCGGGCCCGATAAAATCAAGAAGCAGGATCTGTTATGCAACCGATTGGCGGTGGTGCCCGTAACGGCATACTTTCCCTAACGATTAAAGATAAAGCTGTGCTCTATGCAGCCTACATGCCCTTTGTGAAAAATGGCGGCATGTTTATTCCCACTAACAAAAGCTATAAGTTGGGCGATGAAGTATTTATGTTGCTGAGCCTGATGGATGAACCGGAAAAGATTCCAGTTGCCGGCAAGGTGGTATGGGTAACCCCGAAGGGTGCCCAGGGCAATCGCGCTGCAGGAATAGGGGTGCAATTTAGCGATCAGGACAATACCGCGATCAACAAAATCGAAACTTATCTGGCCGGCATGCTCAACTCCGATAAGCCTACCCATACCATGTAGTTCCCCCGTAACACCTGTGCCCATATCATGTAAGGGATGCAGCATGTAAAATCTGCCTCCCACCGAGTTTCCCCGAAGCCAGGTTATGCCTGGCTTCGTTGTTTTTAAAATGAGCTTTTTTGAGCGAGCTGTTTATGTTGATTGACTCCCACTGCCATTTGGACCGCATCAAGTTGGATCCCTACAACGGCGATTTGAGTGCGGCCATTGCGGCGGCTCACGAGCGCGGTATCCAGCAAATGCTGTGTATTGGTATTAGTTTGGAAAATATCCAAACCGTGATTGATATTGCGCAGACGCATCCGCGCGTAGTGGCGTCCGTTGGTGTTCATCCCTGCGATGTGAAAGAAGGTACTGCGAGCGAAGCGCAGCTAATTAATTGGGCAGCGCAACCCAAAGTTGTCGCTCTGGGTGAGACTGGCCTGGACTATCACTACGAAACCGAAAGCAAAGAATTGCAACACGAAAGTTTTGCGTTGCATTTGCGCGTAGGAAAACAAATCGGTTTGCCAGTAGTTGTTCACACGCGCGAAGCCAAAGCCGATACCCTCGCATTGATTAAAGAGCACGGCAGCCTGGAAAGTAGCGGCGTATTGCATTGTTTTACGGAAGATTGGGAAATGGCCAAATCCGCACTGGATTTGAATTACTACATTTCCATTTCCGGCATAGTCACGTTTAAAAATGCCGAACAAATTCGCGATGTGGTGCGCAATATGCCGATAGATCGATTGTTGGTAGAAACTGATTCTCCTTACCTCGCCCCCATTCCCTACCGAGGTAAACCCAACGAGCCCAAATACGTACGTGAAGTTGCGCAGTTTGTGGCGGACGTGCGTGGAATTCCGCTGGAAGAATTAGCGGAAAAAACGACTGAAAATTTTTATCGCTTATTTAGCAAAGCCAAACAATATTTACCGAATTAACCTCACGCTAACCCTCCCGGCTGCGCGCGCTGCTTTATAAGGGAGGTGTTTACCGGTCTCTCTCCCTGATACAGGGGGAGATTGGGAGGGGGGTGGTATCAATACTTATTCAAAATTTATGTGAGAACAACAATGTCTGCACAATATCAACAAATTAAAATCATGCTCGAATTACAAGATGGTATGAACACCAAGGTGACCGCCAATTGGCAAGTACAGGGCTACGAATGGTATCGCGCTATTTGGGTTGAGTGCGCTGAGCTGATGGATCACTACGGTTGGAAATGGTGGAAAAAACAATCGCCAGACACTGAACAAGTTGCTTTGGAATTAATTGACATCTGGCACTTCGGTTTAAGCATCCTGTTGCAATCCGGCAGCTCACAAGATGACATTATCGCCCGTCTGCAAAAAGAACTGGTGATCGCCACCGACGAAAAAGATTTTCGCCTCGACCTGGAAAAATTCGCCGGCGCAACGCTTGCCGATAAACAATTTCATATTGGTTTGTTTGCGCGCTTGATGGCGGGCGTAAATATGAGTTTCGACCAACTCTATCGCGGCTATGTTGGCAAAAACGTACTGAACTTCTTCCGCCAGGACCACGGCTACAAAGACGGCTCCTACCGCAAACACTGGCACGATGGCCGTGAAGACAACGAGCATTTGGTAGAAGCTGTGCAATCGCTGGATGCAAGTAATCCTGAGTTTAAAGATGAGTTGTATCAGGCGTTGGTGAAGCGTTATCAGCAATGATGTTGTGGTGGTGTTGAGTTAGTTTGAGGTTGCATAAAATTTTCGGCGGTGATTTCTATTGCTGGCAACCCATAAATCGCCCGGGCCCTCGTGCAAGCCTCATTCACACTCCCATCCTCATTAAACATATCAAACTCCCGGCAAGTGCTTGAGCGGTTTTCGTAAATGGAGCAGCTCACGCGTTCGCCGGGAGTGCCTATTAAAGCAACACAATGAACCGGATTCTTTTCGGTGCCTTTCATGCAGGCGTGGTAAGGCGTGACTTGCAGGGTTAATTCATCGGGAATGGTTCCGCCAGCGCTTTGGCATTCACCCCAATAGAAAGAAACGCGAAAGGCCGCGCAGCAGGCGCCACAGCTTAGGCAGGGGGATTCGGTGCTCATACGACCTCTAAATGCCATCTCAGGGGAAGATTTGAACGTGGATATTATTCGGTTTAATCCAAAACCAGCGGGTTCGGACTGCCGCGATTTTGCGCAAATTCCATGGATTTGCAAGAAGGGAGCTAATACCTGGCTGTAAATATCCAGTCAATTTCGCGAATCTCTCTCAGTTGATGTCATTCTTGGGGTGAATTTTTCGGGCAAATGCCTATAATGCCCACCCGTCCTATGTAACAAATTCCTGGCACACAATGCCGAACTTTCGTTTCCTTCCAATATCACCCGAATAAATGGAGTCTCATCGTGAAAGCACCCGTAAGAGTTACCGTCACCGGCGCCGCTGGCCAAATCAGCTACTCATTGTTGTTCCGCATTGCTGCTGGCGATATGTTGGGTAAAGACCAACCAGTAATCCTGCAATTGCTGGAAATCACCCCGGCCCTGAAAGCGCTGCAAGGCGTGGCGATGGAATTGGACGATTGTGCATTCCCACTGCTGGCTGGCATTGTTACTACTGATGACCCGGCTGTTGCTTTCAAAGATACCGATTACGCATTGTTGGTAGGTGCTCGTCCACGTGGCCCAGGTATGGAGCGTAAAGACCTGCTGGCCGCTAACGCCGCGATCTTCTCGGTACAAGGTAAAGCGATCAACGACCACGCTTCACGCAACATCAAAGTATTGGTGGTTGGCAACCCGGCCAACACTAACGCATTGATCGCACAGCGCAATGCGCCGGACATCAACCCACGTCAATTCACTGCAATGACCCGTCTGGATCACAACCGTGCTCTGTCACAGTTGGCCACCAAAACCGGTACCAGCATCAACAACATCACCAAGGCGCTGATCTGGGGCAACCATTCTTCTACCCAATATCCAGACCTGCACAACACCCTGGTTGATGGCAAGCCAGCACTGAGCCTGGTTGACCAAGCCTGGTACGAAGGCGATTACATCCCAACCGTACAACAGCGCGGTGCTGCCATTATTGCTGCACGTGGTGCTTCATCGGCGGCTTCTGCGGCTAATGCTGCAATCAACCACATCCGCGATTGGGCTTTGGGCACTCCAGCGAACGATTGGGTGAGCATGGGTGTATACAGCGACGGTTCTTACGGCATTGAGAAAGGCCTGATCTACTCATTCCCCGTTGTTTGCAAAAACGGCGATTGGGAAATCGTTCAAGGTGTTGAGATCAATGAGTTCTCTCGCGCACGCATGACTGCAACTGAAAAAGAATTGCAAGAAGAGCGTGATGCAGTAAAAGAATTGCTGCCTGCTTAATTCGCAGTAAGTGATAAATAAAAAGCCGCTGTTCGAACGAGCAGCGGCTTTTTGTTTTTTTGGATGGGGCAAAAAATTATAGTTGCTTGAATTCCATCCAGGCTGATTGGCTGGTACCTGCCGCTAGATGCCACTTCTCACCCAGCACTGCACCGCGCTCAACACAGATATAAAACTGCTCATTGCCTGCACCTATATC
>JAGKXA010000098.1 GCA_021151615.1 Cellvibrionaceae bacterium | reverse complement strand
ATTTCGAACTTAACAGTACCGTCCACTTTCGCGAACAGAGTATGGTCTTTACCCAGACCTACGTTTGGACCAGCGTGGTATTTGGTACCACGTTGACGAACAATAATGCTGCCGCCAGAAATCAATTCACCGCCGTAAGCTTTAACACCAAGGCGTTTCGCTTCTGAATCGCGACCGTTACGGGAACTACCAACCCCTTTCTTGTGAGCCATTTTCTAAACTCCTCAATTAACCTTTGATTGCAGTGATTTTCACTTCAGTGAACCACTGACGGTGACCTTGACGCTTCATGTGGTGCTTACGACGACGGAACTTGATGATTTTCACTTTGTCCGCACGGCCGTGAGCAACGACTTCTGCAGTTACGGTAGCGCCATCTACAACAGGAGCGCCAATCTTGACGTCTGCACCGTTGGCAACCAGGTAAACTTTGTTGAATTCAACAACGCCACCGGTGGCGAAATCGATTTTTTCGAGTTTGAGGGTTTCACCCACAACTACGCGATGCTGTTTACCACCGCTTTCAAAAATTGCGTATGCGCTCATTGTATTGCTCCACTTTTCACACCCAAAACGCGTTTGGGCTTGGACGACACGAAGTAGCCGGGCGACATGCCCTTATGGCGTTTGGGACTAGTGTCGTATACCTGTTTTTACAGGGGCGGCGATTGTATGCCAAGCGCCAGCCTCACTGCAAGCCAAAAGCTGTTTATTTTATGATCTGCAGCCCATGTAGCCATGCCTCCAACGCCTGCGGCCAGTTGGACACGCTGCCCTGCCCCTGGATCATCCCCACGCCATGGATGCTGGTTTGATAGATATGGAGTTCGGATTGCTTATTGTGCTTTTGCACCTCGGTAAAAAACGCCAGGCTGTTGCCAACAGGTACAGCCTGGTCACCAATACCGTGCAACATAAACACCGGCGGCACCTTGTCGGTTACCTGATACTGCAAGGAGTTTTCATGCAGCAGCTTTGGCTCAGGACTTTCCCCCAGCAATGCCTTGCGCGATCCGGCATGAGCATCCGGGCCGTAAAGGGCGATAACCGGATAGCCCAGCACGGCAAAATCCGGACGCGCACTTATCTCACCCAGCGGATCATCCAGCAGATTGGTAAAGGTAAAACGCGTGCTAACACTCGCCGCAAGATGTCCGCCCGCCGAAAAGCCCACTACCCCGATTTTGGCCGGATCTATACCCCAGTCCATAGCGTTTTTGCGCACCAACCGCACGGCACGCAAGCCATCCAGCAAGGGCGCGGGAAAACCGTATTCCTGCATTCGGTACTTCACCACAAAGGCCGCAACACCCCGCTCGGCAAACCATTTGGCGATGTCATAGCCCTCGTGATTAATTGCCAACCGGATATAACCACCGCCCGGGAAAATCACCACCGCCGCACCAGTGGCTATACCTTCTGCCGGCCAGAATGGTGTCATTGAGGGGTTATCTACCGCATAAACCCGCTGGTCTTTGATATGTTCACGGTCAGGTTCAACCAAAGGCTTTTCCGCCCATAGATACATAGGCTCGGTTGGTAATTCACTCACAGGCTCGGCAACTCCAGGCAGGGGGATTAGCAAAAATACTAAAGCGCCCAGGCGGGCGCGCAAGGGTAGAGACATGGTTCTCTCACTGGATATTGTTATAGTTCAGGCGAGCAAGAGCTTAACAAACTTATCGGATAATTGGGCCTTAACCGGTCAACAATCGCGGCTAATGCCGCATCTGCGACTCTTCATCGCCCCACCAATGGTGCTCATGCCAGTCTACGCGGGTGGGATCGGCTGCAGTTAGTAATAGCTGCCCGGTCGCCAGCTCCCAATTAAAGAACTCCTGCTTGAGGTCACTCCAGAAATGACCAGCGTCTTCCTTTACATACTCGCGTGCAAGCCGCACTTCGTTCCCCACCATTTCTTCTGCGGTGAGCTCGAGCTTGACCAGGTCATCAACCTCATGGGCGAAGCCTTCTTTGAGGGTTCCAAGCGCGCCCGTCTCCTCCGGGCTGAAGGGTAAATCGCTCAGTTTTGTGTGATAGGGGTTGTTGGGGGTTGAAGCCGTAGATCTATCGCCAGATTTCATAAAAACACCTCTCGCGGTTGCATCAAGATATTTATACCCACACAGGCGGTAGTGCCTCTATAATCACCGCCTTTTCCATCGTTTACATATAGTACAGAACTCCACCATCAGTATAGGCCGTACACGTCCATGCAAGAGCGCCCGATTCAAGAACAGTATAATCCCGCCGAGGTCGAAGCCCAGGCCCAACAGTATTGGGAAGCCAATGACAGCTTCAAAGTCGTAGAAGACCCCAGTAAAGAAAAATTCTATTGCCTGGCGATGTTCCCCTACCCCAGCGGCAAACTGCACATGGGCCATGTGCGCAACTACACCATTACCGATGTGATCGCCCGCTACCAGCGTATGCAGGGCAAAAATGTACTGCACCCCATGGGCTGGGATGCCTTCGGCCTGCCGGCGGAAAACGCCGCGCTCAAACACAACACAGCGCCCGCCAAGTGGACCTATTCGAATACCGACCATATGCGCAGCCAGCTCAAACATTTGGGCTTCGGCTTTGATTGGTCGCGCGAACTCACCACTTGCACCCCGGAATATTACAAGTGGGAACAATGGTTCTTCACCCGTTTGTACGAGAAAGGCCTGGTGTATAAAAAGATGTCCACCGTGAATTGGGATCCCATCGACCAAACCGTCTTGGCCAATGAGCAGGTGATTGATGGCCGCGGCTGGCGTTCCGGTGCACTGGTCGAGCGCAAGGAGATCCCCCAGTGGTTTATCAAAATCACTGATTACGCCGAAGAATTGTTGAACGATCTGGATAAGCTTCCCAATTGGCCAGAGCAAGTCAAAACCATGCAGCGCAACTGGATCGGCAAAAGCCGTGGCTTGGAAATGCGTTTTGACCTGGCATCACCTGTAGGTACATTTACCGGTTTCGACATCTATACCACTCGCCCGGATACCTTGATGGGCGTGACCTACGTGAGCCTTGCCGCTGAACACCCTATTTCCAAATTTTTAGCCGAGAGCAATCCGGCGCTCGCGCAATTTATTGCCGATTGCAAAGTGCAATCCGTAGCCGAAGCCGATATGGCAACCATGGAAAAGAAAGGCATGGATACCGGTATTAAAGCCCTGCATCCCATCACCGGCGAACCGGTGGCCGTGTGGGTCGCCAACTATGTGTTGATGGACTATGGTTCAGGTGCAGTGATGGCCGTGCCCGCCCACGACCAACGCGATTACGAGTTTGCGCAGAAATACAATTTGGCAATTACACAAGTGATCGCACCCGCGCACAGCGAAGAAATTGATTTAAGCAAAGCAGCATTCACCGAAAAAGGTGTGCTGGTTAATTCGGGCGAATACGACGGCCTGGACTTCAACGCCGCATTTGATTCCATCGCCTCCACCCTGGAAATGGCGGGCAAAGGCCGCGTAAAAACCAATTACCGTTTGCGCGATTGGGGTGTATCCCGCCAGCGTTACTGGGGAGCCCCTATTCCCATGTTCAACCTGCCCGAAGGCGGCGAAATTCCGGTGCCTGCGCACAAACTTCCCGTGCTTTTACCGGAAGATGTCGTCATGAACGGCGTGCAGTCGCCCATCAAAGCCGACCTCGAGTGGAAAAAAGATGAACTCGATGGCAAATACGTTGAACGCGAAACCGATACCTTCGATACGTTCATGGAGTCAAGCTGGTATTACGCGCGTTACACCTGCCCAAACTTTACTGATGGCATGATCAACAAAGCAGCTGCCGATTATTGGTTACCGGTAGATCAATATGTGGGCGGCATTGAACACGCAATCCTGCATCTGCTCTACTCGCGCTTTTTCCACAAATTAATGCGCGATGAAGGTCTCGTCAGTGGCGATGAACCCTTCGAGCGCCTGCTCTGCCAGGGCATGGTGAATGCCGAATCTTTCTTCATCAAAAGTGAAGGCAAGGAAAACTGGATAGAACCGGAAAATGTGGTCATCGAGCGCGATGACAAAGGCCGTTTTATATCTGCCAAACACAAAGCCACTGGTGAGCCGGTGGAATTTGGCGGCGTGATAAAAATGTCCAAATCCAAAGCCAATGGTGTTGACCCTGAATCGGTGATTAAACAATACGGCGCCGATACGGTTCGCTTGTTCACCATGTTTGCTGCACCGCCCGAGCAAAGCCTGGAGTGGAGCGATTCCGGCGTAGACGGTGCAAGCCGCTTCCTGCGTCGCTTGTGGAAAGCCGTTGAAGGCCATGTGAATGCCGGCACACCGGGCACGCTGGATGTTTCCAGCTTGCCGCAAGCTCAGAAAGATTTGCGCCGCAAAACTCACGAAACGATCCAAAAAGTCAGCGACGATTACGGTCGCCGTCAAACCTTTAACACGGCAATTGCTGCCACTATGGAATTGCTGAACGAAACCAGCAAACTTGCCGACCGCGCCAACCCGCAAGGGTTAGCGGTGGAGCGCGAAGCCTTGGAGGCCGCCATTTTGCTGCTCGCCCCCATTGTTCCGCATATCACGCAAGCACTCTGGCAGGCACTCGGTCACAACACTATTCCGCTTAATGAAAACTGGCCAAACCTGGATGAAAGCGCACTGGTGCGCTCAACAGTGGAAGTCGTTGTGCAAGTGAATGGCAAATTGCGCGGCAAACTGGATGTGGCCGTTGATGCACCAAAAGATCAGCTTGAACAGTTAGCGCTTGCGCAGGAAAACGTACAAAAATTCCTGGAGGGCGTAACCGTGCGCAAAGTCATTGTGATTCCGAATAAATTGGTGAATATAGTCGCTAATTAATAACGAATCCCCCCGCCCCCCTTTTTCAAAGGGGGAGATAAACCACCTCATACCAATGGGGATGGCTGTTCAAATCTGATTGAAATATTGTACTTGCAAGGCTGCACTATCCATATTAAACAGGGAGTACTTGCCCCTCCCTTTGAAAAAGGGAGGCTGGGTGGGATTAAAAAAATGAGATCGTTATGAAAAAAATTATCGCCTGCTTATTAATTCTTTCGTTGTCTGCGTGCGGCTGGCATTTGCGTGGCTCTGCATCCGGCAGCGATAAACTGGCGATGACCCAACCGCTCAATTTGATTATTGAAAGCAGCGACAACCACAGTCAATTAGTGAACTCGCTGCGCCAGGCATTGCCCGGTTACAAAATTACTGAAGTTGAACAAAGCACCGCGCAAACGCTGACGTTGAACATCGGTAGCGAAACCCTAGATAAACGTACCGCCGGTGTGGGCAGCGATGCACTGACCAGCGCCTACGAAATTATTTTGCGGGTGCCTTTCAGCATCAGCAACGCCGGCAGTGTAATCACACCGAAAGATACTGCTGCCAGCATTACCCGCACTTACAATTACAACGTCAATAATGCCAATAGCGCTGCGCAGGAAGAAGAGTTGGTGCTGCGTGAAATGCGCCGCGAACTCGCGCAAACCATTTTGCGCCGGGTGAAGAATCTCGCTGCCAAACAAGCAGCAACACCGGCATCATCCACTCACACGGCCCAATAACATGCCCAAGCTGCGCGCTGAACAACTGGGAGCCGCACTCACCAGGCAATTGGCACCGATCTATTTGGTATCTGGCGAAGAGCCCTTATTGATTCAAGAGTGTTGCGACCAGATTCGCGCCGCCGCGCGCAAGCAAGGTTTTAGCGAGCGCGACCTCTATCACGCCGACACCAGTTTTGATTGGGGCCAACTACTTGCCGCCGCCAATAGCTTGTCACTGTTTGCCGAGAAAAAAATTATCGAACTGCGCATGCCTTCCGGCAAGCCGGGTGATAAAGGCGGAAAAGTTTTACAGGAATACGCTGAGTCGCCCGCACCGGATAATGTGCTGCTAATCGTCACCGAAAAACTCGACAGTGCCACGCAAAAAAGCAAATGGTTTAAAGCCATTGAAGATGTTGGACAGCATATTCAAATCTGGCCAGTGACCATTGCGCAACTACCGCGCTGGATTGGCTTGCGTTTGCAATCGGCCGGATTGCGTGCAGATGGTGATGCCATTGAATTGTTAGTCTCGCGCATCGAGGGCAATTTGCTGGCCGCTGCGCAGGAAATTGAAAAATTAAAATTACTCGCGCACAACAATCATATCAATTATGAATTGATGGCATCAGTGGTTGCTGACAGTGCACGTTACGATGTCTTCGGCCTTGCCGATAAAGCCCTGCATGGCGATGCGCGCGCCGCCGTAAAAACACTGCAGGGTTTACGCAGCGAAGGCACAGAGCCTATTAATGTGCTCTGGGCCATTACCCGCGATATACGCACACTGATCCAGATTTCCCAGGCAGTTGCACAAGGCAAGCATTTTGATTGGGCAGCAAAGCAAGCCGGTGTATGGGAAAAACGCCAGCCGTTAATTCAGACTGCGCTGCGTCGCTTGAAGCCGGCGCACCTGCAGCAATTATTGCGTAAAGCCAATGGCATCGACAAAGCGGTAAAAGGCATGCGCAACGCCGAACCCTGGGATGAATTACTGGATCTGATTTTAAATATCGCCGGTGTGCAAAGCTTGAATATGCACAACGAGCGGCTAAGCTTGAAACACTAAAAATCAAGCAATTTTTTACAACAACAAGTGCAACCTTGATTGCGCATTCACAATAAACACACAGCAAGCATAGATTTTCTGTTGCCAGTTATCGGCAGCGTGTAACCTCACTACAGGAATAACAACTATGACTCTGCACTACAAAAAATTATTTTCTATTGTTGCTTCATTCGGTATTGGCCTGCTCTGCCAATCTGCGTTCGCCCTCTCACCCATACCACCATCCGGAATAATCCCTACCAAGCGCGCCGTAGATTACGACTGGATGTCAATCAAAACCTGGGAAAAACAACACGCCGAAGATGCCGTAATTGCCGAATACGAGCAGGTTGATCTGCTCTTTATAGGTGACTCAATTACTGCTGGTTGGGATTGGCAAATATGGCAAACCCATTTTGCACCATTGAAAGCGGCTAACTTCGGCATTGGTGGCGACAACACCGGCAATGTGCTTTGGCGTTTGCAACACGGTGCCGTCGGCAACCTGCAACCAAAATTAATTGTCTTGCTGATCGGCGTAAACAATATTGGCGGTTTACAGGAATCGCCCGAGCAAGCCGCCGATGGTGTCACACGCGTAGTGCAACAATTGCAATTAGCTTGGCCCAACAGCAAAATTTTATTAAATGCGGTTTTTCCTTTTGAGCAAGATCCACTATCACCCAATCGGGGCAAAGTAAAACAGCTGAATAAAATAATCGGCAAGCTGGGCAATAACAAAACCATTTTCTTTAAAGATTACGGCCCACTACTGCTGGAAAAAGATGGCAGCATTTCCCCCGAGATCATGAAAGACTTTTTGCACCCAACACCCAAAGGCTATCAGGTCTGGGCGAATGCCATGACCCCGGATATAACTGCACTCCTCAAGCCTTGATATTTTCCCGCAAGCGCACGCCCAGTGCGCTTTTGCGTTATTGGAGAATGAAAAACATGATGAAAAAACTATTTGCCTTAACACTCATGACCACCGCCATTATCAACCTGAACGCCTGCACCCAGGTCCCTAAAAATACCCACCTGTATGCCAGTGACAGCATGATCAGCCGCACAGGCCGCACCCATACCAATGCTGATCAAAGCCTTACTTTCGGTTTTCCCGGTGTAAGTT
Source organism: Cellvibrionaceae bacterium (assembly GCA_021151615.1). GTDB lineage: Bacteria > Pseudomonadota > Gammaproteobacteria > Pseudomonadales > Cellvibrionaceae > Cellvibrio. The sequence continues at coordinate 10,583 of JAGKXA010000098.1, read as the reverse complement.
TTAGTACCGAAGTGGAAGGCTCCCGTTTAACCGCCAGCATGCAGAGTAGTGGCGGCAACTCCTGGATAGATATTATTGTTGATGGTGGCGCACCTAAAGCGGTGAAACTAAGCCCACAATTACAAGCAATCGAATTATTTCGTTTTCCAACGTCAGCCAGGCACAGCGTTGAGATTATCCATCGCTCGGAAAATTGGCACGGCAATGTAACCCTTAAAGAATTTGTGCTTACCGGTGAGGGTTTTTTCCCTGCTGTAAAATTACCCAAACGCAAAATGCTGGTGCTGGGTGATTCCGTAACCTGCGGCGAAGCCATTGATCGTGTTACCGGTGAACAAAAAAATACACGCTGGTGGAATGCGCGCGAATCCTACGGCATGCTCACCGCCAAAGCGCTTAACGCACAAGTAAACCTGGTGTGCTGGGGTGGGCGCGGATTAATTCGCAGTTGGAATGGAAAAACCGATGAGGCCAATCTGCCGGACTTTTATGAATATGCGGTGGGCGATAATAACCCCGAGTTCAAATGGGATCACCAACAATTCCAACCGGATTTAATTGTCAGCGCAATCGGCACCAACGATTTCAGCCCCGGCATTCCCGACCGCGAAACCTATGTAACAGCCTACGTAAAATTAATTAACAAATTGCTCGCCAATCATCCGCAGGCGCATATCGCGATTACCGAGGGAGCCATTTTAAATGGCGAAAAAAAAGCAGCACTGATTGATTATATTCGTGAAGCAATTTCGCGCGTAAATAACACTCATGTACATCAGGTCACCTCCAACAATTACCCCGGTGACCCCCAGGACGCACACCCCACCAAAGAACAGCATGCGGCTATGGCAAAAGATTTAACACCGCAATTAAAAGCGTTGATGGATTGGTAGACTTCCTAGCCGACCATTCTGGTCGGCTATCAAAATTACTCTGGAAAGCTCGCAGCAACACAAGGCATCGGCAAGTAAATTGTCAGCCAGCGTGGTGATTAATGCGCAAGCAAGCGGAATTCATTGCGCAGCTCACGCCAAACGGCAAGTGCAACAGCCATAGCAACCGCCATTACCATCAGGTAAATCGTCATCACGTAAGAATAGGGCGCAACGTTGTTCCAAGGGCGTGCAATCCCCAGATAACAGGAATACAACCAGGAAACCAGTGATACAACAGCAGTAACAAGCACAAACAGTTGCTCAGCACGGCCAGTACCGAGGAAACCAACGGGTGACATCAGCTTGGGAAAGCTGTAGTAGTGCAAAATCAAACCATTGATGGTCAGTATGCTAACAACAGTGAATTTTCCCCAGAGTTTTTGGTTCATCAGGTAAGCAGGATTATCCAGATACCCCAAAGCCACTATCGCCAATCCAGAAACCCAGAGCACGACCAGCGCCAAGGTCACAATGCCGGCATTTTGATGAAGATTGGCTCGCGCCTCTGCATCCATAGCGCGCCCGCGCCACTTGGCGAGCGCCAGATCTTGCATAAGTAGAACACCCACGGCCAGACAGGCCGCGATTAAATGGATATAGACCAGGAAGGTTTTAAGCATCGTCTGATTCCTCTATTGTTATTGTCAGGCAATGCCATTATCTGCGTGGAGAAACCCCGGATATTTGATATAGAACAAATGAAACACTCTAATCGTGGGAAACAACGCCCGTCATGGCGTCGTAAATCACTGCCTGTGCCCCTTGAAGTTTACCGGTAAAACCCCACATTCCCGCTTTATTTGGTTAACGCGCCGGGTGTGGCTATGAGCGAACTTTTTATTCTGCAAAATCAGGAAAAGCTGTTTTTGGGCAAGCAAAACAATTGGCTGGATGGCCGGGATCTTGGGGCACTGTTCAAGACGGCGTATAAGGACGAAGCGATCAACCAGATGTTTGAGGCCAGCTCCAAAGACTTTCGTCAGCGTATTAAAGTGATTAGCTGTACGGCTAACGAAAAAGGCTTGCCATTGATTGATCCGGAGATCATGCCGGAGCCTTTGCCCAAATTAGGCAAGGATCTGTTGGATCAACCGGAACCTGCAACGCAAGAGGCAGCACCAGAACAAATCACGCAGGATGAAGAGCAAACAGCTGCTGCCAGCGAAACGCCGGTGGCATAAATCCATTGCGCTCATCTAGACTGACTCAACCACTTCCCGTGCTGGTTTATTGCCGCCGGCCCATCCAGTTGCTCGCTGAGCAAAAAGGAAACTGACGTGTCTGTACCTCAAGGCTTATCACCGGATTTACTGGCAGCGTTTGCGGCTGCCCACAACAACACCAGCCTGCGCGGTATTTTGCGCGGTCTGGAAAAAGAGAGCTTGCGGGTAACTCCCACCGGAACCCTGGCGCAGACAGATCACCCGCGCGCACTTGGCTCAGCGCTGACGCATCCACACATCACTACCGATTACAGTGAAGCGCTGCTGGAATTTATTACCGAGCCCTTTGCTGATGTCGAGCCGCTGCTGGCACAACTGGATAACATCCACCGCTACACCTACGCCCAGCTCGCCCCCAGGCACGAGCGCCTCTGGCCTGCGAGCATGCCCTGTACCCTGGGCTCCGATAACGACATTCCGGTCGCACGCTACGGCAGTTCCAACAGCGGCACCATGAAAACTATTTATCGCATCGGCCTCGGGCATCGCTATGGTCGCGCTATGCAAACCATTGCTGGCATTCACTACAATTTCAGTTTGCCCGATGATTTCTGGCAACGTTTGCAAACACAAACAGGAAACCAACAATCTCTACAGGATTTTAAAACCGAGCGCTATTTTGGTTTGATCCGCAATTTCCGCCGCAACTTCTGGCTGCTGATTTACTTGTTTGGTGCCTCACCAGCGGTCTGCTCCTGCTTTGTTAAAAATCGCAATCACCAGTTGCAGCCTTTTCCTTTTGCCGAACAAACCCACTATTTGCCTTTCGCCACATCGCTGCGTATGGGTGATCTCGGCTACCAAAGCGATGCGCAAAAAAGCCTGGTGGTGAATTACAACAACCTGAGTGATTATTTAAAAACCCTGTGCGGTGCCATCACCCAAAGTCATCCCGCCTACGAACACATAGGCGTGAAGGATAACGACGGCAATTACCAGCAGCTCAACACCAGCTTGCTACAAATTGAAAACGAGTTTTACTCCAGCATTCGCCCCAAGCGCACTACCGAACGCGGCGAAACTGCACTGCAAGCGCTGCGTTTGCGCGGTGTGGAATATGTAGAAGTGCGCTGTGTGGATTTAAATCCCTACGAACCACTGGGCATTACTAGTGAGCAAATGCAGGTGATGGATGCGTTTTTGCTCTACTGCTTATTGAGCGACAGCCCGGAAACGGATGCGCGTGAGTTTTATCAGGGGCAGGAAAACCAAAAGCGGATTGTGAACCAGGGACGCGAACCCAATCTGGAATTATTGCGCGGTGATCAATCGGTTGCCATGCGTAGCTGGGCGCAGGAAATTGTTGCAGGCAGCCTAGCCTGTGCAAAATTGCTGGATCAAGCCAAAACCGGCAGTCAGTATCAGCACGCCCTACAGCAACAACTCGCTAAAATTGAAAATCCCGCATTAACACCTTCCGCACGTGTGCTGCGCGACATGCAGGAAAAGCAGCAAAGTTTTTATGCGCACACACTGCATTTGGCGGAGCAACACCGCGCCTGGTTTGCCACACGCCCATTGGATGAAGACGCCCGCGCTGAATTTTCGGCTATGAGCGAAAAATCCCTGCAGGAACAAGCGGCACTGGAACAGCGGCAACAAATGTCATTCGATGAGTATCTGGAAAATTATTACGCCCAGTACCGCGGTTGCAGTTGCGGGCAATAACGCGTGGGCTCAGGAGTAGGCACCGGGAAAAGCCGGTGCCGCTTTGCGGTTATTTTTGCACCACAAAATTATTGAAGAACAAATCGGAGGCAGGGCCCTTAACCGGTTTTACGTCAGCCGCAGAGGGCAGTTGTACTTCACTATGAACAGTATCGGCGGTTGCGGATTTTTCCACGTGTTTTTCATCCGCTTCAGCGTGTTTCTTTAGATTCTTATTGCCGTGATCTTTGTCGTCATCAGCCTCTTCATCGTGATGATCATGTCCTTCCACTTTCAGCAGCGCTTTATTTATTTCTGCCAGCGCGTACACGCGCAAATATTCCTTGCCTTCGGCAGTGCTGATAATTTCTTCCGTTTGGGCGCTGAGAATACTGACCAGGCGATCGCGAATCAGCGGCAGGTGATGCATCACTTCGGTGGCATCGGCGGCATTTTCCGCACGCAGCGATAACTCAGCTTTGATGTAACGTACTTTGCCTGGACCACCGTAGTTCACAATAAGCGGCGGGCTAATCGCAATGTAATTAACTCCTTCCGCCGGTGCATTGCCACCCCCAGAGGCCACCGCACCAGAAGCGCCCAGGCTCAGCCCCACTATCACCAACCATTTTTTGTTCATACCTGTTCCTCAACCCATGAAACTTGCGCCACTTTTCAGGCTCAAAGCGAGTGGAAACTCGCTCACCAAGCATAGCCTATCGCCTGGGCAAAGCCTGGGCTTTCCGCAAAAAGCTGGCTCAGTTGCGGTGGAATTGCTTAACATAGCGCAGCATCACCTCTACCCGACCTTAACAACACTATAAACCCAATAAGGATTGCACATGTTGTCCGCTATCACCCAGATTAATCATCGCAAAATCAATTTGCTGATTTTTATTGCCTGCACCTTGATGATGCTTGCCGCCGCTTATATGGAACATGTGTTGAAAATGATCCCCTGCTCATTGTGTATTACCCAACGCGGCTTTGTAGTGCTCACCGGTGTTCTTGGTTTGGCTGCCGCCATTCATAACCCAGCCACAACAGGGCGCCGCATCTATGCGCTGCTGGGAATTATCAGCCCTGTCCTTGGTGCCTGCTTTGCTGGTCGCCAACTCTGGCTGCAAAGCCTGCCGGCCGATCAAGTACCAGCCTGTGGCCCGGGACTTTCGTATATTTTCGAAGTATTTCCCTTTATGGAAGCGCTCAAGTTGTTGCTGCAAGGCGACGGTAACTGCGCCCATGTCGATAAAATCTTTGGTTTGAGCCTAGCCGCCTGGACCCTGATAGCATTTATTGGACTGGCCCTGGTGAACCTTTATCAATTGGTGCGCAAGGACAACAAACTCGCCTGATTGGCTTGCCCTGTGTGCGCAGATGGCCTATTGTGGATGGCTTATAACGAGCCGGAGCCATTCATAAGCTCTGCAAACGCGACTCCTGCTTTGAAGTCATAGGTTGAAGAATCATAGGAACATCTGATGTTAGAAAATTGCAAAACAGCCAAAGAACGCTGGGGTGGCGTCAGCGAAATTATTGATCGCTGGTTGGAAGAGCGTCAGGAAATGCTGGTGCAGTATTGTGCACTGAGTGGTTTAAGTGAAGACTTGAGCGATGTCCAGCGCGGCGAGAAATTGCGCAGCTTTTGTCAGATACTGGTGGATTATGTGTCCGCAGGTCACTTTGAAGTTTACGATCAACTGATTAAGGAAGGGCGCGAGTTTGATGATGCCGATGCCCTACAAGAAGCCAGCAAACTCTATGATGTAGTTGATAAAACTACCGAAAAACTGCTGGATTTTAACGACAAGTATTTGGAGACTGATGACCTCGCGGCCCTTACACCAGATCTGTCGCAATTGGGCGAAGCTCTGGAAATTCGCTTCAGCGCAGAAGATCGCCTGATTGCCGTGCTGCACACCGCCCACAAGGATCTGGTTAGCTAATCAGCTCAAGCCAGCAAATGCAGCAATAAAAAAACCCGCACATTGGCGGGTTTTTTTATTGCCTGAAAACAGGCTTATTTTTTCGCTTCTTCAGCAGCTGCTTCAGGCGCTTTGATTTCCAGCAATTCAACTTCGAATACCAGAGTTGATGATGGCGGGATTGGACCTTGACCACCGGCGCCGTAAGCCAAGTCAGATGGGATAACGATTTCCCACTTGGAGCCTTGCGGCATCAATTGCAGAGCTTCGGTCCAGCCAGCAATTACACCATCCAGAGGGAAAGAAACCGGGCCGCCATTTTTAGCAGAGCTATCAAACTCGGTGCCATCGATCAGCTTACCGGTATAGTTCACGGTAACTGTGTCAGTCGCTTTTGGCTTGGGGCCTTTACCTTCAGTGATTACTTTATATTGAAGGCCGCTGGCGGTGGCAGTTACACCTTCTTTAACCTTGTTTTCTTCCAAGTATTTTTGACCAGCAGCGACGTTAGCTTCGCTTTGTTTCTTTTGCTCTTCTTCTTGCTTGGCCATGGCTTTGGTCTGGACTTCTTGCATGATCTTTTGCATGTCTTCCTGACTGATGCGTGATTCCTTGCCATCGCGAACATCGGTCAACGCCAACGCCAAAGATTCAGGCTCAATTGCCAAACCGCCGTTTTGCAGGTTTTTAGCCAGGTTTTGACCAATAATGTAGTTGGCCTTTTGCTCCAGAGTGGCTAGCTTGGCGCTGTCATCAACCGGCTTCACTTCTTCCTTTTTGCAGCCAATCAGGCCAGCAGTAGCAGCCATCAGGCCAACAACCAGTAAGCGTTTAGTAAACATAAGTCACCTTAATCTGTAATCTTTTAATGATTGGTTTGTAATGATTGTGTACGCGCGATGCGCGATGCGTCTGTTCCTAGCCGACACCTTCACAGCGCCAGAGCAGGCGGCAATGGTATACCAACTTCGGGTAAATGTGCGCGTTTTTGGCGGCAATCTGATCCCGAGACCAGGAAGTGTGTGCTGTTGCCCATTTGTTTCTGGCAGGGGTAAATATTGGTCATTTCATAACAACTGGCCCATGCCCTCCCAAATCCAGGCACCTATGACCCCGGTACCAAAACAAAAGTTCAATGCACAGCCAATCTGCGTAACGGGTACAGAAAATAGTGATGGAAGCGGAAATATTGTTGGTTAAACACTGGATTGTCCGTTCCCGGGAATACACTTTTTGATGAGGCACAGCTACAATTCGCCCGAAATGCATTCCGCATACATCCGGCATTCTTTTTATTTTTCCAACGCACATTATTTCTTACGCGCTTTTCTAAGGCACTTATTTATCTAACGCATTTATTTAACAGGTACTTTTTATGGCTGCCTCCAAAACCCCAAAAAATTCTGTTGCTGATCTGGAACAGCAAATTGCCAAGGTAACCGCCGCGCTGGAAAAAGCGCGCGCGCAGGAACTGGCTAACGCGAAAAAAACTATAACGGCTGAGCAAAAGAATCTGGCTGCAACCGAGAAAAAGCTCGCCGCCCTGTCGGCCAAAGACGCCAGCAAAGCGAAAACCCAGATCGCGCAGTTAAAGAAAGACCTGAGTGCGCAAAGTAAAAAACTGGCTGAGGCACAAGCGCAAGCTGACAGTATCAATGCGCAACTAAGCGCCGCGAGTGAAGTAGCCAAGCTGCTGGCCGAATCTGCCAACAAAAAACCAGCCAAGGCAAAAAAATCTGCGGCCAAGAAAGCAAAAACAGAAAAGAAAACTGATACTGTAAAAGCTAAAAAAGCAGCAACCAAAAAAACTGTAGCAGTTGAGGCTCCCGCTGTTGCGGTGGTGGAAGAAAAAGCAAAGCCTGCTAAAACGACTAAACCCAAAGCAACCAAAGCGAAAGCAACAGTGAAAGCTGATGAGGCCCCGGTTGCTGTTGTGGCCGAAGCCAAACCAGCTGCCGAGAAAAAAGCAGCTAAAAAACCAGCTGTTAAAAAAGCGCCGAAAAAAGCGGCACCTGCGCCAGTAGAAGCAGCACCGGCAGTGGCAGTTGAGGCACCTGTAACAGCAGTGCCTGAGGTAGAGACATCAGTGGTTGCAGCGCCTGTAGAGGCCGTTGTGGCTGAAGCACCTGCCGTAGAAGCCGAGGTTGCACCGGTTACAGAATCCCTGCCATTTGATGATGATCAGGGTGCATTAAGTTAATCGAGCGTTAAACAAGAAACCTTCCGGTTTCGCTGTTGAAGCAATAAAAAGCGAGCCTTACAAAGCTCGCTTTTTTATTGGGTGTTTTATTGCTTTACGCATTTTTTATAAGAACAAAAAATTGCAATCGTCGCGACAATGATTCAGGCATACTGCTAACAACCCTCATAAGAGTAACGAGGTGAATATCATGCAAACAGCAACACCGGCCATGCCCGAACTATTTGCTCAACTGGGTCTGGATAACAGCAATCTGGCTATTGCACGCTTCATCCAATTTCACTACCTGCCACCTCAAACATCTATTGTCCATGCGCCCTTCTGGTCCAGTTCCCAGCGGCGCTTTTTGGACGAATGCCTGGAACAGGATTCAGAGTGGTGTGAATTGGTGGATCAATTGGATTCGCGCCTGCGACGCCATCATTAACAGGTATCAGTTAATGATCAACTCCAGCAGTGAATCTACAAGATTTTCACTGACTGCCAAGGTATACAGATATACGCGCAGGTTGCGAGCCATCACTGTTGCATGGTCGGCCGCGCTCGGAACAGGGCTGCCGGGAACCGTTTCTAATAATTTCTGCAAATGTTTTTCTGCCAGGAGTTCGGCCTGCTTTATTTGGCTGCGCACGGCTTCTATTGACTTGTCACTCGTGCCAAATTCAACTTTGAGCCGGCGCCGCAGTTGGCGCAAAGGCAGTAGGTAGTGTTGATCCCAGCTGTGAACTTTTCGCTGCGCCTGTACCAATTGCGCGGCCTCCAGTAGTTGCCCGCGAAAACCCAACCACATCACCCAAAACACAATATTTACGTTAGCTCCGTGTTCATCTTGCAGATTCAGGCATGCATCACTAACCCCTGGACGGGCATAATGATACAAGGAGAATTCCCAAAGGTCGCAGGTAGGAGAGAGAGGGTAAGACATACAAATTCCACTGGCAGGATCTTGCTTCAAGTCTGCTAGAATGCGCGCCATGATTCAATTACAGAATGTCTCCGTCCAGCGCGGCGCCAAATTTTTGTTGGACTCCGCCGAACTTACTATTTATCCGGGCCAGAAAGTCGGTTTAATCGGCGCTAATGGCTGCGGCAAATCCACCTTATTCCAGTTATTACTGGGCAGTTTGCATAGCGATACCGGCTCCGTCGATATTCCCAAAAACTGGCGCATGGCCCATATGGCGCAAGAGGTGGGGCACACGAATCGCAGCGCGCTGGACTATGTGCTGGATGGCGACAGCGAACTGCGCCGTCTCGAACAGGAAATTGAGCTGGCCAACGGCAAGGAAGACGGTGAAAAGCTCGCACATTTGTATAGCGAGATGGAAAATATCCACGCCTATACCGCGCCGTCGCGCGCGCAACAACTACTGAATGGACTGGGATTTTCCGCCGGTGATGACCAACGCCCGGTAACGGATTTTTCGGGTGGCTGGCGTATTCGCCTCAACCTTGCGCAAGCGCTGATGTGCCCATCGGATTTATTGTTACTCGACGAACCAACCAACCACCTTGACCTGGATGCGACTCTCTGGCTTGAAGAATGGTTAAAGCGTTACCCTGGCACACTGATTATCATCTCGCACGACCGCGATTTTCTCGACAATATTGTCGATAGGATCGTCAGTATTGAGCAGCAAAAACTGGAAAATTATTCCGGCAACTATTCCGCCTACGAGCGCCAGCGCGCTGAAAAATTGGCGCAGCAACAAGTAACTTACGAAAAACAACAAGCGCGTATTGCGCACGTCGAAAACTACATTCGCCGCTTCCGCGCGCAAGCAACCAAAGCGCGTCAGGCGCAGAGCCGCATTAAAGAGTTGGAGCGCATGGAAAAAATTGCGCCCGCGCACATAGATTCGCCCTTTACCTTTACCTTTAGCTGTCATGACAAGATGTCTACTCCGCTGGTGCATATAGCGCGCGGCGAAATTGGCTATCCGGGCAAAAGCGTATTAAAAAATGTCGAATTGGCGATTCGCGCCGAAACGCGCCTAGGCTTACTCGGGCCCAATGGCGCAGGCAAATCCAGCCTGGTAAAAACCCTGGCGGGCAACTTGCAGCTATTGGCGGGTGATCGCACTAACGGCGAACATTTTAAACTGGGCTATTTTGCGCAGCATCAACTCGAATCACTGGATATGAATGCATCGCCTGCCCTGCATGTGCAGCGTTTATCGCCCAGCGCGCGCGAACAGGAAATTCGCGATTTCCTCGGCAGTTTTGATTTTCACGGCGATCGCGCCTTTGAACCTATCACACATTTCTCCGGCGGTGAAAAAGCGCGTCTGGCATTGGCATTAATTGCCTGGGAAAAGCCCAACGTACTCTTACTCGACGAACCGACCAACCATCTGGATCTGGAAATGCGCCATGCATTGACCATGGCACTGCAAGAGTTTGAAGGAGCAGTGATTGTCGTTTCGCATGATCGCCATTTACTGCGTAATACCGTCAATGCATTTTTGCTGGTAGCAGATGGGAAGGTTGATGAATTCGATGGCGACCTGGAAGATTATTACAAATGGTTGTTGCAACAGCGACAACAAGCCGCGGCACAAGAAAAACAAGCAGCCGTATTGGAAAAGTCGGCTAATAACGACGGTGACAAACTGGATAAAAAAGCCCAGCGCCAACAATCTGCCGCACAGCG
>JAGKXA010000332.1 GCA_021151615.1 Cellvibrionaceae bacterium | reverse complement strand
TCATAAGACAGACTTAAGTAATAACTCCTACCCGGCCATGGGTGCGCCACATAACTTTCTTCATTGGTTAAGTTATCGATACCAAAACTGGCTTCCAGGTTATCAGTAACATCGTAATTGGTTTTCACACCAAGGCGCGTGTAGCCATCTTGCGCACCCATCACTTGTTCAGCGGTGTCGGTATTATCCAGGCGACCAAAACTTTTATCGGCGTATTGCGCATTAGCACTGAGATCCCAACGATCAGAGGCGTGATAGGTTAACATCAGGTTGCCACGCCAACGCGGCATGCGCGGGTAGTCATTACCTTCAATACTTGATTTGGGATTAACACCTTCGGCAGTGCTGTTATCTTCAATAATGGATTTGGTGTAAGCGATATTGAAACGTAAATCCAATTCCGGAACCAATAAACCATAGCGATTTACTATCAATTCCACACCATCGGTTTGTACTTCATCTACTGCTGAAAATGTGGTTATTGATAAACCACCTGGCAACAGATTGGATTGGGATTCAATGGCATCCTGAACAGTTTCGGTAAAAATATTGATGCGCGCATAACCGGATTCCAATTGCTTTTCCAGCATCAGGTTGTGATGCAAACCATTTTCCGGTTTTAAATCCGGGCGCGCTTCAACCTGCGATGAATAGGATTGCGTTTGGGTAAAAATTTCCTCGATCACCGGGAAGCGATAAGCCTTGGCAAGTGAGTAGCGCACCAGCCAATCTTCGCCGGGAACATAGCCTACAGAAAACTTGGGCGAGAATTGATTGCTGGAGTTATCCGCAACCTCCGCCATATCAAACGCGGGAGTTTTTGGTGTGCTATCGCCGTAATACCCTTCCTGGCTTTCCCAACGCTCATAGCGCCCACCGAGCGCAAGATCCCAGCGTGCATTGACATCCCAATTCATTTGCACAAAAGCCGCACGAATATTGGTTTCGCCACCACTGCGGCTGGTAAAGCCGGCATTATCGCCCCGAGTCCAATCCACTGAATTAAATACATTGAGATTCAAACGATAGGTTTCATAACGCGCGCCGGTGATTAACTCCAGCCCTTCCAGCCCTAAATCAGAAAAAACAAATTTCCCATCCAAAGTTTGCCAGCCAGTATCGTCATAATCGGTAGTCAGCCCACGCCCTTTAAAGAGCGGATCTTGCAAGGCGTGACTGGATGCACGGCTATTGTCTTCCAGAATTCGAAAGTCACTGAGATTGGCTTCAAAGCGCGCAGATTCGGTGAGATCGCCTTTAATACGCAGACCGGTAGATAAACTGCGACGATCCAGCTCACTGGCTCCCAAGCGGGCGGGCGCAACTTTTATACCCTCACCATCTTGCACAAAATTGCCAGACCAAACTGTTTCACCGGCGGCATTGGTTAAATAGCTGTTAGGGGAGTCACGCAGGGTATTGCGATCTTCGTAGGCAATATTTAACAAACTCGACCAGTTTTCAAAGTCGTAACCCAGTTTGATTTTGAAATTATCCGTCAGTGCCTGCTCTACGCCGGTATCACCAAAATAGAAAATTTTATCGCCATCATATTGCGCGGTTTTATTCAGCACTTCATTGCCGAATACATCCTGCCCTGCGATGCCACCGGTGACAGCCACTGCATTGGCAACAGGCTTGGAGCCGTCAAAATAATAAGACTGCGGCTGGCTTTCATTTTCCAAACGGTTGTAGGAAAAATAAATACTTAAATCACCAAGCTTATCGCCGTAAGAAAAAAACGTTTTGTAACCATTGAGCTGATCGCTAAAACCGTAGGCAGAAAAGTCCTGCGTGAAATAATCCAGATCAACATGCACTTCACGCTTTTGCGGAATCGCCGTTTCAATGAGTACCACACCGCCCATGGAGTTACCGCTGTATTCGGCGGAAAAAGGGCCATAAAGAATTTCCACCTGCGCAATTTCACTCGCACTCACCATGGTCCAGCGCGGCGCGCCGCTCCAGCGGGTTTGCAATAAATAATGCAGGGGCACGCCGTCGGCGAATACCATGGAGCGCGCGGTGGCAAACATGTTGGAACCACGCAACCCGAGGGTGCCATTGGAGTCACCAATGTAGCGTTTGCGAATCACAATGCTGGGTTCGTATTTCACCAGGTCTTCGGTGGTGGAGCTGTTAATCGCCACCATGTCTTCCTGGGTCAATAAACTGGAAGGGTTGGTGTAACCGGCACTGGCACTGTCGCGCGCTTCGCCCCAAACCTTCACTTCCTCAACATCCTGTGGATTTTGCGTGCGCTTTTTTTTCAGCACTTCGTCATGTGCCATAGCGCTGATGCTCAGGTTGGCCAGCACTATGGCCGCCACCAGGGTTAATCGTCTCACCGAATTGCCCCTCAATCTTTTTTAATGGATTTTGGGGCAGCAGGTTAGGAGCTTTATGGCGCCAGCAACAGTGACAAATTGTCGCAGGGGTGCGGCGAATACGCGCGCCCTCTGCAGATCAGTCCAGCCAGCGGCGCATGGCAGGGATGTGCGAGTGACCGGTACGAAGATCATCGAGCGGGTCACCCATAAGAACATCCGGGCAATTGGGCAGGGGCGCGATACGCAGCAGATATTCTTTGGGCGGATTGTGCTGGTCGCGATCCAGCGGCGTCACAAAGGATTTCACCGGCAGCGCACCTATGTCGCGTGCAAAGCTATCAAACAGCGACCAAGAGACAGTGTTTTTAATCGCGATGGCGGTGACCATACGCGTGCAATGCAGGCAATCTGCCTGATCCACCAGCCAGTGCAACATACGTTTGCCCAGGCCATGCTCACGCCATTGCGGGGCGACCACCACCTGCCACACAAACAGGGTATGGGGCTCACTGGGCGGGCAGTAGGCAGAGACAAAACCCACCAGGTCGCCATCATCAAAGGCGGCCGCCGAGGTTTTGGCGAAGTGACCGCACTGCAGCAGGGTACATTGCAC
>JAGKXA010000331.1 GCA_021151615.1 Cellvibrionaceae bacterium | reverse complement strand
GGTCATACCAATGTTCAGCTCACGCCCGCGGTTAGGAACGCCCTCGGGTTGCCTCTGGCTTTGCGAGGGTGTCGGGTAATCGCTGTTGGCGAGATTTTTGATATTCAGCTCCAGTGTGTAGTCAGCCGAAACCTGGTACCGCCAACGGGTATTGAACATCCAGAAACTGTCCAATGTTTGCGTTCTGGTTGCACTGACTGGTGTCTGGCGTTCATCCTGGTAAAACCCGAGCAAACTCCAGTTCCATTTCCCGGTAGCATAGTTCACTTCCAATGACGCCATTTGGGGGGCTTCACGAAAAGCGCTCTCGGGCAAATCCATGTAGGTATAGGTAGAGCGCAACGACCAATGGGCAGACAGGGTCTGCACCCACTCCAGTTCCACCCCCCGGCTGTTTTCCTTTGGACCATTGCGGTAAGTGCGCGCCGTTGCACCGATAAAAATTGTTTCTATCGGGTGTTCATAGTGGTTCTCGAATACTCCCAGGCTGAGGTTGGTAGCTTTCCAGTGCCCCATCAGGATCAAATCCCAGGTTTTGACTATCTCGTGACTCAGATCTGCATTACCCAGTAACACGGGGTTATTGATCAGGCCAATCTCTGCCAGGGTTGGTGCCCGAAAGGCTTCGCCATAGAGCAACTTCAGGCTGTAAATTGGACTAAGCTGCTCCACCAATGCCAGGCGTGGGCTGAAACGTCCGGACAAGTCAGCATAATCATCGTAGCGCCCACCCAGGGTAAGGCGGGTGGATTCGCGCAAATTGCGCAGGTATTGCAGGTAAACCCCGAGGTTGCTTTGGGAGTCCTCCGTACCTATAGGAAATACCCTGCCCTCATCGCCGTAAAAGGTGATCGGGCGCTGCCCCTGACTTAGTTGTATCAGATCAAAATTACCCAGGGCACTGGCTTCGGTTTCCTCATGCCGTGCCCATTGCAGCCCCCACTGGGTGCTGGATTGATCATCAATTGTCCAATCATTGGTGAAGGTAAAGCGCCAACTATCCCCTGCCAGGCGCGCATCGCCCCAGAATGGTTCGGCACTCCTGGGGTTACTAACCCCGAGCAACTGGCTAGGGCCAGTAAGGTAAAGATCAAAGTCATAGGTAAATTTCTGATAGCTGAGGGAAACCTTGGATTGGGTATGGGGCAACCATGCCAACCCTTGATCTACCGCTAGGTGGAGCAACTCGCGCTTGTTGGCATTTAAACCATTACCGGTATTTTCCGATTGGTAAAAATCCTCCGTCCCCACCTGGTTATAGTTGATATGGATATGGGTTTGCGCACGGCTCAGGGCCAGATCCATGCCAAACTGCTGGTGCGGATCGCGAGTCGCCAGGGGCTGACCGTTAAAACTATCACGCAGGATGTAATCATCGCCGCGATCCTTATCGGCATGGAGGAAACCATCCAGCGTCCAATCCCCCAGCTGCCCGGCCCATAGGCTTTGCAATTGCCGGTGCTGCTGCGAGCCATAGGCCAGGGTGATGGATTTTTGCCGCTTGCGCGTCACTATATTGATAACGCCATTAAACGCCGAACTGCCATAAATCGCCGAGCCGGGGCCACGAATGACTTCCAGCCGCTCCACCCGTGCCAGGGGGTAAAGTGGCAGGGTGATATCCGGGCTGCCTGCGCGCGGGTCGTTAACCACATGGCCGTCAATTAATAGCAAGACTTCCAGCGATTGCTGGGTGGAGCGCCGGCCCCGGGCACTGTAGGTGTAAGCCACACCATTGCTGGCATTGCGGTTGAATTGAAAGCCCGGCACCAGGTTGAGCAACTCATAGAGGTAATCCACCCCCAGGCGTTCAATCTGCTCATGGGTAAATACCGAAACAGCGGCAGGTACGGTTTTGAGGGATTCTTCGGTCAGGGTAGAACCGGTCACTGGCACATTAAGCAGCTGTTCCAGGTTCAGGTCGAGGTAAGCCAGGTCTTCTTCAGCATGGATGCCGCCCGCATGGCAGGCAATAAGTAACCATCCACAAAGATTGAGCCGGTAAAGCAAGTTCCTGCTGTCCATCTGCCCCTCCTTCATATCGCATTGGTATTGCCAGGCGCATCAAAACTACCAGCGCCAATCCGCTCCCATATTCCACTCGCGTCCGCGGTTGGGAATGCCCCCAATAACACCCGCCCCCTGTGGCGGGCTTGCATAGCCCTCATCCATAAGGTTTTTTATTGTTAGCCTGAGCGTTGTTTCTTTGGTCAATTGATAACTGAGTTGGCTGTTGGCTAGCCAATAAGCCTTCAAGGGTTCTCGCTGGTTGGTTGTACGCAGGTATTCACGCTCGCCCTGGTAATTGAGGGAGATGTTCCAGTTCCAGGCGCCCTTATGGTAGTCAAGTATATATGCAGCCAACTTATCTGCCTCGGCAAAGGAGGAATCTGGCAGGTCGGTAAAGCGGGTTAGGCTCAGGCGCATCAACCAGGCGTCGCCAATTTGCTGTTTGAGATCCAGAGAGCCGCCCTGGCTTTGCTGGTCACTACTATTGATGTAGGTGCGCGTTCCGCCCTCGTTGAATCCGGAAATGATGGGATCCTCATAGCGGTTGTGGAACAGCGCCAGGTTTACACTGCTTTTCTTCCACATTCCCACCCACACCAGGTTCCAGGTTTTGACCAGCTCATGATCCAGCTCCGGATTGCCGCGCAGGAAGGGATTATTGGTGAGCCTGGTTTCTGCAAAAGACGGTGAACGAAACGCATCACCGTACAACAACTTCAGGCTGTGACGGTCGTTGAGTTGATGTACCAGGCCCAGCCGTGGGCTCAGGTGATTGCCGATGGATTCATAGTGGTCATAACGCAGCCCCAGGGTTAAGCGGGTGTCCGGCCCCAACGCTTGCAACCATTGGCCATAACTTCCGGTGGTGTCGCGGCTAGTGGAGGTTTCAATCACCAGGGGATGCTCAAAATTTCCGTAGTAATTAATGGGACGCTGCCCGTTCACCATCTGCCCCAAA
>JAGKXA010000330.1 GCA_021151615.1 Cellvibrionaceae bacterium | reverse complement strand
TAATTTGTCATATTTTTCAACATAACTTAAACAGACTTTACACTGGAAACTGCAGTTAGCTGCACTAATTATCACTTTTTATATTATAATCTTAATGTCTTATGGATTTGGCACTCCATCGCCATCATCCAGCCCTGCCACGGTTTGGGCACGATAACAATAAAGGCCAACACTCCCGGTTTTTGCATAACTATTGCACACCACTATATCTACAACCTGCAGGTGTTATGCACACAAAATGGTATCTACCAAGGCGACCAAGCGATCTACAGATAAGCTTTGCGTCACCTAAACATTATTTTCAGGAGCACAGCTTATGCAGTGGCACTCGTTTCGATTTTTCAAATCTTTTATTCCCGCGTTAATCTGGCTCGCCAGTTCCGCCGCCATTGCGCAGGATGGAAAAATGTATCCCATGGACGCACCGCAAGAGCCAGGTGCGATTCCGCTCAATACCGGTGGCGTTGATAATCAGCCGGCGCAAGAAAGCTGGTTTCGGCAATGGGGTGATCCTATGGCAAGAAACATTTCCAAGGCGACACTTACCCCCTTTCTTGCTGATCCAAAGAAAGCCAATGGCACTAGCGTGATAGTCGCCCCCGGCGGTGGTTTCATGTGGTTGTCGATGGGCAATGAAGGCTGGGAAGTTGCTCAAGCACTCGCTGCACGTGGCATTAATGCGTTTGTGTTGAAATATCGTTTGCAACCAACCGCCGACTCGCTGGAGGATTTCGAAAAGCAAATGACCCAGCGCTTTGCCGACGCTGCGAAAAACTCTGGCAATAAAAGTTCAGCGCCTAAGATGCCGGGCGGAAATTTGGAGGATCAACTGGAAGATGTTGAAGCGGCTTACGCACTGATTAGTAGCCGCGCTAAAGAATGGAATGTCGATTTGAAAAAACTGGGCATGATGGGCTTTTCTGCTGGTGCAGGCCTCACCATGGCCACCACCTTGCAATCCAAAAAAGTGAAGCTGGCATTTATCTCGCCCATTTACGGTGGAATGAATGCCGTTGAAGTTCCCAAAGAAGCACCGCCGATGTTTGTCGCTATCGCGATTGATGATTTCCTCTTTCACGGCGACATAGGTTTGGTGAAATCCTGGTACGAAGCCAAAATACCTGTGGAATTGCACTTGTATCAAAACGGTGGCCATGGCTTTGGTTTGGGTAACCCGGATCGCACCAGCAATAAATGGTTCGATGCCTATATGCACTGGTTGGATGTTAACGGATTTTTGAAACGCTAATTGTGCCCATCGTTGCAGCCTGAATATCTTTCAGGCTGCAACTCCTTGCGTTGCACCCACTTCTCTAAACTGCCCTCCGCTGTACTCAATTTACTTTTCCAGCCCGGTTAAAATCGCTGTCGCCGCCATACAATAACAACTAAAACGATCGACCTGCCAGCACCCAACCAATATCTGCGATTCATTTTTACTCACGTATTTACATGTGTTTGTTTACGCGCCGACATTCGCACTGGAAAATGTTTTTTTATATTTGATAAAAAAACATTTTGGAAAATTTCCACTTACGATGAAAATTTTCCATGCAAAAAAAATGCGTTTAACTGATCACTAAAAATTTGAACCACATCATAAATTCAACGATTTGATCATTACTTACTAGAACCAGTTTGCGAATTCGTTCGATTTGGAAGAACCACAATATCCATATAAACATACAATATTTAAAATAGCCGCGTTTGAATATCTCCACAGCAACTAAAAATAGACTCGGCGGTACGCGCCTCGTGTAACACGCCTGCGCTTAAACATCAGGACGACTAACTCCCCTTTATCCCCAATGATCGATCGGAGGCTCTATCGAGATTAATTATGGCAATCATCCTGGAATTTAATGTGCTTCATGTTTATGGAGGTCAATCGCTATGAAATTTATTCGAGCAAAAAAATTAGTGACTGTAGCGGCGCTCGGTCTTGCCGCAGCCTGCGCCCTGACAGCCAATGCGCAAACGCTCAGCAGCAATTCAACGGGTACCAATAACGGATTTTTTTATTCATTCTGGAAAGACTCCGGCAGTGCAACCATGACCTTATACGGTGCCGGGCGCTACTCCTCGCAATGGAACAACAGCACCAACAATTGGGTCGGAGGTAAGGGATGGCAACCAGGCAACAGCTCACGTGTTATTAGCTACAGCGGCAATTACGGTGGCAGCAATAGCCAAAATACCTATCTGGCACTTTATGGTTGGACACGCAGCCCACTCATCGAGTATTACGTGATCGAAAGCTATGGCTCCTACAATCCAGCCAGCTGCTCTGGTGGTACTGACTACGGCAGTTTTCAGAGTGATGGCGCAACCTATAACGTGCGCCGCTGCCAACGCGTCAATCAACCCTCAATTGATGGCAACCAAACTTTTTATCAATATTTCAGTGTGCGCAATCCCAAAAAAGGATTCGGAAATATTTCCGGAACCATTACCTTCGCCAATCATGCCAATTTTTGGGCCAGCAAAGGTTTGCCGCTCGGCAATCACGATTACCAAATTGTGGCCACTGAAGGCTATCAAAGCACCGGCAGTTCAGATATCACCGTCAGTGCAGGTGGAATCAACAGCAGCGCGGCCAATACAACGTCCAGTGCACGCAGCAGTGCCACCAGTGTCGGCTCGGGCGCCATTACAGTACGCGCACGTGGAGTCACGGGTTCTGAACATATTTTCCTGAAAGTTGGCGGCGTCAATGTCGGTAGCTGGACGCTGACAACCAGCTATCAAAACTATATTTACACCGGCAACGCTTCTGGCGATATCAATATTGAATACGACAACGATTCCGGCAGTCGCGATGTACAGGTCGATTACATCCAGGTAAACGGTGAAACACGCCAAGCCGAAGATATGACCTACAACACAGCGTTTTACACCAATGGCTCTTGCGGTGGCGGTGGCAACAGCGAATTAATGCATTGCAATGGCGTTATTGGTTTTGGTTCAACG
>JAGKXA010000329.1 GCA_021151615.1 Cellvibrionaceae bacterium | reverse complement strand
CACAAGGTATTGCTGCTCCTATGGATCGCGCCAATGTCGATACCGATATGATTATCCCGAAGCAGTTTTTGAAATCGATCAAACGCACCGGTTTTGGCAAAAATTTATTTGATGAATTGCGTTACCTCGATGAAGGCAAGCCAGACCAAAGTTGCGAAGGCCGTCCGATCAATAACGACTTCCCGCTGAATTTTCCGCGCTATAAAAATGCCAGTATTTTGCTCGCGCGTGAAAACTTTGGTTGCGGCTCCAGCCGTGAGCACGCCCCTTGGGCGCTGGATGATTACGGCTTTCGCAGCGTAATCGCGCCGAGCTTTGCCGATATTTTCTTTAATAACTGTTTTAAAAATGGTTTGTTGCCAATTATTTTGAGCGAAGCCATTGTTGATAAATTATTTAAGGAAATGTATGCGACGGAAGGCTATCAATTAACCGTTGATCTTGCGGCACAATCCGTAACAACGCCATCAGGCGAAAGTTTTGGTTTTGAAATTGATGCATTCCGCAAACATTGCTTGTTAAATGGTTTGGATGATATTGGTTTAACCCTTGAGCACGCCGATAAAATTCGCGCTTATGAAAGCAAGCGCCGTGCTGAGGCTCCCTGGTTGTTTGACGTGGTGAAGTAATCGATTCTGCAGTGGTGAAAAGAATTTTTTAAATTTGGAGAATATTTGTGGGTAAGCATATTTTAATTCTGGAAGGTGATGGCATAGGTCCGGAAATCGTTAAAGAAGCGCGCAAGGTGTTGGATGTTGTTAATGCGAAATTTGACCTTGGCCTGACCTTCGAAAATGACCATATGGGCGGTTGTGCGATTGACGCCTATGGCGTTCCGCTGGCTGACTCAACTCTGGAAAAGGCACGCAAGGCTGATGCGATTTTGTTGGGTGCTGTAGGTGGTCCTAAATGGGATAAATTGGATCGTTCGATTCGCCCGGAAAAGGGTTTACTGAAAATTCGTTCGCAATTGGGTTTGTACGCAAACCTGCGTCCTGCACTTTTGTATCCACAATTGGTTGATGCTTCTTCCCTGAAACCGGAGGTGGTTTCCGGTTTGGATATTTTGATTGTACGTGAGCTGGCTGGTGGTATTTATTTTGGTGAGCCGCGCGGTATTCGTGTGCTGGAAAATGGTGAGCGCGAAGGTTACAACACCTATAAATACTCCGAGAGCGAAATTATCCGAATTGGTCGTACCGCGTTTGAGATGGCCCGCAAGCGCAACGGAAAAGTGTGTTCGGTCGACAAGGCTAATGTGCTGGAAGCAACTATGTTGTGGCGCGAAGTTATGGATACCCTGCACAAGGAGTATCCGGACGTCGAGTTGTCGCATATGTATGTGGACAATGCTGCCATGCAGCTGGTGCGCGCGCCAAAACAATTCGATGTGTTGGTGACTGGTAACATGTTTGGTGATATTTTGTCCGATGCAGCTGCTATGTTGACTGGCTCAATCGGCATGTTGCCGTCGGCCTCGCTCGATAAAGATGGTCGTGGTATGTACGAGCCATGTCATGGTTCGGCACCGGATATTGCCGGGCAGGGCATTGCTAACCCGCTCGCGACTATTTTGTCGGTATCAATGATGTTGCGTTATTCGCTCGGTTATCCGCAGGTCGCGGATGCGATTGAGGTGGCAGTTGGCAAGGTGCTGGATCAAGGTTATCGCACCGCTGATATTTATACGGAAGGTAAGACCAAAGTATCTACCTCACAAATGGGCGATGCTGTTGTTGCAGCTCTGGCCTGATCATTAGATTGTGTATTTAAAGAGAGATTGAGATGAAAGTAGGTTTTGTAGGTTGGCGCGGTATGGTGGGCTCCGTATTAATGGAGCGTATGCAATCGGAAAATGATTTTGCCAATATCCAGCCGATATTTTTTACTACCTCGAATGTAGGTGGCGCTGCACCAGCGGTAGCCGCTGGCTTGCCTGCATTGAAAGACGCATATTCTATTGATGATCTGAAGCAACTGGACGTAATCATTACTTGCCAGGGCGGCGATTACACCAATGAAATATTCCCGAAACTGCGCTCCTCTGGATGGAATGGCTATTGGATTGATGCGGCATCCAGCCTGCGCATGGAAGATGATGCGGTAATTATTCTTGATCCGGTAAACCGTGGTGTAATTGACGCAGCCTTGAAAAAGGGTGTTAAGAACTTTATCGGTGGTAACTGCACCAACTCCATTATGTTAATGGGTATGGGGGGGGTGTTCCATGCGGGCTTGGTGGATTGGGTTAGCTCTATGACTTATCAGGCTGCATCGGGCGGTGGTGCTAACCACATGCGCGAACTGCTTAAGGGTATGGGCGTAATTCATAACGCGGTTGCCGACGAGTTGGCGACACCGGCATCGGCCATTTTGGATATCGACAGAAAAGTGGCCGCTACAATCCGTAATGACGTGCCACGCGAATTTTTCCCCGCGCCTTTGGCTGGTGGTTTGATCCCCTGGATCGACAAGCAGTTGGATAACGGCCAGTCGAAAGAGGAATGGAAAGGTCAGGCAGAAGTTAACAAAATTCTGGGTACAGAGACTACTATCCCTGTGGATGGCTTGTGTGTGCGTATCGGCGCAATGCGCTGTCATAGCTTGGCGCTGACTATTAAGCTAAAAAAGGATCTGCCTTTGAGTGAGATCGAATCTATCATTAAGTCGGGCAATGACTGGGTGAAGTTTGTGCCAAATGATCGTGCTATCACTGAGCAAGAACTGACTCCAGCCGCTATCACTGGTGGTTTGAAGATTGGTGTAGGTCGTGTGCGTAAGCTCAACATGGGCCCGGAATATCTGTCCGCGTTTGTGATTGGCGACCAACTGTTGTGGGGTGCTGCGGAGCCTCTGCGTCGCATGTTGCGTATTCTGCAAGAGTCAAAGTAAGTACACTTTTTGTCTTGATTAAAGCAAAAACCCCGGGCCTAAAACCCCGGGGTTTTTGCTTTATATAACTATTTTGGTAATAAATAAGGA
>JAGKXA010000328.1 GCA_021151615.1 Cellvibrionaceae bacterium | reverse complement strand
CCCAAAATAAAGAATGCAAAAATTTTTCGCTCATCGGTTAACTTATCAGGAAAGCCAATGTAGTGACGAATTAGCCAGGCACCGGCAGCACTGGCCAGCGAACTACCTGCGGCAATTTCGGCAGCCACCAACACCACCGCCCCGGAAAAGGGTTGACCACCACTGAGTGCAACAGAAACATTTAATAAAGTGGATCCCAAGAAAACACCCGGCAACATCTGCATGCCCCAGATCAACACTGCTCCCAATGCGATCCCCATCGGCAAAAATAATCCTGTTACGAAACCTGGAGGAATTGCCAACAACAATGACAAACGCCCGGCAATCACGTAAGCCAAGGCCAGCCAAATAATACGCAACGCCATACTGGTTGCGGGTGAGCGCGCAAATTCAATCATTCATTAAAGCCCGTCTGAGACTACAAAGCTGTATCGTTATTCTTTCCTAAGCCTAGTCGATGTTTGGTAATTCATATCAAGCACTTTTTACCGCACATAAAAAAACCGCAGCAAGCTGCGGTTTTTCAACGCTCCAATGTCTGGCCCTGTTATCTCAGCAACTGCAATACCTGCTCCGGACGTGCGTTCGACTGAGCCAACATCGCTTGGGCAGCTTGTTGCAAGACTTGCGCCCTGCTAAGTGCCGCAGTTTCTGCCGCAAAGTCCGCATCTACAATCCGCGAGCGTGACGCTGAAGTTTTTTCGGATACGTTGGCCAGGTTAGACATGGTGAAGTCCAGCCGGTTGTTGATCGCACCGAGTTGTGAGCGAGTATCGTTGATTGTTGTTAGCGCTTTATCGATCACGCCAATGGCCTTTTGTGCTTTCGCCGCGGTATCAATACTGATTGACGCAATTGCCGTTCCGAAAGCACCACCCGCGGTAGAATTAGCTTCAAGTAAGCCGATTTCGGCTGCCGTTGCGTTATCCCCGAGCTCGACGCTAATTGGGTTACCGCTGGCACTGGTTAACTTAATGCCCGCTTCAACTCGCAAAGCGGCTACCAGAGATGCAGCAAAGCCGGAAGTAATTGTGGTAACTACGTTAGTGCCATCGGCCATAAACTCATTAAAGATCGCTCCTTCAAACCCGGCATCCCCAGTCCCACTGAAGATATCGGCAATGGTATTGGTGGCGAAACGAATTGCACCTTGGTCGGACTCAAGCACTACACTGTTCCCGAGCAAGGTCGCTCGCACACCCGTCAGGTTGCTCGCGCCGTTGAACGCATCGACCAAACCTTGAGTTGTTGTTACCAAACTGAAATCAAGATTGACGCCATTCATGGTCAGGACGTTAGCGCCAGCGGCCACCGCAAACGCGGTGCCCACATCAACGCGGGTCAAATCAATTGTTACCGTGGAGAAGGCATTGGCTGTTACTCCGGTTTCATTGGTAGCAGCATTAATCGCGTTTACCTTCCCAATCAAACTATCAGTGTTTTTGTTGCTTATCACAGTGCCGTTGATAGTTAAGTCGCCAACACCCCACGAGGTTTCTGCAGCAGCAGTCGTGATTCCCGCGCCTTCAATAACTCCACCACCCTGATTTTCACGGAAACCCAGATTGTGTAGATCAGAAAGCGTGCCGGTATTGCCCCGTGTAATTTTGATCGGTTTATCGTCATCTGAGGTCAGTACAATTTGGCCGCGTTGCGATAAGCCATCACCAACAGATGCCGCCATTCCCACTGTGGATTGCAAATCCAGACCGCCTGAAGCCGCTACAGTGATGGTTGCCCCGGTATTATTGCTTAGCGACAAAACACCTTGGTCGTTTACTTCCGCACGCACAGTTCCGCCAGTAATACGGCCAATAGTTTCAATCAGCTGCTCCATACTCGTGGTATTTTCACGGATCTGATAGGTCTGGGTCGCTCCGTTCAGTGAAGAAACCGTAATATCCAACCCTTGCCCAGCGTCGTTATCAATAACGCCACTCCCTAATTGCGATCCTTTTAACTGTGTCAACGCCGACGCCGTAACTCCACTTAGCCGTTCGTTCATGATCACCAGGAATTCAGCCATGGTGTTGGTTTCTGCAGTAGCGGCCGCATCAAATTCGCCAATGGATTGACCATTGATAAGAACATCACCGTCGCGGATATCTGCGCCAGCAGTTGAGGTGAACAACGACAGACTAAATTCTGCACCCAGCACGTCCACACTAACTGAACCCATCCCCAGAGTTTTGGCATCCATTGCTTGAACTTTCAATTCAATAGTTTGGTTAGCGTCAGAGCCCACTTGCAGCTGCACCTTACCAAGCGAACCATCTAACAGTTTTTGGCCATTGAAGGAGGTGCTTTTTGCAATGCGGTCTAATTCCAGAATCAGCTGTTGCACCTCCGCATCCAGTGTCGCACGGTCGGCATCGGAGTAAATTCCGTTAGCCGATTGAATCGACAGTTCACGCATGCGTTGCAGAATATTTGTAGTTTCCTGCAAGGCACCTTCTGCGGTTTGAATGAGGGACACACCGTCATTTGCGTTTCGAATCGCTTGATCAAGGCCGCGAATTTGCGAGGTCATGCGGTTGGAAATCGCGAGGCCTGCGGCGTCGTCTTTTGCAGAGTTAATACGTTGGCCAGAGGACAAACGTTCGGTTGCGCGATCTAGTGCATTGCCTGAATTCAGCAATTGACGTTGTGAATTCAAGGAAGCGACATTGGTGTTAATGACTAAAGGCATAATGAATCTCCTAATGATTGTTCCTGTTCACAGTTGCTATTGCTGTGACAAGTCGACTAATGAAGTTCATAGCCATCGACTAATCGACTTGCATGGACCGTCAGAACTTCGTGGCAAAACTTGTAAGAAATTCGCTACCAATTCTTGAACCAATCAGCTTGTTAGAGACAGGTTGCTACAAACAGGATTTCTATACGGGTCGCCTAAGTCGGGTTTTGCACAGACTGTGCCAAAAAATATTCAGGAGATTTTTGCGTGGAAATGTTTACGGGTTTCCCAATCCAATTTGCACAGCGTGTAAGTG
>JAGKXA010000327.1 GCA_021151615.1 Cellvibrionaceae bacterium | reverse complement strand
CCCACATGCCGCCTTTCTCTAAGCAAAAACGGTCTTCGTCGCGGGCGATTTCGCGCAAGTCGTGCGCCTCGGTTTGCGCTTCAGTAAAAGCGGCGAGGCATTGTTTTGAGTCTTTTACCATAGTGAGGCGAACTCCAGTGATTCAAATGTTGATTCTTGGCCGATGGATGCTTTTTGCACAGCATAGCGGCGCATCATGTAAGCATAACGCACGGCGTCTAGTAAGTCATCGTTGGTCTTGGCAATCTTGCCGCCGTCATCGCGGTGATAATTCATTTTTTCATCAAAGAAGTCAGTTAGGTGGCTGAATACCTTAAACCGCCCCTCTTGCATTAGTCGGTACAACTCAAGAATGCCAGCCTCAACGCCATTACCGCCATCCGGCCAAGTGGCGTGCGCGTGCAGCATGTTGAAGCCTTCTTCTTCGTAGTAGGATTTCTGCTGCTTGCCTGAGCCTTTTTCGGTTTGCAGACCGTCAAGCGGCCAAGCGGTCGGTACGCCTCTAGCCCAATGTTTAACACTTGACCATGCTTCTGGAGGTAATGCGCGTGACTTCTTCCAAGCGTGCGCAAGGTAAATGGTGTCTGCGTCTTTGTCCCACCACAACTGAACATGCGCCTGCGGATGGTCAAAACCGAAGTCCATACCATCAATAACGTACCAATGCGGCGGACACTCAAACGGCTGGCACTTAATGCCTGAATCGCCTATGTCGTAAATCAAGCCAGTACCAAGTAGCGGCAAGCCTTTTGTGCGCATGTCGCGTTGCCATTCGGGGAAGCTGTTGAGTAGCTGCTGCTTGGTTTCTTCGGTTAGGTGCAATGCGTCATCCCACGTTGCGCGTTGCATGTACTGGCCTTGGCTTGGTGAGTCCATAAACTGAATGACAAGCTCAGTGCGCCCGTTTTCAGGGGTAAACGTGAGGATACCGCGACCGCCTTTGCCTTTGTCACCTGTGGCGGTACGGGTTAAGACCTGGGGATAAATCGTTTTATCTCTTGGCTCTTCGTCGATGTGATACCAATCAACCGAATCGCCCATCAGCGCCGATTGCCCCTGAGAATAAGACCAGAACTGACAGACAGATTCATACCCGCTAGCGTGCTTTACTCGAACTTCTCGGACAGCTCCACTTGTGCCTGTTGCGCTCAGGTGCCCGACAATGCGCTCAGCCGGTATCAGCCCGCCGGTGAATGCGCCACCCTCAAGACGCCCGAACAACTCCATTTGCAACAGGTCGCGGGTTTTCTCCATCGAGTACCCAAGCAGCCAGCACCTAGGCGCGTGCGTGAACTTGTGACCTTGCCAGTCGGTCGGGTAGTCGCCGGTTAAGTGGAAGGCATCAACAACAAGACCTGTGCGTGTCTTACCTACGCGGTTTGCTGCCATCAGCATGGATGAGCGGTTGTCAGAGGTGGATGCGATAAACTTGCGCTGCCACTCGTACAGCGAGCCGTAGTTACTCAGCAGCTTTCGCGACTTATCACGCCGCCTCTTTTCTTCGAGTAGCGTGATAAGCTGGATTTTCTGCTGCTTAGTTAGCGCCATTGGTCAGCTCAAGGATTTTCGCGGTCAGCTCATCGTCGGACATTTTGTTGACGTCGAGTGAGCCGGAGTGTTCCATTTGTGACTTATCAGATAACCCCAAGTCACGCGCAATTATGTTGGCGTTTAACAGGTCAGCAGCAGCCCCTGCGAACTTCTGCGACTTGATAACAGACTCGACTCGCGTCATGACTTCAATAAAATCTTGACTTTGAGTTGATTCATCGCCCTTCCATTTGTGCCAAGTTGCCACAGTAATCCCAAGGAATAGGCACAATCCGTCTACAGTCATGGCGCGCATCTTAGGCACGGCTTCAATCCACGACTCACCCTGAAACGCAAAAGGTTTCGCTTCCATTAGCGGGTTGTCTTCTACCCACTGGAAATACTCGCAGCACGCATCCCATAAAGTTTCTGGGCATGAGATTATTTTATCTCTGCCGTGCTTGGTTCTGGCTTTCCAAAATTCATTGCCTTTTGGGGCTGCCATGTCATTTCTCCGTTGTCAATAATACCGAAACTATAAACGAAAAAAGCCGCTATTTCTAGCGGCCTTGCATCTCCAACCATTGCGACGCATCCAGCGCTTCTACAACAAGCTCAATAAACGCCGCGGCGGATGCGAGTAGGAGCATCACGACGATGGCTTTAACTAGCAGAATAAGAACCCTAACAATCAACTTCATTTGCTCCGACCTCCTGTATAATCTGAGTCTTTGCAAGCTCAAGCGCTCCAAGCGCTGCAACAAGAGAAATTTCTCCGTCGTACTCATGAATCAAGTCAACGATTCTGCTGTAAAGCTCCTGCTCTTGCTTAAACTGCTTTTCCTTATTCATTTGAAGTACGTTGTTCATCCCAAATCGCCTGCTGTCTTAGTTCAAGTAAGTAATCTGGCATTCTTTTGTAAATCAAGGAGTGAATCCTGTTGAATGCCTCATCAAGTGTTAGATAGCCATATACGCATTCAGGCTTCTTTGTATTTGCTCGTTTAACGACTGGTTTCATGATTACTCCTAACTAGCAGCACGCACGTACTCAACAGATAGTTTGATAACTTCGTCCGCATTGATTCTCTCCTGATTATCAAACCAAAATTCTTCTAAAGCATCATACGCATCAAAGCTCGTGCGCGTTTCGGTGTACGTCACGCCGTCTGCGTAGGTTTCGGTGATTTTGTAGAGTTTAAGCATGGTAAGCTCCTAGTAAAACCATGTACTCATCCATAAAAACATCATCAGGTTTTAGTGTGCCACAGGCAATCTTTACGCACATAGCGACTAGCTGCGGGCTCATTGCATCGCCTCCAACAACATCCTTTCTGTCAACTCAACAACCTTCTGCCGCTCAGCAGGAGTTGCCGTTAAAAACAACCCTAGGCTTTCGTAGCTGTCTTTGCTCTTGGTTTCAGCTCTGATGACTCGCGCCGTGTGAATCATCGCCGCTTGTTGGTTCCTGCCTTCCTTCATCGC
>JAGKXA010000097.1 GCA_021151615.1 Cellvibrionaceae bacterium | reverse complement strand
AGGCGATACCATTGGCGTTCCCGGCCCTCAACCACTCCAGCCCCCATTGCAGGCTCGCCGCATCATTGATGGACACATCATTCGCCCAGGCCAGCTTGTTGGCCCGTGAATAAAAATTTAACTTAATGAGCAATGGCTCTGCGCTTGGAGGGGTGCTAATCGAAGTCAGAGCACCCGCCGCCGAGAGCGGTGCATCCAAATACTGGTCAGCGCTCTGATAGTGGTAATTGAACTTCATCGACCAGCCTGCTGCGGGGTTCAACTCCTGTTCCAGGGTAAGGTGGCGATACTCGGGTTGAAAATCATTAAAGCCCTGGCGCACTTTTTCCAAGGCATAAAAATCTTCTGCCTGGAACTGGAACCAGGCAAGCTGCACCCTGGTTTGGCGATATTGCACCCCCAGATCCAGGGCTAACTCTGCGCGCGGGTCACGGGTAACCGCACCATTGGCCAAGTGGTATTCGAAACCACTATCCTCATAGGCGTGGGCAAACACATTGGCCTGCCAATCGCCCTGGCGATGATTCCAATGCAAATCCAGCTTGCGCCGCTGGTTCTCTCCGGCGTTCAGGCTTAACAATTTGCCCTTGCGGCGGCTGACAATATTAATCAAACCGGTAAAGGCGCCCGAGCCATAGATAGCCGAACCCGGCCCCTGGATAACCTCCACTCGCTCAATGTTGGCCAGCGGAAACAAGGCGAAAGCACTGTCTGCACCGGCGGAGCGCGGGTCCACAAAAAGGCGCCCATCCACCACCAGGGCAATTTCCCGGGCGCGTACCGCAGTGCGCCTGCCCGCCGCGCTGAAGGTGTAATTGATTTGATGGTCACCTACCCGCGTTACCTGAAAGCCCGGCACCAGGGGCATCAGCTCATACAGGTAATCCAACCCCAGGGTATCCAACTGCTCGCGGGTAAATACTGTAACGACAGAGGGCACGGTTTTAAGGGATTCATCACGCAAGGTAGAGCCGATTATGCTGACCTGCAGCAGTTGTTCCAACTCCAGATTCAGGTATTGGCTAGCCTCACTTGCCAGAACCAGCGAAGGTAGTAAACCGATGCACAGAATGAATGCCCGGGTTGCCATAACTAAGATCCCCAGCGCTGCAACCACTGCTCAAAATTTGCCGCAGGCAAAGGCTTGGAAAAATGATACCCCTGCATTAAATGGCAGCCCTCGCCATGCAAAATGGCCAGTTCTTCAGCAGTCTCTACACCTTCTGCAATCGTCTCCATACCCAGGGAATCGGCCAACCGGATAATCGAAGAAACTATGGCAAGCGATGCACTATCCGTTTGCATATCGCGCACGAATGACTGATCGATTTTGAGGATATTGACGGGCAAGCGGCGCAAATAATTCAAGCAGGAAAAGCCGGTACCAAAGTCGTCGATGGCGATGCGATACCCCTGATCGCGAAATGCTTGCAGGACTTGAATAGAAACTTCCATATCCGCCATCAACATACTTTCTGTCAGCTCAAGTTCCAACGCATTGGGGGCAGTACCTGCCCTATCCAGAAGACCCTGCACTTCGTTCAGGAAGCCAGCCTGGTGAAATTGCAATGCCGAAATATTCACACTGACCACCAGATCAGCGAATCCGGATTCGCGCCAGATTTTGACCTGGCGCGCTGCCTCACCAATGACCCAACCACCGAGCGGAATAATCAAACCAATTTCTTCCGCGATGGGAATGAAATGATTGGGTGGCACCAGCCCGCGCTCGGGATGGCGCCAGCGAACCAAGGCCTCGGCGCCATACACGTGTTTGGTGCGCGCATCAATTTGCGGTTGGTAATGTAATTCAAATTGGCCCTGATCCAGGGCGAGGCGCAAGTCATATTCCAGCTTGAGCCGGTCGAGCGTGCGCGCATTTAAAATGGGTGTATAGAACTGGTAATTGTTGCGGCCTTTTTCCTTGGCGAGGTACATAGCCGCGTCGGCATTTTTTATGAGTGTACTGGGTGTATCGCCATCATCCGGATAAACCGCTATGCCGATGCTCGGGCTTAAGTGCAACGGCATATCTTCCAGAATGTAGGGCTTTAATAATTCTTCCCGCAATTTAATCGCCACTTCCGCGAGGCTACGCTCATCGCGCACGCGCGGCAAAAGCACCACAAATTCATCGCCCCCCAGGCGCGCGACCGTATCATCATTGCGCACAGCTCCAGTTAGGCGCGCAGCCGTTTGGCGCAAAATCTGGTCGCCTGCGCTGTGACCGAGCGAATCATTAATATTTTTAAATCGATCGAGATCGATAAATAAAATGCCGACTTTTTCACTGCGGCGTTTGGCAGTATTGATCGCCATTTCCAAACGATCATTTAATAAAGCGCGGTTGGGCAATTCCGTCAGGCTGTCGTGATGGGCAAGGAAGTCGATACGCTCGCGCGATTTTTTTCGCTCGGAAATATCGCTAAAAATAGCGATGTAATTTTCCGCTTGCCCATCCGCATTTAATACCTGACTGATGGAATACCAGGTGGGAAATTTCTCGCCGTTTTTACGTCGGTTCACCAGCTCACCCTGCCAGTGACCGCGCTCTTTCAACACCGATACCAGGTTGCGAAAAAAACCGTGCGAATGCAGTTGTGCACCGACTTTCGCGGTATCCACCCCCAGTACTTCCGGCTCAGTAAAGCCCATCATTTTTTCGTAGGTTTTATTCACCAGTACTATGCGCAATTTGGCATCGGTAATTAAAATGGCTTCGTTGCTGCCCTCAAACACTTTGGCCCACAAGCGCAATTCTGATTCCTGTTGTTTGCGCTGGGTGATATCGCGCACCACCATCACCATTTCATCGCGCTCGCGCAATAACAGGCGTGCTTCCCAGGTGCGCAAATGATTTTTCTGGGTCCACTCAAATTCCACCAACTGTTCGCCCTGGCCGGCAAACACACGGCGAATGGGTGTGGCCAGGCTGCGGTAAACCGGGCCGGGTAAATGACCATCGCCAGTTTCCGGGTCGTGAATCACCCACTCTTCCATGTCATTCACGTAGGCACCTACTTGCATATCCAACACATGTCCGTCGCGATCAATGCGCAAGATGATGTCGGGAATTCCAGCAAGCAGCGCGCGGGTTTTGCCCTCGCTGATGCTTAAATCGCGAAAGGCTTTGCTCGCGCGCAAAATAAATTGAATGCGATACGGTAATGTGCCCCAGCTCACCGGCTTGGTAATAAAATCGGTCGCACCGGATTCATAGGCTTGATGGATAGAATTGAGGTCATCCAACCCGGTGACCATCGCAATAGGCAAGTCTTTACCACCGGGGAGTGCCAATAATTCGCGGCATAAACCAAAGCCATCACCATCGGGCAAGAGCACATCCAACAACACTATATCTGGACGGCGTGCGCTAAATTGTGCGCGTGCGCTAGCGCAGTCCGTCGCTTCTATCACCCTATAGCCTGCACGCTCCAGCGTAATACTGGTAGTCAGACGCGCTGCTTCATCGTCCTCAACAACTAATACCCATTCCCCTCCCGGGGCGTTGCCGAGAGTGATGACTGCTGGTTGGCTGGTGGTAACAGCACCGGGATTCTTCACTGGACTTGCTCCTCCTGCTCCAGCAGGGCTAACGCCTGCAGCGACAATTCGTACAGAGACTGGATGGCTTCCAATTGGCTATCTGCCTGCTCCATATGCCCCTGGCGGGCGCTGGCCTCACATTCACGACAGGCGGCCGCCAGCTCCACTAACCCCAGGTTGGCGGCGCTATTTTTAAAATTGTGTGCTGTCTTGTAGGCGGCTTCGGCGTTGCGCTCTTCTACCGCGCTCGCCAGTTGCGCCAGCAAATCCGGGCTGGTGGAGCGGAATAGCTGGATAATTCGCAACAGTAGCCCTTCGCGCAGCTCACGCAACTGGCGAATAACCTGTTGATCAATCTCGACTTCCGTTTCGGCAGAGGGCAGTATCTGACCACCAATTGCCCTACCCTGTGCAGCCCCATTCAGCGACTTGGTTTCCACAAGGTTCTCTGCACGGGAGCGCAACCAACGCGATAACACCTCATGCAGTTGCTGCTGGGAAAAGGGTTTGCTCAGATAATCATCCATGCCCTTCGCCAGGCAATGTTCGCGATCACCACTGATAGCGTTGGCGGTAAGCGCAATAATGGGGATGTAGGGCAACCCCAGGTCTTTCTCGCGCTCACGAATCCGGGCCGTGGCTTCAAAGCCATCCATAATCGGCATCTGGCAATCCATCAATACCAAATCAAAATGTTCAAACTGAACATGTTCCAGGGCTTCCTGGCCATTGTTGGCAATCTTCATGGACACGCCCAAACGCTGCAGCATGACGCTGGCGACTTCCTGGTTTACCGGGTTGTCTTCCGCGAGGAGGATGCGCCCCTGCAGTTTGGGTAACCTGGCTTCTGCACCAGCCTCCACTTGCGGGACTGCGCGCGCGCTCAAGTCGCCCGCCAGGGTTTGGGCAATCAGGTTGTGCAGTTCGGATTGACGCACGGGTTTAAGTAGCAAGGGGGCTCGCGCCGCTATGTCAGGGCGCGCTGCCATACCCGCAGAACTGAGCACTATGATTGCCAGATCATTGAATCGACCATCCGCCGCCAGCGCATCCAGCAGTTGGCCGCCGTCCATATCCGGCATGGCCCAATCGGTCAGCATTAATTCAAATGGGGTTCCCGCTAGATGCTGTTGTAACAATAGCGCCATCGCCTCGGGGGCAGACGCAGCCATCACCGGCGACATGCCCCAGGACTTGAGCCAATAATCCAGAATCTCGCGATTGGTCGGGTTGTCATCGACCACCAGGGTGTGCAATTTGCCGAACCCATCTACCAATTGATAATCCTGCGTGTCTTGTACGCGCTCCAGCTCCAGCGAGAACTGGAAGCGGCTACCCTCACCCGGCTTGCTGTAGAGTTTTATCTCCCCCCCCATCATCTGTACCAGGCGCTGGGAGATAGTTAACCCCAGACCAGTGCCACCATATTTGCGCGCCATGGAGGAATCGGCCTGGGTGAAGGATTGGAACAGGCGTCCCTGTTGCTCTTCAGTGATGCCAATCCCCGTGTCGCGCACACAAAACGCCAGGTGCACCCTGTCACCCCGTTCGGCTGAGAGGTTTACTTCAATTTCTACTTCACCCTTTTCGGTGAACTTGATGGCATTGCTGAGCAAGTTAGTCAGAACCTGCCCCAAGCGAGCTGAGTCACCCACCACAGACATGGGTGGTAATGGAGTTTTGCACAGCAGCTCCAACTGTTTGCCCTGGGCGATAGGGGCGTAGCGCTCGGCAATGTCCTCCACCAGCAGGTTAAGCTGGAAGGGGCGGTATTCAAGCTCAAGTTTGCCAGCCTCGATTTTGGAAAAATCGAGGATGTCATTAATGATCAGCAACAGATCCTCACTGGAGCGGCGCGCTACCCGCGCGAAGCGTTTTTGTTTGGAATCCAGCTCGGTATCCAACAGCAGGCCGGTCATACCCATAATGCCGTTGAGTGGGGTGCGGATTTCATGGCTCATCACCGCCAGGAATTCACTTTTGGCTTTACTGGCAGCTTCCGCCTGCGCGCGCGCGGTTTCCAACTCCAGCGTGCGGGCGATTACCCGCTGTTCCAGCAGTTCACGGTGCTGGCGTAACTCAGCATCCTGCCCCTCAATGCGATCCAACATGTTGTTAAAGCGCAACGTGAGCTTACCCACTTCATCCTGGGTCACCGGGTTAGGCGCACGCTCCTGATAATTGCCCTCATGGCCAATCTGTTGGGCAATCTCACTAAGGATACCCAGCGGACGCAACACCGAACTGATCAACACGCGCGCCAAAATCCCGCAGGTCAAAATGGCAACCAGTGCAATGGCAAGAATCCAGATCACCTGGCTATAAAACTCGCGTCGCAGGGGCTCCAGGGTGACGTCCAGCTCGAGCTGGCCCAGATTTTCACCCTCCCAGCCCACGTTTACTTTTACCTGGGTATCCAGCGGCATGGTCGCGCCGGCGCTCTGGTAATCGGCAAGCACCTGCCCATTGGCCAATTGCAGGCGTGCTGCCAATACCTTGGGCTCTACCCTCAGGGCATTCAGGGTTTGGTGGGCCGCATCGGCATCCACAAACATGCTGGCTGCTCCCAGGTTAATGGCGGTAGCCTCAGCCAATACTTGTACCTGTTTGTTGATCTGGCCGCAGACGTAGTTGTACTGCTGCCAGCTGCTGGCGAGGCTTGCCCCCAGCACAGCGATACTGGTTAACAACATGGTAAGCAGGCCCATGCGCCGGGCCAATGAAGTGGATTTATGGAGCGACATTACAGTGTCCCTCCCGTTTGCTTCCTGGCCAGTTTGAGTAATTGGCTGCTGACCTTAACGCCCGCCTGCTTAACGGCAGATTCATTGATCTGGAATTCAATACGGTCTTCCCGGGTTCGGTTTAATGCAATGGCAACGCGGCCATCGTTTTGATCTGGCTCATCCATTACCAGCAATACGCCATCAGGAAGGGTAGCGGGTAGAGGCAAGTCTGCGCCGGTGGTAGGGACATACACCAAATGACAACGCCCCAGTTGCGGCTCCACCTCACTGACCTTATCCAGAAACAGCACCCTGATGGTGGCTTTTTGGTTACTTTTATTATTGATTTGGCTGAGCGACTCGCGCGTTACGTCCCTGGCACCCACAACACACAGATAGAGGTCATCGCCAGAGCGCGCTGGCCACTCGATAAATTTGAGGAAGTTGTAGACGAATGCCACGCGTAACCCGGCCTCGGACGCCTGAGCCGATACCATCGCACTTTGCAGCAGAAGCATTAGCCCAACACCCGGAACCAGGTATTGGCAAATCGCGCCCATCAACCTCTTCACCCACCCAACCAAACACACCTCCCCTGTTTGCCTCCAACCGATAACTCCATGGTTAACACCATAAAGCACCCTATTGATCAATCACTTGAGACCTGTTGATCAATCACATGAGAATAGACCAGAGTTTTAAAACCCGTAAAACTAAGGCGCGAGAAAATACGCAGAAGATGTAATTAGCAGTCCAAAACCACCGAACAAACCCTGAACACTAAGTGGTATCATGGCCGTCCTTCCGAATTGCCCTAATGGTTTTGCTATGTTGTTGTTTGTCGATAATCTCACCAATGTCGATTTCAGTTTCCTCGACCCGCTGCGCGGCTTGCTGGGGGAAACCTGGCTGGCCAATGTGCGCCTGCTGGGTGAGTTGGACGAACAGGGCATGGTGTGCGACTTCGGTACGGTAAAAAAGCTGACCCGCAAGTGGCTGGATGAAGAACTGGATCACCGCCTCGCCGTGCCGGTGCGCTCGCCCAATATTCGCATCACCGAAGAGGGGGATTACCTCACTATCGAATGGAAATTCGGGGCTAAAGGCGAATTCCTCAGCACCCGCTCACCGCGCGATGCAATTGCGCTGGTGGATGCAGAAGACCTTACCGCCGAATCGGTAGCGGCCTGGTGTATCACCCAACTCAAACCACTTTTCCCACAACACGTTCGTTTGGAGTTGGACTTCACGACTGAAGCTATTGATGGTGCCTACTATCACTACAGCCACGGCTTGAAAAAGCATTTGGGAAATTGCCAGCGTATTGCCCACGGTCATCGGTCGCGGATCGATATCTGGGCCAACGGCAAAAAATCGCCTTTGTTGGAACAACGCTGGGCCGATGCCTGGGAAGATATTTACCTGGGTACACGCGAAGACCTGGTGGGCAAACCACAATTCGATGGCATGGATTATTATCGCTTCGCCTACGATGCCCAGCAGGGGCCGTTTGAAATCACCCTGCCGCAGCGCTGCTGCTATTTAATTGATACCGATAGCACCGTGGAATTTATCGCCCATCACATCGCCCACAAAACCCGCCAGGAAAACCCGGAAACCTTTATTCGTGTAAAAGCCTATGAGGGAATCGGCAAAGGTGCTATTGCCGAAGCCTAAGCAAAACAGACACTGAAAACTAGGCGTGTTTTAACAGCATTAAAAACGGCACCAGCGTTAAGCCTGCCACAAAAATAATTGCGCAGACCAGCAGCAAAAAGCGGATGGGCTGCGCACAAAAATGCTGCCACACACCCGGTGCCTGTCCCGCTTCCACTAACTCTGCGTAGCTCGCCTGCTGACGGGCACTGCGCTCTTCCTGATAAATGCGAATAAGGTTGCGCGCCTGCTCTTCCTGCGAGTCATCGGCCAACCAGATTGCATCCAGCCCCACACGAAAAAAACCGGCATCGGTTTCGTAATAGCGAATCTGGTTTTCATCGAGCAACGCGCGAATATCCTGCGCCTCATCAGCGGGAATCTGGGCAAGTTTGAACAGCAATCTGGCCATAATTATCAATCGCTCACAGTATCTATTGATTATCGTTGTGGTATCTATTCACTATCTACTCGCCACAGGCGCGCATTATTTAGCTGATACGGATCAAAAGCCAACAAATAAAACCGCCCTATTTCGCAGGCATGCTTTTAAATTTCACAGTCGAAGGGCTATGATCAAATAAACATCACTTCCATCGCGCAGGAAAACGCCTTGCTCTACTGCATTGAACAAGACGCAACCCGGGACGAAACCCGCTGTGAATTACAGCTCATGGGTGATTGGCATCTGGGCAACACACCTGTCGCCACCGAGCTGATTGCCGCTGTGCCAGCAGCATGCCGCACGCTAACGCTAAACACGCGCGCATTGCAGCACTGGGATTCAAGCCTGGCTATCGCACTCCTGCCCTTGTTACGCCACTGTGAACAACAGCAGATCCAATTTAATTGGCAACAAACACCTGCGAGCTTGCAGCAGTTACTCACCCTCGCCACCAGTATTCCCGTCTACCAACCTGCAAACACCGGCAGCCCCATTACCCGCAAACAAGCATTGATAAAAATCCTGCGCAACCTGGGGCAAACGACAGAGGCCACACTGGGTTTTATCGGCGAAGTTGCGCTGGCACTGGGCAACTGGGTAAGAGGTAGCGCTAAAACCCGGCGTCAGGATATTTTATTTTTTTTCGAACAGTCTGGCCCGCGCGCACTGGGCATAGTGACCCTGATTGCGTTACTGGTCGGCATGATTCTCGCCTACCTTGGCTCAGTGCAATTGCGTCAGCTGGGGGCGCAGGTGTATGTGGCAGATCTGGTGGCCATTGGCATGGTGCGCGAAATGGGCGCGCTCATGACGGCGGTAATCATGGCGGGCCGCACCGGTGCCGCTTACGCAGCGCAATTGGGCACCATGCAAGTCAATGAAGAAATTGATGCATTAAAAACCATGGGCATTTCCACCATGGAATTTTTAGTGTTGCCGCGGTTAATTGCCCTGGTGCTGGTAATGCCACTGTTATGTATTTACGCCGATGTGATCGGCATTATTGGCGGCGCCATAGTGGCCACCAGTATGGATGTGAATTTTGTGCAATATATTTTGCAGACCCAGGGTGCGGTGGATTGGATCGATATCACCACCGGATTGGTAAAAAGTATTTTCTTTGGTGTTTTAATTGCACTGGCAGGTTGTCAGGCAGGTATTTATTGCGGCCGCAATTCCGACGCTGTGGGTATGGCAGCAACCAATGCGGTAGTACGCGCAATTGTGTATCTGGTCGTGGCCGATGCGGCGTTTAATATTCTCTACGACAAATTGGGAATTTAACATTGTGAATAGTCCCGCTTTTATTCAAGTGCGCGACCTGAGTATCGGCTATGGCAGCCGTGTGGTGCAGGAGCATTTGAATTTTGCTATCCACAAAAACGATATTTTTTTTATTATCGGCGGCAGCGGGTGTGGCAAAACCACCTTGCTAAAACACATGATTGGCTTGCTTGCCCCCAGCAAAGGTGAAGTGCTTTACGAAGGCGTTAACTTCTATCAATCCGACGAAAATACACGCCTGCAATTGCTGCAAGGCTGGGGTATTACTTATCAATCAGGGGCGCTATTTTCCAGCATGACCCTCGCAGAAAACGTCGCCCTGCCCTTGCAGCTTTATACCGATTTATCGGAAGCGCAAATTGCCGAAACAGTCGCCTACAAATTGGCCCTGGTAGGGCTGGCCGGTTATGAAGCCTTTTACCCATCCGAATTGAGTGGCGGTATGCACAAGCGCGCTGGCCTTGCGCGCGCTATTGCACTGGACCCACAGCTATTATTTTTTGATGAACCCTCTGCGGGCCTTGATCCCATCAGTTCCTTGCGCCTTGATCAGCTGATTGTGCAGGTGTGTGCCGCATTGAATTCCACGGTGATTATTGTCTCCCATGAATTACCCAGCATTTTATCCATTGGCACTAACAGCGTATTTCTGGATGCACAAGCCAAAACCATGTTGGATTCCGGCGATCCCAAAATATTACTGGAACACAGCCAAGAGGAAAAAGTTCGCCAGTTTTTAAGTCGCGCCGGCACTGCGCGTTAAGCGCTAATTGAAACGTTTATTAAAACGCCTATTGAAAAACAGGAGCCTTATGAGCAAACCCAGGTCTGTTGTGATTGGAGCCTTTATTGTCGGCGCACTCCTGTTAGTGTTTATTGCACTGCTGTTTTTTTCCGGTGGCCAACTCTTTTCCCATAAAGAGCGAGTCATTATGTATTTTGAAGGTTCTGTGCAGGGCTTGCAGATAGGTGCCCCCATAAAATTAAAAGGCGTAGTGCTCGGTGAAATCACCGATATACAAATCAATTTCCAAAGTGATGATAAAAATGTCCTTACCGCCGTAACTGCCGAATTAGCCTTACAACGCATTAACCGCAAAGGGGCCAATGTTGACCAGGAATTTTTTGAGGGTGCCATCCAGCGGGGGTTGCGTGCGCAACTCAACTACCAGAGTTTTCTCACCGGATTACTCTATGTGGAATTGGACTTTTTCCCCAGCATGCCTGCGCATTTATACGGGTTTCAAAATGATATTCTCGAATTGCCAACAGTAGGTACAGAATTTGAGGAAATATCCAAAAACCTGCAAGACCTGAACATCAAAGGGGTGATTAATAATCTGGAGAAACTCAGTGCCAATATTGCTAAATTGGTGGAAAGCGGCACAGTTGAAAAAACCCTGGGCAGCGTAAAGACCGCCGCAGACTCCATCGATCAAACCGCTATAAGTTTGCGCAGCGATATTAACAACATTAGCCAGGAGTTAACCAAAACCAGTAGCGAGCTAACCACACTACTGCATTCACTGAACCAGCAAGCGCCGGCCATCACACAGAATCTGAACAGCACCCTGATACAGTTGCAGCAGAGCCTTGCGCAATTCAATAACACCGCACAAACCCTGGACACCACTTTCGCTGAAGATTCACCGCTGGTTTATCAACTCAATCGCACCTTGAAAGACGTCAGCCGTTCCGCCAATTCCTTGCGTGACCTGAGCGATACCCTGGAGCAACAGCCCGAGTCTTTACTGCGCGGCAAACAAACCCCGGAGGAAAATTAAATGCTAAAAAAAATCCTGCTGTTGCTTGCCCTGCTCAGCGTCTGCGCTTGCCAACATTCACCACGTAAAGAATATTTCGCCTTGAGTGCCAGTGCGGCGGATTTTACCGTCAGCGAACAAACACCGGTTAATCAGTTTGTGGGTGTTGGCCCCATCAGTATTCCGGAATATTTACAGCACACCAAAATTGCCTATTGGAAAAATGCACAGCAATTGGTGCTGCAGGAAAACCACTACTGGGCAGAGCCACTGGAACGGGGTATTACACGGGTGCTAACCCTGGAGTTGCAAGCCAGCCAGCGCGATTGGCGTGTTGTGCAATTTCCCTGGCCGGGCAAACAGCGCCCTGGTTATTCACTCAGGTTGGATATCCAACGCCTGGATGCCTTTGCCGATCAAGCTGTCCTCGAAGCGCGTGCAGACTGGATAGACCTGCAAACCCAGCAGATTCTTGCCAGCCAACCCATCAGGTTGCGCATCCCCTGTAGCACAAATTCCAACGCCATCGCCCAGGCTTACAGCACACTCTTGCAACAGACTATTCGCATCATCAAACGGCCACAATTCGCACCTGGCGGCTAACTACCTTTTACAAACAGGCCTCAACATTTAGGTCTAGACTCTGTAATCAATACATGCAGAGTCATACGCAAAAAAACACCCAAAGGTTACAAAAAGGAAACTGCTTATGAAAGTTGCTGTTTTCAGTAGCAAACCCTATGACCGCGAATTTTTAACGGCCGCAAACGAAAATCTGGAACGGCCACAACAACTTATTTTTCACGAAACACAACTTAATTCGCACACCTGCATATTGGCACAAGGCTGCACTGCTGTGTGCTGTTTTGTGAATGACCAATTGAATGCCGGGGTTTTACAACAACTCGCGCAGTCAGGGGTAAAAATGGTGGCGCTGCGCTGCGCCGGTTTTAATCAGGTCGATTTAACTGCGGCAAAAACGCTGAATATTAAAATTGCACGGGTTGCAGAATATTCACCGCACGCGGTTGCAGAACATGCGCTGGGATTAATTTTAATGCTCAACCGCCAATTGCATCGCGCCTACCGCCGCGTACACGACAATGATTACTCGCTCAATGGCCTGCTGGGTTTTGATCTGGTCAAGAAAACTGTCGGCGTTATAGGTACCGGAAAAATTGGCCAGACGTTTGCGCGCATCATGCAAGGCCTTGGTTGCGAAGTAATCGCCTATGACCCCCAGCCAGATCACGCGCTGGCCGCCGCCGGGATAAGCTATGTTGCACCCGATGACCTCTGGCCCGCCGCCGATATTATCTCGCTCCACTGCCCACTCAACAAAAACACCCACCATTTAATTAACCCGGCAACCATTGAAGCCATGAAAGACGGTGTGATGCTAATCAATACCGGGCGCGGCGGTTTAATTGATACGCGCGCCGTCATTGCCGGACTGAAGACAAAAAAAATTGGCTACCTGGGTTTGGATGTTTACGAAGAGGAAGGCAATCTATTTTTTGAAGATCAATCGAACAATTTATTGCAGGACGATATTTTTGCGCGCTTGCTCACCTTTCCTAATGTTGTCATTACTGGCCACCAGGCATTTTTTACGCGCGAGGCATTAACCAGCATCGCCGCCATTACGCTCGACAATATTCGCTATTTTGAGCAAGAGGATTTTTCACATATGACGCTCGTGGAATAGCCACCGGGAATTTTGCAGTTAAGTCAACCGGCGAGGGATAAATACTATGCCGCAATTTGATCGCTCACTGCCTGAAAATTTACTCGTACTGCACACGCTCGCGCTGGATCTGCACTGGAGCTGGAATCACGCGCTGGATGAACTCTGGCGGCAAATCAATGCAGACATCTGGAATTATTCGCACAACCCGGTACTGGTATTGCAGCTCACCAGCGATGAGCATTTTTCTATGCTGGCGCAGGATAAAAATTTTCTCGAGCTGTTGGATCGTTTAGTCATCGCGCACCAAAAATACTTGCAGGAACCCGCCTGGTATCAACACTACTACCCCGCTTCTCCATTGCGCTGCGTGGCCTATTTCAGTATGGAATTCGGTATCTGCGATGCGCTGCCACTCTACGCGGGCGGGCTGGGCATGCTGGCAGGTGACTATTTAAAAACCGCCAGCGATTTGGGTTTGCCGCTAGTGGGCGTTGGCCTGCTCTATCAAGAGGGCTATTTCCACCAAAGCATTAATCGCCAGGGCTCCCAGCAGGAAACCTATCTGTACAACGACCCCGGCAGCCTGCCCATTCAACCGCTGCGCGGGCCAGACGGCAGTTGGATGATTATCAAAGCCCATTTCCTCTGCCGCGAAGTGTGCTTCCGCGTTTGGTTAGCACAGGTGGGCCGCGTAAAACTCTACCTGTTGGACAGCAATGACCCACGCAATTTACCGAGCGATCGCGGCATTACCAGCAAGCTCTATGGCGGTGGCAGCGAGCTGCGCATGGTGCAGGAAATTGTGCTGGGAATTTGCGGCTGGCGTCTGCTGGAGAAGTTGGGCATGGAAGTGGACATCTGCCACCTCAATGAAGGTCATGCGGCCTTTGCAACCCTGGAGCGAATTCGCCACTACTGCAAGCGGAATCACTGCGATTTTTGGCAGGGCTTGTGGGCGACGCGTATGGGCAACCTGTTTACAACCCACACTCCGGTTGAAGCCGGGTTTGATCGCTACCCGGCCGAGTTGCTGCGCCGCTATGCGGATAACAGTGGCGCCGAGATGGGTATCACGGTAGAGGATGTTATTGCCTTGGGGCGCGCCAATCCCAAAGATGAAAGCGAACCCTTCAATATGGCCTGGCTTGCCATGCGCACTTGCGCCCACAGCAATGGCGTCAGCGCCCTGCACGGTGCGGTAAGCCGGCGCATATTCCAAACCATTTACCCGCGCTGGCCCGAACGCGAGGTGCCGGTTGGGCATGTCACCAATGGTGTGCATATGCCAACCTGGGATTCGCCCCTGGCCGATCAACTCTGGACCCGCCTCTTCGGTAAGGAGCGCTGGCGCAAAGATTGGAGCAAACTGAATCTCGCCCGGCTTAATGAGGTGAGTGATCAGGAATTGTGGCAACTGGCCAATGAAGGACGCACCAATCTGGTGGACTACGCGCGCCTGCGCTTGTTACACCAATGGCGCAAAGAATCCACACTATCTGAACATTGCGACCTAGCCCAGGAGATGCCGCTGGACCCGAGCATTTTGACGCTGGGTTTTGCGCGCCGCTTCGCTGAATACAAACGCCCCGATTTACTCTTGCATGACCCGGATCGATTGGAGCGCATCCTGTG
>JAGKXA010000096.1 GCA_021151615.1 Cellvibrionaceae bacterium | reverse complement strand
CTTCAATATGCACCTCGGTCAACTCCGGCAGTTGGTAGGCATCCATGCGCAATTTGTTGACCTTGTGCCACTGGCCATCGCGCGTCTGGTGATAGAGGTGCAGCGCGTTGATCGCCAGTACGCCTGCCGTGCGCCCGGCCAGTGTGCGCAGCTCATTCACATCCAGCTCGCGGCCCAGCGGCCAGCCTTTGCCATCGAACCCGCCGGGGGCCAATGGCCACAAACTTCTTAACAAGCTTTGCTCTACCGCGCGGGTGACACTGATAAGGTTGCTGCGATCCATGACCTCTACGCTGAGTGATAGCGCGACCGGGACAAATTGTGGGCTGAGCACATACAGCTCGGTCCCCAGCAGGGTGCGCGGGGCGAGATAGCGAAAGAGATCCGCCAGCAAACCCGCGCTCGGCTTGGGTGCAGCGCTCAGGGCCGGCTCCGCCGGTGGCATCACTAGCAGGCTAACTACCCCCGGAACATCCAGTTGGGTAGCATCGAGCGAATTGCCCGGCATCAGGCCAGGAATCAACTCGGCACGGCCCACCGGGACTATGGGATTGTCTTGCGCCAGTTGAATAAAATCCTCGCGTGTCACGGCGCGGTCACGATGGCGCAACTCGGCGGGAATGCGCTGCTCGGCTTGCGCTACTGTTTCAGCGTCCAAGCCACCACTGAGCGGCCAGCCCTGTTCCAGTTTCAGCTCCGCGCTGCCGGCAGAGAGTAATTGCTTCACACTGCCGGCAGGCAAGTTGCCATTGCTGCCACCGCCAGCACAAAACCGCGCCGCACGTATGCGCTCAGTCGGGCCTGGGCGCTTGCCGCGAATTCCATCGCCAAAGATCACGCTGCCGGACGCCGCATCAAATTGATAAACCCGGTCATTCAGGCTACAACCGGTAAAGTTGGCTACTGGCTGCCAGGGCACATAGGCGCCGTTCTCGCTCACTTCGATCTGCAAACTGGCGGCATCCACATCGCTACGGTTCAAATTGGCCACCTGCCCGGCGCGACCATCGCCCATGCCGATCAATAAGTCTTGCACCAACTCCTGCGCCACTACGTCCACCGCGTTCACCGCCATAAAACCAAGCGAAAAATCCGGGTCATCCGGCGCGCTCAGGCACAGCCAGGCAATGATGGCCTGCGGATCAACATCCACCGGCGCTTCCGGCGGGGTGTTATTCATGCCGGCGTATTTCGGGTCCTGAGTGAACTCGGAATTAAAGGCTTGAAAATTGGCGGGAATTTTTATGCGCACCACACCGCTCTGGCGCGCACCGCGCGAGGAATCATCCAACACTTCCAGCGGCAATAATTCAGCGCGCTGACTGTCGGCCGATTGCTGCCATAACAACTGCCACCGCAGTGCGCGCGGCGGCAATTCGCGCGCAATCTCGGCGGGCAAGTCGGTGACGGGCGCAAGACCAATATTGAGAATTTTGCCCGCAAGATTCGCGCGTAATTTATCTTTGTGTTGCACCAATTTTTTATCGTTGAGATGCAATAGCAGATAATATTTTTTATCTAGCGATTGCTGCAGGCTGGGGCGATCACTGCCCAGATTAAAACTGCGCGGACGAAAAGGTGCCGCCGTTTGCGCACCAAAGTTATACAACTCGCGCAATTGCGTAAGGTTCACGCCCATTGCATTTAATTCGTTCATGCCCAGGCGTTCTTTAATCATC
This sequence comes from Cellvibrionaceae bacterium, assembly GCA_021151615.1. Taxonomy (GTDB): domain Bacteria; phylum Pseudomonadota; class Gammaproteobacteria; order Pseudomonadales; family Cellvibrionaceae; genus Cellvibrio. The sequence goes on along the minus strand of JAGKXA010000096.1, from coordinate 13,155 downwards.
AAGCGCAAAGTTAACGGCGTGGGTTGCAATTCACCGCGCGTGGAAATAATTATTTTACCGGCACTCAAGCGCGTCGCATCGGGCAAGAGTTTGGGCAGTTGCGCCTGCTTGCTGCTGGAGTGAATCGCTACCAACCCGCGCGCCGGTAACGCCGGGCGCAGCGGAATTTGCAATAAATTTAAAAACGCCTGGCGCTGGCGCTCGGGAATTAAATTCGCGCGATAAATAATGGTTTCCGTCATCCAGGCCATTAAATCGGTAATAGCATAGAGCGGATCACCTTCCACCACTTGGGTAAGCTCCGGCAATTGCGATACCAACCGCTGGCGCGCTTCGGCCACCAAATCATCAAACCGGCGATCATCTAATTGTGTAATAGGTAACGGCATAATCTAGCTCTGCAATTGCAGCCCCAGTTGTAAGCTGTGATGTTCACCGCTATGCGGCAGTTGATACAAAATACGCAGCGCTACTTCATTCAGTGATTGCGCCACCGTGTCCACCCGAATTTCCAACACCTGAATACGCGGCTCCCAGCGCTGAATGGCGGTGCGCGCCTGATCCGCAATTAATCGCCGGGTCGTTTCGTTGTTGGGCTGATGGATAAATTGTTTCAAGCCCGCACCAAATTCCGGGCGCATCAAGCGCTCGCCCGGTGTTGTAAGTAAAATATTCCACAGCACATCGCGCACGCTGTCGTTGCCTGTCGCCCAATGGCAACGGCCTTCACTAATGCCATCCAGCGAAAAGCCCGGTGTCATCGCCATCATTCACCCCGGCATGTGTTGATCATGGGTTATCACCATTGACATTGACGCGCGGCAGACACAGGCGCGGCAAAACTAAAATCGCGTAGGGCAGCCAGCGAAAAATTAAATTGAGCAAGTTGAGTACAATCATCAACAAAATCATCGCGCAAATCGTAATGATTGGAATGCTGAAACTGATACTGAAACCCAAACAGGCATCGAGCGGTGAGCGCGACTGCTGTTCTTTCATATCCATAGTCGGTGCAATTTTCAGCATTAAATCGGCAACGGATTTGGGGGTAAGAAAAGTAACGCCCTTGGCCATACCTTTTTTAATATCGCGTAGCTCCGGCAACTGAATCACACTCGGGCGTACGGTTTGGGTATCAAAAGGGCTAGCGACGGTGAATTCAAAACTGGGTTGACCCCAGCACACTTTTTCGCAATCGCATTCATCGCGATAGCGCATAAACGGCTGCACAAAATAGGTCTCATCTTTTCCTTGCGTGTAGCGCGGCAAGGGCAAGGCAGCTTCAATCACATTATTAATTTGTTCGGCACGCGCCAACATTTGTGCGCGCCAGGTTTGCGCCAGTGCTTCGGTGATATAAAGATGACCGTTAAAATTTTCCAGCGCATCAAAGCCGGGCGTGGAGTTTTGGTGAGTTTTATCTTCATCCCGCCCCTGTGCCATGCGCGCTTCATTGCGGTTATACCAACGCGAAACAACCTCACTGTGTTCCTGCAGGTAGCCCAATAGGCTGGTGCGAATAATGTTCTGTTGCCGCGCCTGTTGAATAAACAGCGGAAAATTCTGCCGCATGCTGACCAGTTCCTGTGCGCTTAACAGGCGCGTAAAAATCGGCATGGATTGCAAGAGTGCGCGCAGCGAGTCATTGTCAGCAATTGTTGCATCGCCAATTTGATAGCGATTCACCAGCAGCGCGAGTAGCCGCCCAGAGGCGCGCGTGGGTACGCCATTTTTTATTTGTAATTGCAAGGACGCATCCCAGCCAAATTGATCGCACATTTTCTGAATGACGTCTTGCAAGCTGCCGGTGCAATTGCATAGGGCCGTGTCGCGCACAAGCCCATCCCAACTGCCAAACGGCCATTCCAGTTCAGCGAGGTAACCTGCAGCTGAAACCGTTTGTCCAGCAGCTTGTTGATTCGTTGATTCATCCACTTCGCGTTGGCCATTCAACGGCAAATACCCAAACAATAAGGTGCGCGGCCCTTGCTCGGTATGCACCACGCGCGCGTGGAGCGGATAAGTTTGCTCGCCGCTAAAACCGGTGGCGGTATTGGCAATGGGTTTTATGCCGCGAATTTTTAACAAGGGATTGAGCGCATTGCGTTTGGCCAAATCCGGGTCCTGCGTCAAGTCCAAACCACTGGGTGATTGCCAGCCGAGTGCTTTACCATCGCGCAAACGCCAGAGCTGCAAACCCGATTTAATTTTTTTACGCACCACAAAACCGGCAGCAATAATTTTTTTCGGCGTAAACGCCGGCTTGCCGGGCAAGTTGCACACTGCCTCGGTAGCTACCATGTAAAACGCACGCTGTAAGGGTAAACGCAAACGCGGATGCTGCGCGCCAAATTTGTCAGCAGAAATCCAAGCCTGATGGCGATTGGCTTGCAATTTTTCCTGCTGCGCTTCCTGAATAAAGGCTTCCACAAAATCATCTTGCAGATAGCGATGCAAAAGCGTGCCGTCACTCGCATCGGCATACCAGGGGGCGCGCAATAACGGCTCGTGCTTTACCATAGATTTCCTGCTCCCGGTGTATAACTGGTTCCCACCACTGAGGTCGCAATCAAGGTGTCGCATTTGACTACGCCTGAAAATTGGCTCATACCCGCGTCCACTTTTACCATGGCCGCACTCACATCGACCTGCGCCGCCTCTACCTTCACTTTGAGTGAGCTGGTGATGGCAATTCCCTCGGCGGATAATTTCACTTGATCGCCACCGCGCTCAATAATTACTTCACCTGCGCCGGTATCATCAATAGTAATTTTATGGCCCGCCGGTGTTTCAATATGCACGCGCGGCGCGGCTGATTCATCCATCACTAACTTGGTTCCACCCGGTGTGATCAGCGCATAAATATCTTCTGCCGGTTGTGCATCCTGCGGGTGCGAATTATTGCCGCTCCAGACGGAGCCCAACACAATCGCCTGATCCGGCCCCATAAACGCAAGTACCACCATTTCATCTTTGCGCGGCAAACAACTGAAACCATAATCCTGCCCAGCGCTATTGGTCATACAACTGGCCCAGAGCGCCAGTTGATTCACCACCAATTCCACTTGCACTCGCCCACGCCCCTGCGGATCCTGATTGTCCAGCACGCGCGCAAGATGTAAGGTTTGAAACAGCGGACTGAATTCCATCGTCACAGATTCCAACTGGCGCGCGCGATTTTCACGCGTGTTTGATATCCGTTGGCGGTATCAAACAAATGTTGCGCATGCACAATGCGATACTTACCATTCACGCGCGACGATGCACCACTTAATTCAATTTCTTTACCGGCGCGCAGATTGGCATTACCACTCGCGAGCAGCTCCCCGTGCAAAAACGTTTGCGCTTGATTACGCATGGCAGCGCGCGCCCAAGCGTCCGCTTCTGCCTGATGGCGCGCAGGCGGGTAAGTGAAAAAGGCATCGCTACCCCAACTTAATTGCGTTAATGACTGACGCGCATCTGTGCCGCCATTCGCGCCGGATTCCTGCGCGCTACTCTCGGCATTTTCATTCGCCTCCAGATTAAAACCGCGCGCACTCACGCTGCGCGGCTGGCGATTGACATCGGCAATTATGCGCAGCGATGTCACGCCACTTTGCGAATCAATAGCAACTGGCTGCTCATCTTCTTCATCATTTTTCACGCGCACGCCATTTGCGCTATACCGCACAGGAACGCCGTAAGGCGCGAGCACACGCAATAAAAACCCCAAGCCAGTTTCATTTAATTGGTGATAGTCAGCGCTATCGCTACTGACCTGGATATCGCCCGTCAAACGCACGTCGCTTAACAGGCTGCGCACCAGATCATCCACGCTGGTTGCCGCAAACACGCGGCTATTGCGCAACTTGGCCAGGCGATGCAGTTTGTCTTCCAGCAGCAACACCAAGCGCGGTGCGCCCTGCCCGTACACTTCTTCGATCGCGGTAATCTCGCCGCTAAACAGCGGCGTTTGCACATCACCGAGCGTTAACTCCACGGCATCGCCCAGCGCCAATTGTTGAAACGCATAGCCAGCTTCGCCGCTGCTACTGTCGCTATTCGTGCCCCAATTTACCAAACGCACTTCCGCGTGCGTCATACCGGTAAAGGGCAAGCTCACACGCATAAATAACACTGCCGCTTGCAGATCGGCGCGCGCCGTGCCATTTACCGCAATTTGCGGCCGGGCCGAAATTAATGCTATGGGCTCAGTCAAGTTGCAACCTCTTATTGCGCTCTTCGGCAATTTCCAAATCGCGAATCAATTTTTGCTGCGGCTCCTCGCTCTGCAGTCCATAATCCGCAAATTCAGTGAGTGGTTCAGTGCGCTCCACTTCCAGAATTAATTCATTAATTACCAGCGCCATAGAAAATTCCGGTTTTACAATTGTTAATGCCGTTTAATAAAAACTACCGCCATTTAAAAGCGCCAGGAATAGATGAACCCAATTCCGCCGAGGCGCCCACGCTAAAACCTATCGCCGGTGCACCGACACGATTGGCAATTTTTTGCAATTCAATATTGGGTATCGCCAGGGCTTCACGCACTTGTGCACGCGCATCTTCAATGCCATTGAGTAAAGCAATATCGCGCCAGTCTTTTGGGTCTTTACCCGCTGCTGCTGCGGCGGCGGCCGGCGCTGTCGGTGCGGATGGCGGAGTTGCATCACCCACACTATTGTGTGTAGCAAAGGTTAAGGCCGCGCGCGTGCCAGCTTTCGCTTGCAATTGTTCAAACTGAAACGAATCTTCTTTTAGGGTAAGTGCAACAGTTGCGCGCAGTGGAATACCTTCGGGTGAAAAAAAATCCAACGTTTCGCTATAACTGCTGACCATGCCGCGAAATATAAATGCGCCCCATTCAAACTGGCATTTGCGCGGCACGCTGTGGCCATTGGATTGAGGCGAACTACCGGGATCCATAAATTGATCGGTAATTTTTTTGGTCAGGTTGCGCACATCGGTATTCGCTTCATGGGTGGCGCTGCTTTTGTCACCCGCTGCCGGTGTGTCGTTAATCCCCCAACTGAATTCACCTTTCGCGGGGCCGGGAACCGTGGTGTCGTAAATTAATTGCACAGAAAATGTCGATTCACTTTTATCGATATATTGCGGCGCCGGCGATTTATTCCGGCCAGTGGAACGCTCCGCTGCCATAGTATTGGAATAATTGATGCGCAAACTATTGGGATTAAATTGCACCGGAATCCAATCTTTTTCCGGTGCGCGCTTGCCATTATTAATCGGCACCAAACGCGCGCGCACAATTTGCAAGCTGCTCATGGGTTATCCCCCTCTGGCGCAATTTTTAATTCCATGCCTTCGTGCACTAATTGCAATTCTTCAATAGCCACCTGACTCGATGTGGCAGATAGATCCGGCCCTTTGAACTTCACTGCCATAGCGCGCGTTAATTCCCAGCGCAGTACCGGCTTGACCCGCTCGCCATTACCATTAACCGATCGGTCAAACACATCGATATGGCCACTCAAGCGCAGCGCGTAATTGGCCTGGCGTGAGCTAATATCGAACCATTGGTACAAATCCTTCAGTGAAGTAATCCCGCGCTTTAAGGTGATGGGCGCAAATTTGGTGTTGCCGGCCAATTGCACTTCGCCCCAATTGCGCCCACCTTCCTGAATTGTTTTCGGGGTCATAGTGAATTCAAAACCGCTCACCTCACTAAACGCCCCACCACACAATGGTTGTTTAGCAGAGCCGCCCTCAGGGTAGAGCAACACCACAAACCGAAAGGGAATAAATTCGCGTACCGGAACAGGTTCTGCCGCAGGTGTGGGATTAGCCATTGCGCACCTCCATTTGCAAATTATTCTGGTGGCTGCGTAAATCTACCTGAATACTATCCAACGCAATTGCCGGCGAAATTTCAATTTCAAACACCACCTGTCCTTCCACATCGGTGTGACGGCGCAAACTAAAAGCATCTTCCGGCCGGCTACCACGCAGCGCGCCCAACACATGCAAGCGAGTAAAAAAATCACGCAACAAAATTTCGCTTTGATCGATTGCAAATTGATTTTCAAACACCAAATTCAAGCCAAGATTTTCCAGCGCGCGCTGCAAGCCACCTATAAACCGTGCTAACTCACCTGAATTGGTAGAAGGCTGATCAGCGATATACGGAACAGCTATTCGCTCATCATCCAATACCAGGCTGGCATTTTCTTCGCGCAACACTGCCAACCCTGGTGCTTCGCGCAATTGTGCACAAAGCTTGAGGGAAATTGACGGGAAGGTGCGCTTCAGCGTAGGAAGCGCAACGCCAGCGATGGAACGCCACTCGCCGCGTCGCGTTGAGGACGCAAGGGTCTGCCCCGCGAGCAGCGCGCACGGAGAACTTAAATTGCCGCGCGCATCCTGCAAATAGGGAAACACCAATTGCACATGGCGCAAGAGCATGGCATCACCATTTTTCTGCCACTGCTGTAATTGCTCCACTGCCAACAGCGAATGCTGCGGCACTTCGGCATTGCGATTCACATCAAATGGAAAGGCCAGCAACAAATTAACATCGCGCCGAAAGCGAGCAATTACTTGTAATAGCCGCTGCAAATGCACCACAAAGAAAATGGATTCGTCCGCTTGCTCCGTTTCAACTGAACTGGTTTCAAGCACACCATCATCGGTATTGCTAGTGCACGGCAAAAATACCGGCAGCGGGTTGGCAATGCGCAGGCGAGGAATATGGGTTAGCGAAGGAGGAATATGCAGTCGCTCAAAGTCAGGTAAACACAGCAATCCAAGATTTGGTAAATCCAGCGCGCGCAGGAGCGCAGGTTGGCGCTCCAGCAGTTCGTCGAGCTGCTGTGCTAATGATTTGCTTTTCAACCGTGCGTCACGCTGAGCATTACTCGCCGGAGCCAAGGCGGCGTCCGGTGCCATAAATGCATCCGCACCGAGCGCTTGTGGAACCAGAATAATCCACAAACGTCGCGGCAATTGCAGAACCTGCGCCTGAAAAAAATCCGCAATGGCAAGCGGCAACCAAAAGTAATTACCGCCAAGACGACTGACAAATATTGCCGGTGCCGCATCGCGCGGTGGAAATAATTGTTGAAACTCCTCCAGACTGCGCAAGGGAATAGGCAATCCCTGCAACAAAAAGGCCCGCGGAATTTCAGGTGGATGGCTGGCGTTTTCTACATCCGCATTATCTTTTTTGTTAGCGCGCTGATACTGTTCAAGTTCAATTTTGTATTGGGAATAGCTGGCCTGCAGTAGATCCAAAAGATCGCCATAGCCCGCCATGCGAATATCCGCGAGCATCGCTGGATTATTAAAAAAATAATCCAGATCCGCTACCCGCTCCAGATGCCCAATCATAGCGACATCAAACAGTGGCGTGCGATGCAAACGCGTCTCGGGCAATAACCTGACCCTGCCAAAATTGAAATTCATACCAGCCCCGTGCTATCAAGACTGCTCGATGTATTCAACGGACATTACCAGTTCTTCGATAGCGACATCGCCACCGCCTTTAGCGGTGAGCGTTGGCCCCGTCCATTTAATCGGCGTAACGCCTTTCAACGTCCAAGTCACTACCGGCTGCTCATCGCGCTGTTCATTGAGAAGCTTGATGGTGACCGACGCCTTTTTCGCTTTGACATCGCCTGCGCGGGCGGCATTGAGCCACTCATAAATATTTTGCGCGCCCATTACGCCGCGCTTGAGCGTGACATCACCGCTTTTATTGATACCTAACACTTTAGTGACGTAATTTACTTTGGCATTGCCCGCGCGATATTCGGCGATAGTCACCTCGGTATTCAGACCCGAGACTTCAGAAAAGCCGCCGACATCGGCAGTTTCATCAATACCTTCAATTCCCACCAGGAAATTAAATGCAGAATAGGGAGTTGGACGTGGTACAGGCATAATTTATCTCCGTACTATTTCAAAAATTTGCATGAATAATTTTTCATCAATCTGATTATGTTAATCAGGCATCTGCCGTTTTTTGACCGATCCTGAAAATAACAAACTCAGCCGGTGTTAACGGCGCAACACCCACTTCGCAAATCAAACGTCCGTTATCCAAATCGTTTTGGCTCATGGTGGTTCTATCGCAGCGCACGAAATAGGCGGCCGAAGGTTTACTACCAAGCAGACGGCCATTTTTCCATTCGTTAAATAAAAAACTTTCGATGGTAGTCACCACATTGGCCCAAAGACGCTCTCCATTGGGTTCAAATACCGCCCACTGGGTTCCTTTTTCAACCGAGCGTTCGAGATAGAGGAAATAGCGCCGCACATTGACATATTTCCATTCAGGGTCGCTGGACAAAGTGCGCCCACCCCATACCTGATGACCACGGCCGCTAAAGGAGCGCAAACAATTTATGTGTTTGGGGTTGAGCAATTCCTGCTGGAATTTATTGATGTTTTGGGAAAAACGCAGTGCGCCTAAAACCGGGGTATTGGCCGGCGCTTTGTGCACACCGCGATCCACATCGGTACGCGCATAAATGCCGGCGATAAAACCGGAGGGCGGTGCATTGACGGTTTCTTTCTCGCCCAAAGGATCCGCCACTACCACCCAGGGGCTGTAGAGTGCCAAGCGCGAGTTATCAAAGTTATCGCGAAATTTTTGTACTTCTGCAAGGCTCCAATCTTCACCCGAATCCACGAGACCAAAGCGATAGCGCATTTTCATGCAGTGCTTTTCCAACTCCACCACTATCGAATGATGGGTGGTCAGTGTTTTATCCGCTGTGGCCGCCGGAGTCGCGACTATGGACACATCTTCAACATTTTCCAGCGCAGCAAAACCCGTGGGTCCCTGCTCGTCCATTTCACCGGCGTAATCAATTGCCTTGGGAAAGGCGCCATCGGTACCATTGCCCAGCACTATGACATGCAGCGGCGCGTTCAACGCGGAGGTTGGGTTAAGAGCCGTCGGAGTCAACGCAAACAGTTGATAGAGCGCGGTAAAAATATTGGCAGAAGAGGTGCCGGGCGGAATGCTCGCCACTACCGGCACCGTGAGTTCATCCAATTTTTTTTGCGGTGCGCGTGCCAGAATTTTTGCAATATAGTTGTCGGCACTGCTTTCCAGACTCAGCACCGGCGAGACGTAAACCGTTTCGCCAACGCCAGGTTTACCTTGTGGATCAGCCGCTGTTTTTTTGCGGCGCACCGTCTGCAGCGAAAATGACCGCTGCAAACTCAGGGATTTAATTGGGCTGGTGAACGCGCTAAATACCGCGAGTGGAATTATTTTCGTGTCACTTGTTAGCGGATCGCCATCATCAATCACAACCGTCAATTCAGTGCCGGCGACATTTAATGTGCCGCGCAAAATATTACTCGAACCAATATTGACGTTAATAAATCGCGTTAGGTTATTGGTGGTGGAATTTAACACCAATTCAAATGGGGTATTGCCTTGCAGCTTGTCGCCAGTGGGCGCTGTTGCCCAGGTCTGCTTAAATTCATAGGTCAACAACGCCAGTCCGGCTTGCGTTAATCCATCACCCAGCACACTCGCAGCAACTTTAATCACGGCAGTTTCATCTGTGTTGACTATTTCCGCACTGCTGCCGGTTAAAAACAGTAATCCGGTTGCCGTTTTTTTCACGAGCGCGGTAATTTCTTTTAACGGAAATTCACCGTCCGGATGAGTGATCGTGCCTGTGAACTTATCTTTCGCCAGCGGAACCTTGATGCTAACCACGCCCTCTGCGCCATCCGGTATCGCATCAAACGACTGGTAGCTGCGCGTGCGCGCCAAATTTTCCTGATCCAGCCAATTCACCACCAAATCCAAATTACCCCCTGCGCCAGGGTAGCGCGCAGCAACTCCCAACAAGCCATTGGCGGCTGTCGCCGATGCCACTACCGCCGTTCCGCCAGCGCCATAGGCATCACTATCATTTCCACCGGCAATGACGCGGGTGAAGTACAACTGCTTGCCGCCATTCTCAAAAAAAGCACGCGCCGCCAACGCAGAATAATTCACCACGGCCGGCTGGGTTACACCGTCTTTGGTAAAAACCAAGCCAGCGGAATCGCCAAATATTTTTTCAAACTCGCCATAACTGGTGAGCACTTCCGGGGTTCCCCGCACCGGGCCAAACCGCGTAGGCCCCACCATACCGCACACACTGGTACCCACACCTTCAATCGATTTGGAGCGGAAACTTACTTCTTCAACAAACACACCGGGCGCTAGATATTCAGACATTTGTTGTCTCCCTCAATGGGCTGAAAATTCATTCACAAATTAAACGGAAAAAATCGAATCAAAAACGCGAGCTGCTATCCGCTCGGCTTCACCAACAAGGCGGTTCGCCCATGGCTGTGCAAGTATTGATGTTCACCGGGCCTTATTTCAAAGGTGGCAAACTCTACAAACTCAGGGGCATCGTTCTGCGCCGCCAAGGCCAACACCTCCAGATTTTCTACATCATCCGGATCGGGCAAGCCGGATTTAATTGCACAGCGCGCGATGCGCAATTGCGCGTTGTAAACCTGTGTGGGCATATCAAATTCCGGCGCTGCCAATTCGGTGAGCGACACAATAAAATCGCCAAACTGATTTGCCTGGGTTTGGAATTGCAAAACAGGTGCTGGTTGCGGTGCTTGCAATTGCAAACGTAGCGTTAGTATCGCCCAGGGCAACGGAGCGCCGTTTTCCAGTTGCAGCAACCCACGCACGCTGCCACCGGCACTCACACTAATTGCCTGGGTGTGGCGAAACAGACCTATGGCATTTTGCTCCAGCTGATTGATATCAAATACCAATAAATTGCGCGCAAACCAGCGCGGATTAAATTGTCGCGCGGGATCAATCAGCGAGCCCTCAATGCGCGTAACCTGCTGCGCACCATGAGCAAGTTCCGCTCTGGTTACTGACAATTGCGTTGTATCAATTTCTACCCCGGGGTTGGCCGCGCGCAAAGTGTCTTTACTTTTTGCTTTATTGCGCTGCGCATGTTGCGGTAACAAAAGCGCAATGCGGTGCCCTTTGTTGATCAAGCTGAAACGCTGGCTGGGTGTGATTTTAAAAATATTGATGGTAACTATTTTGTTAATACCGGGTTTATTCGCAGCCCCGGAACTGGTGGCATCAAATAGCCAAAAACAATTTTCTACCTGCGTCCAGTGTGTTTCCAGGAGCGGAGCATTAGTTTCCATGCGCACGCTCTCCAACACCAAAATAGGGAGTTACCAACGAGGTGACAGGTTTGTTTTCGGTCACTTCCGGCACTGGTAACAACCGCAGGGTTTTTACAATATAAGGAACTGATAAAATGTAATTACCGGGTAGCGAATCCCAAATGCGTAGCAGGTCTTCGGTGCTCATTTCTTCGGGCTGAATTTGAATTACATCATCCTGCGCCCAGCTCGCATCGTAAGTGTGCAAATGGGAATAGCCCAACTCCAATGCAGAACCGATTTGCTGCATTGCCCAAGTCGTTAACACGGCTTCGCTTTCGCCGTTGGTGGTCCAGGCAAGTAAAAAAATATGCAGGTTAACTGCAAGCTCTGGCTGCGGAGCCGAATTCGGTAGGCGCGATTGCGTATAGCGGTTACGCCCAAAGGGATCTACCGACACACGATGCAAATAAATCCCGACACTATTTATCTTGGGTGCATTTTCGCCGCTGGATTCTGTTGGTGGTTTGCGCAATTCCACGGTACCCAAAATGCTCACATCGGGCGATGTGAGCACTGTGTCCAAATCATTCTTCATGCGCTCTTTCAGAAAATCACGCAACGCATAAAGAACACCTTGCACCGCCTTATAGGAAGCCAAACCTGTATCTCCTTATTGCAAACTATTTGCTAATACCTATCCGCTACAGCAAGCGCTGTGCCAGCAAATTTTTTATTGGCATTCAGACAAAATTTCTTCCATGCGAACAGAAAATGTCGGCAAAAAAATGCGGCCAGCGCTCCAGACACCTATATTCTGTTGATACAGAACCTATTCGCCATTCCGCAATTCTTTAGCAATATGCACAAATTCATCACAGCGATCACTGGGTCAATGTCGACCCGGTGGGTTAGAGAAAACCCTGCAGCGGGTAAAATTTCACCCGGAAACCGGCATAAAAAAAGCGCATAAAGCGCTTCGTTAAAACAGGCTGAGCTAAAACCTGGCTAGCGGTAAATGGATTTATCAATGTGATATTTTTGCAGCAGTTTTCCCAGTGCTCGCCGCTCTTTGCCCGCGATCTTTGCAGCCAGAGTCACGTTACCATGAGTAATTTGCATAACACGCATTAAATAGGCTTTTTCAAATTCGACAATCGCCCGCGCCTTGGCATCCTGAAAGCTGCCTGGAAAACCTGCATCCACTTTAGGATCAAGATCACATGCAAAATCATCCTCTGCTACCGCACAATCAGTAAATAATTCATTCCCGATATCAATCGCTTGCCCGGATGACAACAGATAAGCACGCAGCAGCGTATTTTCAAATTCACGCACATTGCCCGGCCACGACTGTTGCTGCAAATGCAGTAAACTTTGCTCGGATAACAGTTTTACCGGCAATTCGTATTCACGAGAAAAGCGCTGCAGTAAATTTTCAGCAATGATTCCCATGTCATCCTTGCGCTCGCGCAAAGGAGGCATCAACAAATTCAGTACATTCAAGCGAAAGTAGAGGTCTTCACGGAATTTCCTGTACTCCACCATGCGTTTTAAATCAGCATTAGTCGCCGCGATTATGCGCACATTGGCGCGCAATATTTTTTTGGATCCCACAGGTCGGTATTCCTGGGTTTGCAAAAAACGCAGCAGCGACGCCTGGGCTTTGGGACTAAGGCTATCAACCTCATCCAGAAAAAGACTACCGCCGTTGGCTACTGCCACCAGGCCTTCTTTGGTATGACGGGCATCGGTAAAGGCACCTTTCTCATGGCCAAACAATTCACTTTCCAGCAAATCATCGGCGATGGTTGCGCAATTGATAGGGATAAACGGACAGGTAGCACGCGCACCCAGATAATGGATTGCGCGTGCCGCATTTTCTTTGCCGGTGCCGGTTTCCCCCTGGATTAGTACGGTGGCCTGATGCACGGAAATTTTTTTAATTAATTCCAAGACTTGCAAAAACTTGTTGCAGTTGCCGCAGAGATTTAAACGCGAAAACTCGGCGTGCATTTCCGGGCTAATCGAGTGGATGGTCTTATTCATAAT
>JAGKXA010000095.1 GCA_021151615.1 Cellvibrionaceae bacterium | reverse complement strand
GAGTGGGTCACCGACAGGACAGCCAACGTCACAACCAACGGGTGTGCCATCATCGCAACCTAGTGGATCGCCGTCTGTGCAACCATCGTCGGTACCATCAGGTCAACCGAGCGGGGTGCCGACGTTACAGCCAACGTCACAACCAACGGGTGTGCCGTCATCACAGCCTAGTGGATCGCCGTCTGTGCAGCCGTCGTCGGTACCATCAGATCAACCGAGTGGATCACCGACAGGACAGCCGACGTTGCAACCGACGGGTAGACCGTCATCGCAACCTAGTGGATCGCCATCTGTGCAACCATCATCGGTACCGAGTGGGTCACCGACAGGACAGCCAACGTCACAACCAACGGGTGTGCCATCATCGCAACCTAGTGGATCGCCGTCTGTGCAACCATCGTCGGTACCATCGGGTCAACCGAGTGGGGTGCCGACGTTACAGCCAACGTCACAACCAATGGGAGTGCCGTCATCACAGCCTAGTGGATCACCGACGGGGCAGCCGACGTTGCAACCGACGGGAAGACCCTCATCGCAACCTAGTGGATCGCCGTCTGCACAACCATCGTCGGTACCGACAGGTCGGCCGAGTGGAGTACCAACGGTGCATCCAAGTAAAAAGCCGACAGTGAAGCCTAGCGTTGCACCGACGCGCGTACCGACAGTCAGTCCTACTGCGGTACCATCCATTTTTCCAAGCCGATCACCGACATTGAATCCATCTGTGTCGCCCAGCAGAACGCCGACGGCCAAGCCTTCTGTGATGCCTAGTTTGTTACCAACAGCAAAGCCATCTTTGAGCCCAAGTTTAGGCCCAACAGCCAAGCCTTCTTTCGTGCCTAGTTTGTCACCAACGGCAAGGCCCACTCCCGTACCCACCATGTCATTACGGGTGATTGGCTATAACAATGAAAAGGTGACCCAGCTAAAAATCGTTTTACCTTTTTTATTTTCCACGGCTAGCACGCAAGCTACGTTGTCAGATATTTTGTTGACGCCACCTGATATGGGTACCAATTATTTCTTGATGGGTGGATCTCAACAGGCAAACAATCGTTTGCATGTCAATTCTTTGCTTGCATCCTCACCTGCAGTGAGTCGAGATACTGGCAGCCGTTCTGCCAGTAGTTTGGGTGACATTAATGGTGATGGATTTAACGATTTTGCTTATGCTTTACCGGCGCTGGGGAAAATTTTTGTGTTCTTTGGTAATGAACACGGATTTGCTGACATGCGAGAGGGTTTTACTATATTCGGTGATGCTAATGGCTGGACAGGCTGGTCTATTGGTGATGCTGGTGACATCGATGGTGATGGCTATCCTGAAATTATCATAGGATCACCCCTGTCTAAAAATACTGCGGGTCTACAAACAGGCTTGAGTTATGTCATTCGTGGTGGAGCACATTTAGGTAGCGATATTTATTTGTCGAGATTGTTACCATCGCAAGGGTTTGTGATTCAGGGTGAGAATGAGCTGGATTTTCTCGGCATGTCTGTCAGTGGTGTAGGTGATGTGAATGGCGATCAATTTGATGACATTGTTGTAACTGTTTTTAAAGCGAGTAATCAAAACCCTGGCGGTGCCTACATGATTTTTGGTGGCCCATCTCTCCCAGCAATGTTGGATGTGGGAACTTATCCTTATGTCACCGAATTCGTTAGCTCGCCTTGGTTGTGGTTTGGTTCTTTCGTTAGTGGCGTAGGTGATGTGAATGGAGATGGATTGCCTGATTTCGTGATAAGTCGTCTACTCAATTCAAAAGGAGTCGTTAGTCCTGCTAGTTATATGTTTTATGGAAATACAACCTTTCCCAAAAAGATAGATATCAATAATTTATCTCCGGAACAAGGTGTCATTATTGAGGGGGCTGGGCTTGTTACCAGTGGTGTCGGAGATATCAACGGCGATCATTTGTCCGATGTGAGGATGGTAAATGTGGATTATGCAATGGGGTGGAATAAAGGATTTGTTCTGCAGGGATCATTATTGTTGCCTGAGTCATTGACGCTCCCTTCGGCTGATCCTACCGCTGCGCCTATGGCAACGGTGGATCCTTCTGAGGCCCCCACCGAGGCACCGACTGACGTACCAACAGAGTTTCCCACGGTGGTGCCCACCGAGGTGCCAACTGAAGTACCCACAGCGACTCCAACTGCCCCTACTTCGCAACCAAGCGCTGCGCCTTCTGCACCGACTTTTGTCCCAACAGAAAAACCAACCCAACCGACCTCACGTCCTTCTGCCGCACCGACTGCACCGACGGTCTCACCTACTTTTGTGCCAACAATTAAACCAACTGCGGTACCTAGTATCAGACCTACACGTGAGCCAACGGTTGTTCCTACTATGCGCCCTACACGTGGGCCTACTGTTGTTCCTAGTGTGCCGCCTACTCAGTTGCCAACAGTTACGCCAACAGTTAGGCCAACGATTAAGCCAACAGCTGTGCCAAGTATGACGCCAACGCGTGTCCCTTCTCGCGTACCATCAGTCGCACCAAGTTTGGCACCAATCGTAACGAATTCGCCGGTGATCACGCCACGTAATGCCAGTGAAGTAGTGATTACTGAAGGTGGAACCTATCAACGTGAGATGGCGCCTGTCCACTACGTTATTAAAACCAATGCGTCAGTCACTATTGTGGGTAAAGGAGGTAAGGCAATTTTTACTCTTTTCCCGAGTCGGAATACGGCCTTACACATTGATAATTTCAATCTAACTACGGATATTGTCGATTTAAGACAGTTTGGTGATCTAAAAAGTTATCAGGATTTGAGTTTGCTCACCACGAATACCAGTGATGGCAATATGAGTAAGGCGAGTAGTGCACAGCATGCTATGGAGCAAACATTTGACCTTGATCAATCGGGACGTGTTACCACGATTGCGTTAAAGCAGGGGCAAAGTGTTGGGTTAATTAAGATTGAAAAATCTTCTTTGCAACCCAGTAACTTTATGTTCAACAGTGAGGACAAAGACAGTCAATCTGGTCGATTCCGGAATTTAATTTTGGGTTTCAGTATTGGTGCGCCCAGTGCATTTGTTGTATGGCTGTTGTGGAAGCTATCTGGCTATAGAAAGAAAAATAAACCGCTACCCGTTGAGTCGGTACCACTACCATTACAAAATGGCGATTCACACACAAAAAAATTAGGCAAAGGCAAGTCCGCTAAGTTAAATGCAGTCATGCCTGCAACTTTGGTAGATATTGAAACTGGAAATAGTGCCCTGAATAAAACCAGATCTCTTTCCGGTTCAGGATATGATTTGGACTTTGAATTGAGTTCTGAGAGTGACTCGGACTTTGAATTGAGTTCCGATTCTGAAAATGAAAAATATAGTGTGCATGCAGCAGTCAAACCAGAGATTGTCGTTGGTCCAAGACAGGATGCAAATCATGTTGGTCCACAAAATACTTCTGATTTTATTTTCGATTCGGAGTCGAGTTCTAGCCTGGATGGTGACTCCGATTTTGAATTGAGTTCGGAGGATGGTGACGCCAGGTTACCCGATGTCTTTATTTCGGACGATGATGAAGATGATGACCCTAATGTTAGATATACCTTGAGTTCAGATAGTGAAGAGGGTGAGTCTATTCGACCATCGTGAGCGGTGTTGATTTGATACGTTGTACATGAGGAAAAAATGGCTTGGTTAGCATTGTTTGTTGCAGGAATATTTGAGATTGTTTGGGCGCTTGGTTTGAAATACACCGATGGTTTCAGCCGCTTGTGGCCAAGTGTTGCAACAGTGGTGGCTATGGTGATCAGTGTAGGGTTGCTGTCTTATTCTTTACGTACCTTACCCGTTGGCACGGCTTATGCTATCTGGACTGGAATAGGTGCTGTAGGTACGGCAATTGCAGGTATATTCTTGATGGGTGAATCAACGGCTTGGCCCAGATTGTTGTGTATTGCGTTGATTGGGATAGGAATTGTTGGTTTGAAGATGGCATCCCATTGATTACTTGATTATTTGATTACTTGATGTAACTTCATCATGGCGGGCTCTGTTCAATCCCCCGCCTTTTTTATTGCTATTTCAACAAACCTTCCGCTTTCATGGCTGCAATCACTGCCGGACGGGCTGCGATGCGTGTGCGTAGGGCATTGAGGTGGGTGAATGGTGTTAAATCAAGACCAACAAGTGGTGCCCAGTTGGTCACGGTGAAGAGATAACCGTCGACAACCGTAAAGTTATCGCCCATTACGTATTGTTTGCCAGCCAATTCGCCATCGGTAAATTTCAAGCGGTCTTGCAGTTTGACCATCATCATGGTTTTGTATTCTGCTGGCGTGGCAGGATTAAACAGTGGGCTAAAATTTTTGTGTAATTCGGTACCGATAAAATTTAACCATTCTTGCAGTTTTGCGCGCTCAAACGTACCGTTGGCGGGAGCTAATTTTTTCTCTGGCACTTGGTCGGCAATGTATTGCACGATGGCTGGACCTTCGCGCAGTTGTCGGCCATCATCCAGTACCAACAGCGGTACGTATCCCAGTGGATTGACTTTGTAATAATCACTACCGTCTGGTAGTTGGTGGGTTTTAGTCGGTGCAGAAATAGCTTCATAGCTTAAACCGGCTTCTTCTAATGCAATGTGTGGGGATAATGAGCAAACGCCAGCAGAGTAATAGAGCTTCATGTTTTTCCTTTTAAAATTACGTTGATTAAAAAAATAATTAACTCCTGATTATCCTCGTTTTATCCAATGTCTTCTGATACAAGCCTTGCACGATATTGGCTTGGGTGACGATGCCTGCTAATTTTTGTTCTGCATCAACGACGGGCAGGTGATGGTGACCGTAATAAGAAAATAAAGGCACCAGATCGGCCAGTGGTTGTGTGACGAACGCAGTTTTGACAGGTGTGCTCATGATGTCTTTGACCAATAGCGTATTGCTTGCTGTGGCAGATGCAGTAACGTGGGTATCCAAAGATTGGAGCTTCGTCAAATCGGTAAACTCACGCACAATCGTTTGTTGTACAAAATCCATTTGTGTCACGATGCCAATCACGTGTTGTTGTCCATCAATGACCGGAACTGCTTTGATTTTATGTTGATGCAACACATTCCAGGCGGCCGCGGCCGTCATGTCTGGTGTAACGGATTTAACATTAGTACTCATCACACTGCCACAATCCATACCACGCATATGGCGTCGATAGGTATGCGTTTCCACTTCTTTTAGCACCGCTTCCAGATCATCCATATCAATATCCAGCATTTCATTGCGCTTTTTTAACACTGCTTGTAAGTCGGCTTTTAGGGCTGATGTTTCATTGTTATCAGACATTAAACCAGGAGTGACAGCGTTTTTCGGGATGGAATGAGGGGTAGAAGCATGCGGTGAGTGAGGATAAGAGTGGCCCGTCAGTCGGTGATAAAAAATCGCTACAACAAGCAAGACTAGCGAGTTGATGCCAATCGGCGCCAAGACAAATTGATAGCCTAAGGCGTGGATCGTTGGGCCTCCCAGCACAGCAGTCAAGGCGACGGCGCCGGATGGTGGATGGACACAGCGGAAGAAGAACATGGCCATGATCGATAAAGCCAGTGCCACGGCGGCGGCAAGGATAGGATTGCCAATGATGAAATGTGCACAGGTTACGCCTATTGTGGCCGCAATCAGATTCCCACCAATCAATGACCAAGGCTGTGCTAATGGACTAGCTGGCACAGCAAATAACAACACGGCAGAGGCACCTATTGGGGCAACTAATAACGGTATGTTACTGACCGGACCAAATAGTGTGCTGCTAAAACTTGCTGTGAATATGACACCGATCAATGCGCCCATGCTGCTTCGTAGGCGTTCCCAGTGGTTGATTTGGATGAGAGAGGGAAGAAAACTGCGTAACCAGGTGATCATTTTATTCGTGTCCAAAATGTGTTCCTCCTGTGGTTGAGTTTTACGTTATGGGGCGAAGCTGTTGAATTGTTGCGCAAGCATACAGGAATGTTTTTGCTATGAAGAAATAATTTCAGTCCAGCAACCTGATGCTAAATCGCCGATTGTATAAGGGCCAATTGCTGCGCGAATCAAACGCAAGGTTGGGAAACCAACTGCGGCTGTCATTCGTCGCACTTGACGATTGCGGCCTTCACTAATCGTTAATTCCAGCCACGAGGTGGGAATGGTTTGGCGTACGCGAATTGGTGGTTGTCGTTCCCAAATATTGGGTGTGTGTGGCAGCAGTTGTGCTTTGGCTGGGCGTGTTAAGCCATCTTTTAGTACGACGCCTTGGCGTAATTGCTTTAACGCTGCTTCATTAGGAATGCCTTCTACCTGAACCCAATACGTTTTTTCCATCTTGAAGCGCGGATCCGCAATGCGTGCTTGCAGTTTGCCATCGTTGGTCAGCAGCAACAATCCTTCGCTGTCCGCATCCAATCTGCCTGCCGCATAGACATCGGGCACGTCAATGAAATTTTTTAGCCCTTGCCAGCGTCCTTCAGCTTGAAATTGGCTCAATACCCCATATGGTTTGTTAAAAATAATTAAGCGCGATGGGATATGTGTCTTTTGTGTGGCGTGTGTTATGTACGTCGTGTGATTGCGCTGCATGGCGGATAAAATAAAAGTAAGTTGGCTAATTAATAAATTAAAAATTAATAAATTAAAAATTAATACAAATCGATCATGACATTGTTTCGGAGAAGTCAAATGCACAGCGCAATGGTATCTACATTACCCACATTATTTATCTCGCACGGCTCGCCTATGTTGGCGATTCAAGATAGCCCAGCGCATAGTTTTTTACGCCAGTTGGGTGCTAGCTTACCGCGTCCTCTGGCTATTTTAGTGGTTTCTGCGCATTGGGAAACGACGCATCATCTCGCCGTCAGCTTGGCTGAGCAGCCGGAGACGATACATGATTTTGGTGGTTTCCCACGCGCTTTGTTTGAAATTGAATATCAAGCGCCAGGTGCACCCAAGTTGGCGACTCGCACTGCTGATTTGCTCGAACAAGCCGGATACGCTGTCGAACGACATCCCACACGTGGACTGGATCATGGCGCATGGGTGCCATTGCGTTTGATGTATCCAGAGGCGGATATCCCCGTCACGCAGTTATCTGTGGCGCACAACGCGTCACCTGCCGTGCATGAGAAAATAGGCCAGGTTTTGCAGACCTTACGCAACGAAGGTGTATTGATTATTGGCTCTGGCTCGCTCACACATAATTTATATGAAGTGCGTGGCCAGGCGGTCGATGCCGAGGTCCCGTCCTGGGTCAGTGATTTTGGTGATTGGTTTAAAGATAAACTGGATGCTCATTTTTATAACGAGCAGCGCCAAACTTTATTGAATTATCGTACCCAAGCACCTTCTGCCGTGCGCAATCATCCGACTGAAGAACATTTGTTACCCTTGTTCGTCGCCATGGGCGCAGCTGGCGAGGGGGCAAAAGCAGAGCAGTTACATACCAGTTACCAATATGGTGTGTTGGCGATGGATGTGTATGGTTTTAAATAATCATTAATGAATTAATCATCATCAATAAATAATATGTATATCGACTCCCATTGCCACATTAACTTCCCTGAATTGGCAGCACGCTTGCCTGAGATCTTTAACAAAATGCTGGAAAACAAAGTCAGTCATGCCTTGTGTGTGTCCGTGAATTTGCCGGATTTTCCGCAGGTGTTGGCTTTGGCTGAGCAATATCCGAATATCTACGCTTCGGTGGGTGTGCATCCAGATTACGAAGATACGCCGGAGCCAACGGTAGAAGGTTTAGTCGAGTTGGCGCGTCATCCTAGGATTATCGCGATTGGTGAAACTGGGCTGGATTATTTTCGTCTGCAAGGAGATTTGGAGTGGCAGCGTGAGCGATTTAGGGTGCATATACGTGCTGCCAGAGCAACGGGCAAGCCGTTGATTATTCATACCAGACAAGCCTCTGCCGACACGATACGCATCATGCAAGAAGAGGGGGCCGGGGTCGATCAAGGCGGCCCAGCTGGCGTGATGCATTGTTTTACTGAATCATTGGAGGTGGCAGAGGCGGCCATAGCGATGGGGTTTTATATTTCCTTTTCTGGGATCGTGACGTTTAAAAGCGCCAAGGAGTTGCAGGCCGTGGCGCGTGTGGTGCCGCTAGAACGCATCTTGATCGAAACCGATTCTCCTTACCTGGCACCGATGCCGCATCGTGGCAAAACCAACGAGCCAGGTTTTGTGCGCCATGTGGCGGAATATTTGGCGGATTTAAAAGGCATTCCGCTAGCGCAAGTTGCGCAGCAGACTAGTGAGAATTTTTTTGAGTTGTTTAAAACTGCTCAAGCCTAATGCCGAAAATCATGCGGATACAAATTCACCCCAGCTTCATTGATTTGACGACGTAAATCCCGTCGTTCCTCTGCGGTCATCCGGTTGCGATTCTTTTTGTGTGGATGGACGTATGAATTTGGATTACCCATGTCATTTTCTGCCTCTGGAGTAAATCGGGGGTGATGTCGACCTTTTGGTGGTGGTATGTGCGCCTCACGAGGTTTGGGTTCATCGCTTGTGTAAGGAAAATCTGGCGGAGGCATAGGCGCAGCGTCACGACTGGCATGCGCATTGCTCATTCCTGTCATGTTCATTATTAGTATAAATAACGGTGCAATTAATGGATGAAGCTTCATGTTGCGTGCTTGCATCGCTGGCCTCCTGCTTTTGCTATTTCGTTCCATCAAATTTTGAGTGGAGTGGGTGCGCTAAAGTGTATGTCTTTTTACACAATATCCTTTGTTGATTTGGTAAAAGTTGTAACGGTTTGTAATGCCAAATCCTGTGGTTTCAACTTGGCCACCAACGCTTTTCCCTTACGCGCGCGTTTGCTGGTGTGTATTTCTAATGCCGCGCCTGATAGCGTAACTTCCTGCGGTTTGCCGCCACGTCCGGTACCGGAGACAATGAGGCCTTTGGCGGTGATGGCTTGAGCGACTCGCAGTTTCTCGTTTTCTTCCAATTGCATCAGCGTAGTACCACGTCCGCCGTTGGGCAGAGATTTGATTTCATTGACATCGAATATCAGCAAGCGACCATTTTCGGATAGGCAGGCAATGGCAGTGGCGTCGCTTGGAACCATACGGGGGGCGAGTAGCGTGGCTTCTGCATCCGTTTCGGTATCCGTCTGCAAATGAATAAAGTTTTTCCCGCCTTTGATTCGACTCAGCATATCCGTGATTTTGGCGGTAAAGCCTAGACCAGCGTTGGAAGCGAGTAGCAAGGTGGTGTCGGCGGTGCCTGCGAAATAATGCGTGATGCGGGTGTTTTTAGATAAATCGATCAAGGTGCTGATCGGCACGCCATCGCCACGTGCACCGGGTAAGGTGGAGACGGGGACGGAATACACTTTTCCATTATTGCCAAATGCCAATAAATGATCGACGGTGCGTACTTCAAAAGCGGCGTACAGCGTGTCGCCTGCTTTGAAGGTGAATTGCGTCGCATCATGACCATGCCCCGTACGGGCGCGCAGCCAGCCTTGTTGGGAAATGATGACGGTGACGGGTTCATCAACCACTTTTTGATCAACGACGGCTTTTTGTGCTTCTTCGATCAGAGTTCTGCGCCCATCGCCAAATTGTTTTTGATCGGCTTCGATTTCCTTGATGATGCATTTTTTCATGGAAGCGGGATGATCTAACAAATCCTGCAAATGTTCTTTTTCAGCCCGCAATGCGGTCAATTCCTGCTCGATTTTGATGGCTTCTAACCGTGCCAATTGGCGTAGGCGGATTTCTAAAATGTCTTCTGCTTGACGATCTGATAAAGCAAAAGCGCTGATCAAGGCAGATTTGGGTTCATCGGATTCACGGATGATGCGAATAACCTCATCGATGTTGAGCAAAACGGTGGCACGGCCTTCCAGAATATGGATGCGCTCATTGACCTTGCGCAGCTTGCATTGCGTTCTACGAGTGACGCTGGTGAAGCGGAAATTGATCCATTCGCGCAGGATGGCGCTTAAGCCCTTTTGCCGTGGGCGCCCATCGCCACCTATCATGACCAGGTTGATGGAATTGCTACATTCCAACGATGTGTGCGCTAGCAACAGGTGCATGAATTCGGTCGGATCCTGGTTTTTGGATTTGGGCTCCAACACCAAGCGCACCGATGCTTCGCGGCCTGATTCATCGCGAATACTGTCCAGATTGGCCAAAATCAATTGCTTCATCGCGATTTGTTCGGCTGATAGCGTTTTTTTGCCTAGCTTGATTTTGGGATTGCTGAGTTCTTCAATTTCTTCCAACACCTTTTGCGCCGAGGTGCCAGGTGGCAATTCTGTTACTACTGCTTGCCATTGACCGCGCGCCATGTCCTCTATTTTCCAGCGTGCCCGTACTTTTACGCTGCCACGACCTGTGTTGTAAATCTCGGCAATGGTCGAAAGCGGGGTAATGATTTGACCGCCGCCTGGAAAATCCGGCCCAGGCATCAAAGCCATCAATTCATCCTGCGTCAAATCCGGATTGCGGATCATAGCAATTGCTGCTTGTGCCACTTCCCGCAAATTGTGAGAAGGGATTTCCGTTGCCATGCCGACCGCAATACCGGATGCACCATTCAGCAGCACCATAGGCAAACGTGCTGGCAGCAACTTAGGTTCGTGATAAGAACCATCGTAATTGGGTTGGAAGTCGACCGTGTCTAAATTAATTTCGTCCAACAACAGGGTGGAAATTGGTGTCAGGCGCGCTTCGGTATACCGCATCGCCGCCGCACCATCGCCATCGCGCGAGCCAAAATTGCCGTGGCCATCAATTAATGGATAACGCAACGAAAAATCCTGCGTCATCCGCACCAGCGCGTCATACACCGATTGATCGCCATGTGGATGGAGTTTACCCAGCACATCACCAACGACTGCGGCGGATTTGCGGGGTTTGGCGCCAGCATGCAATCCCAATTCATGCATGGCATACAAAATACGCCGTTGCACCGGTTTTTGCCCATCCGACACATCCGGCAGCGCACGGCCTTTGACGACAGAAATGGCGTAATCCAGATAAGCGCGTTCGGCGAAGGTGGCGAGGGTGAGGATTTCACTCGGACTCGGTTCGGGCTCGGGTTGTGAGTCAAATAGATTGGCTTGTTCGTACATGGTGGGGAGGAGTTAAGTTTTTATTTAGGGAATCCCTTGTGAGTGCCTTGATTGCGTCAGGTTAACAGACTGTTTACAGATACATGGATTACCTTGACGAGAAACGAAGGTTAGCGCTCACGCCCCGCCTCCTGCAACACCTTTTGCACCGGCGATAGCAAATATTCCATCACGCTGCGTTTACCCTGGTTGATTTCCGCCACAATTTGCATGCCGGATGTCATGGGCAGGGTGTTTTTTTGTGGGTCGATCAAGCTTTGGCCATCGAGTTGGATGCGGGCTTTGTAGCTTGCGTGATTGTTATTGAGATTGAGTTGATTGCTGTCGCTGACGTTATTGCCATTGATACTGGAACGCTGTGTGTTGGCAGCGGATGAGTTGACTTCCATCGCATCGGCGCTGATCCAGACGATTTTGCCGCTTGTCATGCCGTATTTTTGAAAAGGGTAGGCGGCTAGTTTGATTTTTGCAGTTTGGCCGACACGGACGAAACCGACGTCTTCGTTTTTGATTGTTACATCGGCAAACAGTTTTTCATTCTGCGGCACCAGGGTGATTAACACAGCCCCGGGTTGTACGACGGCGCCGATTGTTGTGGTGGCGACGTCTTTGACGATGCCGTCTTGCGGGGCTTTTAACTCCATCAAATCTTTTTTATACGTCGATTTATCCAGATTGAGTTCCAACTGCACGATTTTGGATCGGATATCGGTCAATTCTTTTTGCAATTCGCTGTGATAATTGCTTTTTACTTTGTCTACGTTTTGGCGCTGCGCGGCGATATTGGCGATCATGGCGGTGACGGAGGATTCTTGTGCGGCCAGGTCTTTGGCTTTTTCCAGCGCTTCACGCTGTTTGTCTTCTGCTGCCAAAGTGCTGAAGAAGCCTGCTTGCTGCAATTTTTTGTAAGTGGCGGCGGCTTTGTCGTAGCTGGGTAGGGTTTCTTCCATCTTACTCAAAACCTGTTTGGCGCTTTTTGTTTCTTGTTCTGCTTTTATCAGTAAGGATTTTTCTTGATCCAAATTATCTTGAAATGCCTTGCGCTGGGCGGTGTATTGTGCATGGACTTGTGCATACAAAAGCGGATCATCACCTGACTGTGATGGCATTGGTTGTGCGCTTAATTGGGCCAGAATGCGTCGTGCTTGCATGCGCTGGTTGGCTAATTCTTGTTGAACGCTGTTTTTGTCAGCATTACTCATGGTGGTATCGAGTTTGGCGAGTACCTGGCCGGCACGTACTTTTTCTCCTTCACGCACGAGGATTTCCTTAATCACGCCGGATTCGGCGGGTTGCACGATTTTCAGCAGAGTTTGCGGCACCAGCTTGCCTTCTGCGCTGACGATGATGTCCAATTTGCCCCATATTGCCCAGCACAGCAGCAGAAAGACAAAGCCGCACACAATCCACAAAATGATGCGCCCGATGCGGCTGGGGGCTTCCTGTTGGATTAGGCGCAAAGGGTCATGCCAGCGATGGGGCGTGTGGTTTAAGGTGGGAGGAATGGTGTGTTTTAGCATAGGTATCTACACAAGTATTTGACATTCAATTCGTTAATGATGCGTTGCCTGGTTGTACGCTATGTTGGTCTAAGCGAAAAATCGCATCGACCGCCAATCCTTTGGGAATGGCATGAGTAATAAACAACATGGTAGCTTTGCCTTTGAGGCCATTAATGGTGGCAGCGAAATGTTCTGCCGTCGCTTCATCCAGCGCGCTGGTGGCTTCGTCAAAAATCAAAATGCTGGGGTGTTTCAACAAAGCGCGGGCAATGGCGATGCGTTGTTTTTGCCCGCCGGATAATCCCGCGCCGCGCTCGCCAATTTCGGTTTGATAACCTTGTGGCTGCGCTTCAATCACGTCATGCACTTCGGCCATTTTGCAGGCATCAATGATGTCGTCAAAACTGGCATGCGGATTGGCCATTTGCAAATTGTCGTAAATGGTGCCGGAAAACAAGACGGTTTCCTGCGGTACCACGCCAAAATAACCGCGTAATTCGTTAGCGGATAAATAGCGAATATCAATTCCATCAATCAATATCCGGCCAGCGCTGGCTGAATAAAAACCCTGTAGCAATTTCGCCAGCGTGCTTTTGCCACAACCGGACGGCCCCATGATGGCAATGGTTTGACCGGCTTGGACGTGTAAATCCAGGTTTTGGTAAACCAAGGGCAAATGTTCTGCATATTTAAAAGCAAGGTTTTCGATGGCAATCGTACCTGCACGTTCTTTGTCCCGGCTGGATAGGACGGAATACGGCTCGGTCGGCACATTCATCAAATCGCCAAGACGCGCGACCGATAAGCTGGCTTGCTGAAATTGCTGCCACAAACCGACCAGACGCAGCATGGGTTGCGATAGTTTTCCCGCAAACATTTGAAACGCTACCAGCATGCCGATGGTGAATTCCATGCTGTTCATGACGGTGTAAGCACCGATGCCCAGGATGAGCAAACTCATCAATTGTTCCAACAAATTAGCTGCCGTGTTGTAACCATTGGCCAGTTGCTTGGTGGCAAATCCGGCTTGTAAATAACTGGCGAGATAGTGGCTGTATTTGTTGGTGAGTTGTGGTTCTAGCTGGAGTGATTTCACGGTTTCCAGCCCGGCGATGTATTCGGTTAAAAAGGCTTGATTGCGAGCGCCAAACAAGAATTGCTGTTGTAAACGGGCCTGAAATGCCGGGCCGACGAGCAGACTCAAGATCACAATTAAGGCCAAAATCCCCAGTACGATTAGCGTCAGAACGACGCTGTAATAAAACATGATCGCCACAAAAATCAGCAAAAAAGGCAAATCCAGCACCAGCGTCACCGCCGCGCTGGCGATGAATTCGCGGATGGTTTCCACGCCATGCAGCCGCGCGGCAATCACGCCAGTGGGGCGATGCTGAAAATACATGGGCGGGAGCTTGAACAGGCGCTCAAAGACGGCAGCACCCAAAGCGGCATCGATCCGATTACCCGTATGCAGCACCAGATATTGGCGCAACCACGATAGCACGGCAGAAAACAGGGTGAACAGCATGATGCCAATCGCAATCACAATCAGCGTGCTTTGCGCGTGGTGGGTGATGACTTTGTCGATGATGGTTTGAGTGAATAAAGGCGTACCAAGCGCAATCAGTTGAATAACCAAGGAGGCCAGCAAAATCTCTTGCCACAGCTTTTTGTGTTTCAGCAATTCAGGGATAAACCAGCTAAAACCAAATTTACGCAATTGCCGCGCTTCTGCCTCGCTATCCGGATCGGTCGCGGTCTCCGCTTGCGGCGTGACGCGTGTGATGTGGCCGATGTAGTGTTGCTGGAATTGGGTTAAAGCAAGTTTTTCAGGTGCGTTATCGCCGGGTTTGATGCATAAAATAGATTCGCTATCCGCTTGTAAAACCAGCGTTGGTAGGATGATTTCGTTGGTGGCATTGAAATTGGAGTCAGAATGATTGACCTGCTGCCAGGCAATCAAGGGAAACGACTCTTTATGCAACTGATTGATTGCAGTTTTACGCCAGCTGGCATCAAAACCGTACACTTTGGCCGCCCGCTCCAACGCGTGCGGTGTGTAGGGCGCTGTTAATTGTTGTTGCGCCAATTCGATCGAAAATGGTTTGCGATGCACGGCGCACATGGCGCTCAAAATCCAGAAGAACGCATCTTTGCTGAGGGGTTTTTTATCCATTTTTTATTGTTTTTCTAGTTATTTTTTTGTTGTGTGATTTTATTAATTAGCACCCACCCAACATGCAATGAGGCGTGCAATGTGCGAGGCATTCTACACTGGTCGCTTTTGTGACCAATGATTTTCAAGGTGAACGACGATAGATGCGGACGTAAAGGCAGGCGATTAATACCGTATTCCGTCTGCTTAATGTTGGATATCAGACCAAAGCATTCGGCAACAACGTCAAAAAAGTCCCGCTTGTTTATTAGCAAACAATCCTTTTTGCTCCACCTTGTTCAACTCTGCCCCAGCCAACAAAGCCTGTGTCGTTTGCAGCCCTGCATTGTCGGTTTGTGTCGCATACAAGGAATCTCCTCCAAGTGCAGCGGTGTCGCTGCTAGTGAG
>JAGKXA010000326.1 GCA_021151615.1 Cellvibrionaceae bacterium | reverse complement strand
TTATTTGATAAGGAAGAGCCGCTCGGCACCAGCCAGTTTGTGCAGGATGTGCGCCTGAAGCGCAGTATGGAAGGCGAGCTGGCGCGCAGTGTGATGACCATGAAAGGCGTGGAAATGGCGCGCGTGCATCTGGCCCTGCAAGAGAACTCCTCCTTTGTGGTGAGCAAACGCGACCCGGCCAAAGCCTCGGTGATCCTGCAGGTCGCGCCCGGTTACAAACTCAAACCCGAACAAGTCAGCGCCATTGTTAATTTGGTCGCCAGCAGTGTGCCGCAGCTTGCCGCGAAAGACGTAAGCGTGGTGGATCAACACGGCGTGCTTTTATCGCGCGGCCTGAATGAAACCGCTGGCCCGGTGCAGAGCTGGGACCTGGTCAACGATTACCAAACCAAAGCCGTGACCAATGTGGAAGAAGTGCTGGCGCCAGTGCTGGGGGCGGGCAACTACCGCATCAGCGTGGCGGCGGATGTAGATTTCAGCCAGCGCGAGGAGACCCTTCAGTCTTACGGCAATAATCCCCGTTTGCGCTCGGAAATCACCCGCGACGAAAGTGTGCTGGATCAGCTCGCCCTGGGCGTGCCCGGCTCCCTGAGTAATCGCCCGGTGCCGCCAGCAACGCAAGAAAATGCACAGGATCCCGCTGCTGATGGCGGTGAGTTAGCAGCCGAGTCGGCAACAGAAAACAAAGCAGCGACCTCACTGCGCAAAGAATCCAATCGCCAGATGGAGTACGACCAATCCGTCACCCACGTTAAACACGCGCCTTTTGCCTTGCGTCGCCAAAGCGTGGCGGTGGTGATTAATGCTGCCACCGCGCCTGAAGGTGGCTGGACGCCGGAAGCGCGTGCGGAGCTGGAATCCATGGTGAAAAGTGCGGTGGGTTTTGATGAGAAGCGCGGCGACCTGCTGACCCTGAGTGTGTTTCCTTTTACGGCGACCGAGGCACCGGTTGAAGCTCTACCCTGGTGGGAGAGCAACCAGGTTTACGACCTGGCGAAGATGGGGATTCTTGGGCTGGTCAGCTTGCTGCTGATATTTATGGTGGTGCGCCCGGCCTTGCGCGATTTGATCCGCTCCAACACCCAGGTGCTGATGCCTGCACCGGAACCGGCGTTGAATTTGGCGATGGAGCGTACCGAGCCCCGGACTTTCGCGGGCGAAACCGGTCCGCGCATCCTGGGTGAGTTTAGCCCGCTCGCCGAGATCACCTTGCCGGCGCCTGGCTCGGGCCTGGAGTTGCAGATCGAACACTTGCAAATGCTTGCGAAGAATGACCCTGAGCGTGTTTCCGAAGTCCTAAAACAGTGGATAGGCCGAAATGAAAGAACCCTTAACCCAGCCAGTTGATCCGGCCGCAGCGAATGCGGCGACAGCCATTCAACCCCGCTCAACCCTGCGCAATATGAGCGCGATTGAGCAGGCGGCGATACTTCTGTTGAGCATGGGCGACAGCGCCTCTGCCGGCGTGTTGCGCCATTTTTCGCGCGAGGAAATCGTCAGCGTCAGCCAGGCCATGGCGCGCCTGAGCAATGTAAAACAGCCAATGGTGACCGATGTGATTGGCCGCTTCTTTGACGATTACAAAGAGCAGAGCAGCATCAAGGGTGCCTCGCGTACTTACCTTTCGAGCATGCTGGGCAAGGCGCTGGGCAGCGACATCACCCGCAATCTGCTGGACAGCATTTACGGCGAAGAGATACGCGCAAAAATGGCGAAGATGGAGTGGATTGACCCCAAGCAATTCGCCGCGCTTATCGCTAAAGAACATGCGCAGATGCAGGCGGTGTTCCTTGCCTTTTTGCCGCCGGCCATGGCCAGTGAAGTGCTGGAATGTATGCCGGCGCATACCCAGGATGAATTGCTCTATCGCATCGCCAACCTCAATGAGGTGAACAGCGATGTGATTGCCGAATTGGAAGAATTGATCGACCGCAGCCTATCGGTGTTATCGACCCAGGGCTCGCGCGTGCGCGGTGTCAAGCAAGCGGCCGACATCATGAACCGCTTCAAGGGCGACCGTAACCAGATGTTCGAATTGCTGCGTTCGCACAATAAAGACCTGGTGGGCAAGATCGAAGACGAGATGTACGACTTCTTTATCCTCTCGCGCCAAAACCAGGAAGTGCTGCAAATCCTGCTGGAAGCCATTCCGCTGGAAGAGTGGGTGGTTGCACTGAAAGGCGCTGAACCGGCATTGGGTAAAGCGATTGCGGCGGCTATGCCCAAACGCCAGGCGCAACAGATGGAATCCATCAACCGCCGCCAGGGGCCGGTGCCCTTGAGCCGTATCGAGCAGGTGCGCAAAGACATTATGGCGGTGGTACGCGATATGGCCGCCAACGGTGAGATCCAGTTGCAATTGTTCCGTGAACAAACCGTAGAGTAAGCCGAGGCCAGAGATGACGGTAAAAATAATTAAAGGTGCAGGCAAAGGCTGGCGACCATTCCGCTTTCCGCCGCGCGCCAGTTTTAATCAAAGCGGTATGGCGGGCGAGAACTGGGATTCAGACCCGGCAGCACTGCAACGCGCCATTGCCGATGGCTTTCAGGAAGGTTCGGAAAAAGGCTATCAGCAGGGCTTAACCCAGGGCCAGGAAGAAGGCATGCGCGAAGGTTTTGCTATCGGCCGCAATGAGGGCCTGGCACGCGGGCGCGAGGAAGGGCGCACCGAAGGACGGCAAATTTTTGAAACGGCCAGCCAGCCGCTGGACCAGATCAGCCAGCATCTCAATGCATTTATGGAAGATTTTGATCGCAAACGCCGGCGTGAACTACTGCAACTGGTGAAGAAGGTCGCGCAGCAAGTGATCCGCTGTGAGCTGACGCTGCACCCCACCCAGCTTTTGAATCTGGCAGAGGAGGCGCTTGCTTCAATGCCAACGGATCAGGGCGATGTGAACATCCACCTGAATCCGGAAGAGTACAACCGCATTAAAGACCTCGCCCCCGGCCGTGCCGCCAGTTGGCGCTTGGTGGCGGACGAAAAACTCGCGCTGGGCGAATGCCGCATAGTGACCGCGCAAACGGAAGTGGATATCGGCTGCCAGCAGCGGCTGGATGCCTGTATTGATAC
>JAGKXA010000325.1 GCA_021151615.1 Cellvibrionaceae bacterium | reverse complement strand
AACAAATTGTTAAAGGTTTCATCATCGTTATTGACTAACGCAGGCAGCAATTCTTCAGCAAATTTCACGTAAGCCGCTTGACCAATCGCACAGGTTTTTTCGAAGGCATTTAAACCCTGGTGATACCAATCCAACAATTTTTGCTGCGCGGTATCTTCATAGTAAGGTACATGAATATTCACGGTCGCGGTTTGGCCGATACGATCCAATCGGCCAATGCGTTGCTCCAACAAATCCGGATTGGTGGGCAAATCAAACAGCACCAAATCCTGCGCGAATTGGAAGTTACGCCCTTCACTGCCGATTTCCGAACAGATCAATACCTGCGCACCATCTTCAGGTTCCGCGAAATAGGCCGCAGCGCGGTCGCGCTCAATTAAATTCAAGCCTTCGTGGAATACGGCGGTGGTTAAGCCTTTACGCAAACGCAAATAATCTTCGATTGACTGTGCAGAATCCGCGTTGGCACAAATCACCAATACTTTTTTGCGGCGATGTTGACGCAGCCATTCGGCAAGCCAGACCACACGAGGGTCTTGCGTCCACCAATCAGATTCCGTTTTTTGTTGCCAGTATTGTTCCGCGCAAATTTGTGTCACCAATGGCTGTTCAAGCAAGGCGATAAGATCTTCATCGTCCAAATTAAGCGCGTGCGCTTGTAATTTACGCTCGGGGAATCCACTTACTGAGTTGCGCGTATTGCGGAATAACACACGACCAGTACCATGGCGATCCAGCAGGTAGTGCACCGCCGTATCCAACGCAACGGCCAAGCTTTGGCTTTCCGCTTTTTCCTGCAACTCGTTAAGCGTTTCTTTCGGTAAATAGTCCGCCAGTGCTTTCAACAGTTTTGTCGGGATTGCGCCCGGCGCATCCTGCTGTTGCAGCAATAACTCTTGCACCAACTCGTTGAGCGGTTGATAGGCTTTTTGTTCAGCGATAAATTTTTCCAAATCGTAATAGCGATCCGGATCCAGCAAACGCAAACGCGCAAAATGGCTTTCCAATCCCAACTGTTCGGGTGTTGCGGTTAACAGCAGTAAACCCTTGGATTTTTTCGCAAGGCCTTCAATGCAGTTGTAGGCTTTGCTTGGTTTTTTTTCTGACCATTGCAAATGGTGGGCTTCATCCACCAACAGTAAATCCCACTCTGCCTGAACCGCTTGCTCATAGCGATAATTGTTTTTGGTGAGGAAATCGAGCGAGCAAATAATCAACTGCGCCGTTTCAAAGGGATTACTGGTATCAGCGGTTTTCTCCGTGTCATCTTCAAAAT
The DNA here is from genome assembly GCA_021151615.1 of Cellvibrionaceae bacterium. Taxonomy (GTDB): domain Bacteria; phylum Pseudomonadota; class Gammaproteobacteria; order Pseudomonadales; family Cellvibrionaceae; genus Cellvibrio. The sequence goes on along the minus strand of JAGKXA010000325.1, from coordinate 1,799 downwards.
CGTCAACATAATCGACAGATTCTTCAACGCTATCCAATCCCACTAACGCATTGCAACGTGCTTCATCCAATAAAGTAAATGCGAGGTTAAAACGGCGCAGCATTTCCACCAGCCATTGATGCTGCAAACTTGCGGGCACAACAATCAAGGCGCGCTGTACGCGGCCACTCATCAATTGCTGATGCAACACCAAGCCCGCTTCGATCGTTTTACCCAAGCCCACTTCGTCAGCTAACAGAACCCGCGGTGCATGGCGCTGGGAAACTTCGCTGGCGATATACAACTGATGCGGCAATAACTGCACGCGCGGCCCGGCCAAACCAAACATGGGCGACTGGCGATGCTGGTTCTGATAATGGAGTGTTTGGTAACGCAGGGTGAAGTGATTATGTTTATCGATTTGGCCCGCAAACAAACGGTCGCGCGGCGTACTGAACTGCACAAAGCTGTCCAATTCAAATTCGGGAATGGATAGCTGTTCATTCTCTTTGGTGAGACCGACGTACATTAAGCAACCCGCTTGCTCCACTACGTCGGTGATAATTATTTTGGTTCCGTCCTGGTGACGAACCTTCTCACCAATTTCATATTTCACCCGGCTCACCGGGGCGTTATCCATCGCATAGGTTCGGCGCTCGCCAGCGGCGGGAAAACTCAGGGTCAAACGGCGGTTGGATACATCCAATACAATTCCCAACCCCAAATCCGCTTCCGATTCGCTTATCCAGCGCTGCCCAATTACAAAACCATCAGCTAACTGCGACTTTCTCACTCAAACACCTGCCTAATGCTGACTTGGCCAACCAACGAAAAATCAAAATTGTCGAAAAGGCGCGCATCATACTGTTTTAGCGCCCACAAAACCAAAAATTTTGGCTGTTTGCTGGCATGGATTTCTATAGAATTCCGCCCAAAGATGACGATGATGGTAGTTCTTATGCACATTAATATTCCCGATGCCGCCAGCACCCAACAATTACAGCAGTTAGTAGCCAAAGCCCCTTTTTTGCGCCTGGCCAGCAGCAAAGACATTTACCCTGATTCTGTCGGCAGCGGCCTACCCTTGTTGGTTGTAGAAACAGAACTCTGCTCGGCTATCATCTCCCTGCAGGGCGCACACCTGCTTGAATTCAAAACCACCCAGGGCGATCCACTGCTCTGGGTGAGTCCCAATTGCGATTTCACCCCCGGCACCGCCCTGCGCGGGGGAGTGCCTCTTTGCCTACCCTGGTTTGGGGTAAATCAGGAAGACCGCACCAAACCCAAACACGGCTTCGCACGCAACCAGTTTTGGGAATTGGGTGAAGCCCATTTGCAAAGTGACGGCAGTGTCGAGCTGGAGTTTTTGTTCCAAAGCGATGCGAACAACTTATTTGCCTACGACTTTTCCGCCGAGATTCGCATGATTCTTGGCAACAGCGCCAAAATCGAATTAACCATCAACAACACCGACACGGAAGATTTTGATTGCAGTTGGGCAATGCACAACTATCACCGCATTGGCTCATTGAGCGATGTGCGTGTACTGGGATTATCAGGTCAAAATTATTTCGACAACTTTGAAAACTATGCGGAAAAACACCAATCAGGCGATCTGTTCTTTCCCGGCCCGGTGGATAGGGTTTATCCAGCAATCAATAACCCCGTGAGCATTCAAGGCTCGCCCTCCATCGAAATCACCCACCATAATTGCCCGAGTGTTGTGACCTGGAACCCGGGCACTGAAGCCGCTGGAAAAATTGCAGATATAGGTGCAGGCAATGAGCAGTTTTATATCTGTGTTGAGCGCGGTGCAGTGC
>JAGKXA010000094.1 GCA_021151615.1 Cellvibrionaceae bacterium | reverse complement strand
ACAAACTGAAGATTACATCACCGGCCGTTACGGTTAATGCGGAGGTCGCATCATGGTTATGGATATTACGAGTCACACTCATCATATCTCGCAGCAATATAATATTGAGTTGGAAACTATTCGCACGCATTTGTCGGAAATGGGTGGTATGGCTCAACGACAAGTGAATGATGCAATCCAGGCATTAATCGATGCGGATTTGGAACGTGCCGAGCAAGTGGTGCGCGCCGATACCAAAGTGAACTCTATGGAGGTCACTATTGATGAAGAATGTGTGCGCATCCTCGCGCGTCGCCAACCCGCGGCGAGCGACTTGCGCCTGGTCATTGCGGTCACCAAGGCGATTACCGATTTGGAACGCATTGGCGATGAAGCGTCTAAAATCGCCCGTCAGGCAATCGCCATGAATAAAGATGGCCATGCGCCGCGCGGCTATATTGAAGTGCGCCATATCGGCGGTCACGTATCGAAAATGCTGCAGGATGCACTGGACGCGTTTGCGCGCCTTGATATGGACCTCGCCCTGAACGTAGTGCAGACCGACAAGCAAGTGGATATGGAATACAGTACGGCGATGCGCGAGCTGGTGACCTTTATGATTGAAGATCCACGCAGCATTACCCGTGTGTTGAATATCATCTGGTCGTTGCGTGCGCTGGAGCGTATTGGTGATCACGCGCGCAACCTGGCCCAGTATGTGATTTACCTGGTTAACGGTGAGGATGTCCGTCACTCCAACCTTGAAGAAATCGTTGATAACCTTACTAACAAGGAATAATGGCTAATCGCTGTCATGAGAAGGAATTTCATGCAAGTTTTGCGTGACTAAAGCTATATCCTCTAGTTAAATAACCCGCGCCTGCACCCAGGTGCGGGTTTTGTTTTTCTGGGGTCACAACAGCGTTTCCTGCTTCTGGCACGGCGTCAAGCAACCATCCAACACAGGGCACTTGCCGGGGAACGCATAAATATATAATATAAATAGGCTAATTAACTATGCTGGATACAGGGCGTAACCTAACTCACCAGTTAACCCATCAATTGGGTGCGGCGATAGTCCAAGGTCAATATGCAATAGATAAGTCATTCCCGACCGAGGCGGAGCTATCGCAACAATTTAACATTAGTCGCAGCGTTACCCGCGAAGCGGTAAAAATGCTAACTGCCAAGGGGTTGATTGCCTCGCGGCCGCGGCAGGGGATCCGGGTGATGCCCAGTACCCACTGGAATATGTTTGATGCGGATGTTTTGGGTTGGACACTGAACGCGCGCCCCTCACTGGAGTTACTGCGCGAGTTCACCCAGTTGCGCATGGCGATTGAGCCGGAAGCGGCGGCACTGGCGGCGGAAAACTACAAGGACGCCACCAGGTTGAAAGTGATTGGCGATGCCCTTGCGCGGATGAAAAAGGCTGATGAAGGCCATGATGATCCGCTGGCTGCAGATATCGAGTTTCATTGCGCGATTTTGGCGGCGAGCAACAATCGCTTTTTCTTCCAGTTGCGTGAATTTATTCAGGTTGCTCTGCGTGTAAGTATCGCTAGCACCAATCAGTTAAAAGGTGTACTGACAGCCGATTATGAAGATCACAAACGTATCTATGATGCGATTTGTGTCGGTGATCAGGATGCAGCCAGCAAGGCAGTCAAAACCTTGCTGCAAGAAGTTATGCAGTTAATCAATGTCTCTCTGGTAAAACCGAAATAAATTGCCACGGTCAGAGCTTTCTACCTGAGCTAAAATCGGTAAGCAAAGGGTTAGAACCCGGAGAGAATTGAACATGCAAAGTTATTCAAGCCATCAAGGATACACCCGCTACGCCAGCCTGCAGGGACGTGCGGTGTTTATTACTGGCGGAGCCACTGGCATTGGCGCCGCGCTGGTTGAGGCCTTTGCCTCCCAAGACGCAAAGGTGGCGTTTGTCGATATAGATGTAACGGGTGCCCAGGCGCTATGCGATGAGTTGGTACAAAAAGGTCTGACGCGGCCTTGGTTCACCGCATGCGACGTCAGCGATATTGCAGCGCTCAAACAAAGCATTGTTAAAGCAGCTGAAGATCTGGGTGAGATCAGTGTGCTGGTAAATAATGCGGCGAATGACCAGCGCTACGACACGCGCACCATGACCGAAGAAAATTGGTATCGCGGCCTGGCGATTAATTTGCACCCGGCGTTTTTTGCCGCGCAAACTGTACAGCCGATGATGGCAAAATTGGGCGGTGGTTCCATCATCAATATCAGTTCCATCAACGTCCAGTTTGGGCCACCTGATTTGGCCAGTTATATCACCGCCAAAGCGGGCATTTTGGGAATCTCCAAAGCCTTGGCCACGGATTACGGTGCTGACAATATTCGGGTGAATTCCATTTTACCGGGTTGGGTGGCAACCCCCAAACAATTGGAGAAATGGCTGACGCCGGAAGAAGAAGCAGAATTGATGAAGCGCGTATGCTTGAAAAAACGCCTGGGGGCATCGGATGTTGCCAGTCTTGCGTTGTTTTTGGCTGCCGATGATTCTGCCATGATCACCTCGCAAGAATTTATTGTCGATGGTGGGAGAATTTAAGCACGAGCAACAGTGTTGATTAAAAAAGTAATGCCCGGGAAGCATTCATCAGTACTACTGGTGAATGCTTCTTGCTTAAAGAGAGAGCTATTTTTAATACGCGAGACACGTTGGCACCTTTAGACCCAAAAGTCGTAGTAGACCAAGAGATCGCAGTCCTGATAAAAACAAAATTTTTTAATAACAAAGTGCTTTGAACCTGAAGCACTACTACATAGAGGTTAATCATGATTCTTAACGGCATTGATATAGGCGTATTGGTCGTCTACACGTTGGTGTTATTAGGTGTGGCCTGGTGGGTTTCCCGCGATGAAAAAGGCCACGACAAAAATGCGAATGACTACTTCCTGGCAAGCAAATCTTTGCCCTGGTGGGCGATAGGCGCATCGCTGATTGCCGCGAATATTTCGGCAGAACAAATCATTGGTATGTCCGGTTCCGGCTACGTTATCGGGATGGGGATTGCAGCCTACGAATTAATGGCGGCAATTACGCTGATTATTATTGCAAAATACTTTTTGCCGATTTTCCTCGCCAAAGGCATTTACACCATGCCGCAATTTTTGGAAAACCGCTACGACGGTCGCGTGCGCACTGTCATGGCGATTTTCTGGCTCGCGCTTTATACCTTTGTCAACTTAACCTCGGTGTTGTATCTGGGCTCGTTGGCCATTTCACAATTCCTCGGTGTGGACACGGCATGATTTTCCTCGCCATATTCTCCATGACCTACTCGATTTACGGCGGCCTTAAAGCGGTGGCCATGACCGATATCATCCAGGTTGCGCTGCTGGTATTGGGCGGAATTTTGGTGAGCTATCTCGCTTTAAATCAAATTTCTGGTGGTGAAGGTGTAGTGTCCGGTTTCTCTACCTTGTTGGAAAAAGCACCGGAAAAATTCGACATGATTTTGTCTCCGGATAATCCTAACTACAGCAACTTGCCAGGCATTTCGGTGTTGATTGGTGGTCTGTGGATTATGAATATCAGTTACTGGGGTTTTAACCAATACATCATTCAGCGTGCCCTGGCTGCAAAAAGTATTCAGGAAGCGCAAAAAGGTATGGCATTTGCGGCGTATGTGAAATTGTTTGTGCCGATTATTGTTGTGCTGCCAGGAATTTGTGCCGTAGTTCTGGCTCCGGATTTGGCTAAAGCGGATCAGGCTTATCCTGAGATGATGAAATTATTGCCGCACGGTTTGTTAGGGATTGCGTTTGCTGCCCTGGTGGCAGCGATTGCATCTTCACTGAGTTCCATGAGCAACAGCGTCTCCACTATTTTCACTATGGATATCTATAAAAAATCCATTAATCCGGCAGCATCAGAGCACAAGCTGGTATTTATTGGTCGTGCCACAGCAACCATTGCGATGATTATCGCAGTATTACTAGCGAAACCGTTGGTTGGTAAATCAGAACAGGCATTCCAGTTTATCCAGGAATTTACCGGCTTCTTTACGCCGGGCATTGTGGTTATTTTCCTGTTTGGATTCTTCTGGAAAAAAGCAACTGCTGCCTCTGCATTAACCGCTGCAATTGCCTCTGTGGTGTTGTCATGGGCATTTAAAATTTATCTGCCTGAAATGCCATTTATGGATCGTGTCGGTCTGGTATTTATTTTGTGTTGTGTGCTGGCCGCCATAGTTACCTATCTTGCTGGCGCCAAAGATCAAGAGAACTCTATTGATCTGAAGGGTATCAGCTTTAAAACTACCGGGGGCTTTAATGTTGCGTCTCTCGGTGTGATCCTGGTGCTTATCGTAATCTACGCTACCTGGTGGTAAGCTGCCGGCCATTCGGGATCAATAAAAATGCCCCTCTTCAGGGGCATTTTTATTTTTATGATTGTGTTTTTTCCTGTGAAAGCAAAAAACTGCATTTACTCCAAGGCTACAGATAATAACGGCTATCCGACAAATAAGACGACGTTCAAAAGACAATAACTATGGCTCAAATAGCTCTAATCGATACAGTACCTTGCGAAAACTTGTTAGGCGAGGGCGTGCAATGGAATCATCAGGATGGCTGTTTCTGGTGGACCGATATTCTTTCGGCAAAACTCTATCGTTATCACCTGGGAACAAAAAAAACCTCCCAGTGGGATTTGCCTGAAAAATTGGGTTGTTTTGCATTTGCAAAAAATGATTCGCGCTTGCTGGCAGCTTTTGCCTCCGGCTTTGCCTGGTTTGAACCGGAAACCGGTGAGCTGGAGTGGATTGCAAAACCCGAGGCACATTTGGTTGGTAATCGCTCCAACGATGGCCGCTGCGATCGTCAAGGCCGCTTTTGGATGGGCAGCATTCGTGAACAACAAAATACACCGGATCAGTGTGCATCGCTTTATTCTTTAAATGTTGAAGGAAAAGTGCATCAGCATCTAACCGGTTTGCATATTTCCAATGCGCTCTGCTGGAGTCCGGATTCACGCAAGTTGTATCACGCGGACTCCCCATCTCATACCATCAACGTTTATGATTTTGAAGCTGTTGCTGGAACACTGTCCAATCGTCAAGTATTTGCGCAAACCGAACCCGGTGTTGAGCCGGATGGTGCCTGTGTGGATGCGCTGGGTTATGTGTGGAATGCGCAGTGGGGCGGCAGTCGCGTAGTACGTTACGCGCCTGATGGCACTAAAGATTTTGTGTTGCCTATGCCAGTATCCCAGGCAACTTGCGTCGCTTTTGGTGGTGAGCAGTTAAATTTGTTAGCAGTGACCAGTGCGCGCATTGGGTTAAGCGATGAGGCATTGCAGCAACAACCACAGGCTGGCAGTTTATTTATTTTCCAAACCAATATTCAGGGTTTGGAAGAATCCCGTTTTGGTTAATACGGAAATAGTTATGACTCAAGCGCCCATTCAGATTGTGCAAGCCGATTATAAAAATCCGCAACACGCACAGGATCTGGTGTATTTATTAAACGCCTATGCCACTGACCCTATGGGCGGTGGTGTCGCGCTGGCAGATCAGGTGAAAAATACGCTGGTTGCTGAATTGGCCAAGCGCGATTTTGCCTTGTCGCTACTGGCCTATGTGGATGGAAAACCGGCCGGATTACTCAATGCGTTTGAAGGTTTTTCCACGTTTGCTGCAAAACCTTTAATAAATGTCCACGATATTATTGTGATAAAAGAATTTCGCGGCCTGCAACTCAGTCAGCAATTGTTAGCGGCATTGGAAGCAATCGCGCGTGAGCGCGGCTGCTGCAAAATTACGTTGGAAGTATTAAGTGGCAACGAAACGGCGCAACGCGCTTACCAGAAATTTGGTTTTGCCGGCTATGCGTTGGATCCGACAGTGGGACAGGCATTATTTTGGCAAAAGAAACTAAATTAATTTTTAGGTCCATCAAGGTAATTGCATTAATTCGAGTAACCATAAACCAACAGTCACACTGAATAGTGACCATATCGTAGTGTGCGCCACGATTCTTGCAGCCAGCTGTGCATTGCCATTCATGGCTTGCACCATCACAAAACTGATTGTCGCGCTGGGTGATGCCGCTAATAAAAATAAAATGGACAATTTATCACCGCGTAAACCTAATGCAATCGCAAGTGCACAGGCAATTAGCGGCGAAAGAATTAATTTCCACACGCAGGCGCCCAGTGTAGCCGAATCTATTTGCGTTAAGCGTGTTGCTCCCAATGAACCGCCAATACAAATCAAGGCCAGTGGTAAAACCATTTGGCTGAGGTATTTCCCACTGTCGAGAGTAACTTTAGGCAAAGTAAGCTTGCAGGCATTCACCAGAAAGCCGAGGGCAATGGCGATAATGAGCGGGTTTTTGGCAATGCCAATCAGGGTGGGTTTTAATGAAGCCCCGCTATCGTTCAGGCTGCGGTTCAATACATAGACGGATAGCACGTTATACGCAATCACCGTCATGGCAACCGGCAATGATGCTAATGCTAACCCTTTTTCTCCATACGCGTTGGCGCAAAACGCCAGCCCCAGAATGACCAGGTTCCCACGAAAGGCGCCTTGGATAAAAACGCCTTCATCGCGTTTATCGCTGCAGTGCCAGTGCGCGGTAAATAAACTGCCGATAAACACCAACCCTGTCATAGCCGCAAAGGCAATTAATAAGCCCCAGTCAGTCGCGTGCGAGGTGTCGGTGGTGGCGCAGGTAATAAATAGCATCACCGGCAAGCCGAGGCTATATACCAATTGCGAGGAGGTTTTAATAAAGCCGTCGTTAATCATGCTGCGATTTTTGAGCCAAAGCCCAAGAAATAACATCACGAAAACAGGTGCAGTGATTTGAAAGGCAAAGAAAAACGTATGGAGTGCGTTAGTAAGCACGATTTACCTCGAGCCTAATGCTCGTGTGAAAAATCCATAACACCGAAAACAATAAAGCCCGGCGCACCGGGCTTTATTGTACTGCAAAAATTCTACTGTGAAATGAAAGCGCGAGCTTATTCAGGCACTACAAACGGAAAATATTTTTTCGCATTGTTGAAGCTGATGTCCTGAATCATTTTGCCCACCATTTTGGTATCGTTCGGCACTAAACCTTTTGCCATATCACGCCCCAAAATTCCACAGAGTATGCGGCGGAAATATTCGTGTCGCGAATAACTCAGGAAGCTGCGGCTGTCAGTCAGCATTCCAACGAAACGGCTCAGCAAACCCAACTGGCTCAACGCCTCGATCTGGCGAGTCATGCCGTCCATCTGATCGAGGAACCACCAGCCGCTACCAAACTGGATCTTGCCCGCTACGGAACCATCCTGGAAGTTACCGATCATGGTGCCAATCACTTCGTTGTCACGCGGGTTCAAGTTGTAAATGATTGTCTTGGCAAGTTTGTTTTGATCGTCCAAGCGGCCCAAAAATTTCGCCAGGGGTTTGGCATAGTTGTGATCGCCTATCGAATCAAAACCTGTATCAGCTCCCAGGGTGCGATACAGGCGCGGGTTGTTATTGCGAATCGCACCAATGTGGAATTGTTGTACCCAGCCTTTGGCGTGATCTTGCAGGGCAAACTCCACCATCATGGCGGATTGGAACTTCTCAATTTCCACCGCATCCAGATTTTTGTGGCTGCGGATTTTGAGGAAAATTGCTTTAATTTCTTCTTCGGTGTAATCCGCCGCGTAAACGGTTTCCAAACCATGATCCGACAAACGGCAGCCATTTGCGTGGAAATAATCGTGGCGAATGTCCAGCGCGCGAATCAAGTCAGCAAAGGTATTAATGTTTATATCCGCTGCAATTGCCAGTCGATCCAGATATTTGTTGTAAGCCTCGGCATTTTCCACCGCCATGGCGCGATCAGGGCGCCAGGTGGGCAGCATGGCAGACTTGAATGATTTATCGGCCGCGACGATTTTGTGGTGAGCCAGATCATGAATTGGATCGTCAGTGGTGCACACCATTTTTACGTTGGCTTGCGTCATTAAACCGCGCGCGCTGAACTCCGGTGTTGCCAGCAATTCGTTGCATTGATCCCAGGTGCGTTTGGCATTGCTGCTGTCGAGCAGGCGATCGGTAATACCAAATGGTTTACGCAGTTCGAGGTGGGTCCAGTGATAAAGTGGATTGCGCAAGGTGTAAGGGACAGTCTCACACCACTTTTCAAATTTTTCCCAGTCGCTGGCATCGCCAGTACAGTAGCGCTCATCAATGCCATTGGAGCGCATGGCTCGCCATTTGTAATGATCACCGGCTAACCACACTTCGTAGAGATTTCTGAATTGCTTATTCTGGCCTACTTGTTCGGGGGGCAGGTGGCAATGGTAATCAATGATCGGCATGTTCTTGGCGTAGTCATGAAACAGCACCTTCGCCTGTTCGGTATCGAGTAAAAAGTCGTCGTGGATAAAGCTCATTCTCACAATTCCTCAAGATATGCCGAGGCAACAGCTTTTCCCGCTGAGGCTGTGCGATGGCAAGAAAGTATACGCGCAACGCATGTCCCGTCTTTCCTGAAGCTATAGACGAAGCCTAGCTCGAAAATTGCACGAGCAACCTTTGGAAAGGGAGACTGGTTGAATGTTGTTATTCCATCGAGTACTAGCTTGTTGCCAATACACGAAGAGATAAGTTTGACCGAGGATTGCCTGCCCAAAAGGCTCAATGGATGACCACACGAAAACCGTAACTATTGGGCGCGCCGCTATATTGCAGCTTGGACACCAGTGTAACTGCTGGCAGGTAAAATACCAACTGTTTGGCGCCCCCATTTAAAAGGCTATTACACTTCTTAAACCCGAATGTAACCGTTTACAGTATAATGCGGATCAACGCTAAACCGGTTAAGCAAAAGTGGAATCATCAGCTATAGTCAAATCAGGTTTTAGAATATTTATTGCTACTGTATTTGCGACTATGTGGAGCCTGTCATGACCAAGCCGATTGTTCACAATAATCCCTATTACGCGTTGCTGCGTTCAGAGCGGGTGGCCGAGTTTAACCAGCGTAAAGCGCGCGGCGAAGTGAAAGAAAATATGTTGCGCGGTGGCGATTTCCGAGGGCTGGATTTACGTGAGCTGGATGCCAGTGGCCTGGATTTGCGCGATGCCTATTTTCGCGGTGCCGATTTGCGCGGAATTGATTTCCGCAATACTCAACTGGAAGGAGCAAGTTTTTGCCAGGCGCATATTTCAGGTTGTTTTTTTCCCGCAGAGATACCTGCAACAGAATTGCGTTTGTCATTTGATCTGGGGATTCGTGTGCGTTATTACAGCAAATAGTTGACTCCTGTTAGCAACCTTGTTGTGGATGAATAAAATTATAAAAGCAGTGGCTAGTCATGAGCGATCGAATGATTAGTGCATAAAATACTTGCGCGATAAAAATCGTCGCGTAACCCAAAAAACACAATACCAGCGGTTATTACAACTTATAAATAAAGAGGCCAACTCTTTACCTAACAATTTAAATAATCCGCGAGGGTAGAATGAAGAAATACTTGGTACCGAAATTTTTATCGGCGTTGGTATATTGTTCCACGTTAACATTGGGTGCATTTCCGACTTTAGTTAATGCAGAAACCAATCCGGTTAAAACATCTGCTGCTGTACAAGTGGCAGAGCCCGTTGAAATTAATATTGTTGATAAAAAAGCGACCACCGAAACCCGTTCCTTGTTTGCCTACATGCAACAACAACGCAAACGCGCCATTATGTTTGGCCATCAACATGAAACTACCCAAGGGCTGACCATCACCACGACTGATGGAACTCAGTCAGATACTTTTAATGCGGTAGGTGATTTTGCCGCAGTTTATGGCTGGGACACGCTCAGCATTGTTACTCCCAGGCAAGAAGGCGATGTGGTTGAGCAAATAAAAAAGGCCTATGCGCGTGGTGGCATTATTACGGTCAGCTCACATTTTGATAACCCTAAAACCGATAAACAAAAAGGCGAGGGAATGGTTGGTACTGCCTGGGATCAAACTCCAGCAGTCGTAGAGTCACTGCCAGGTGGTGCTTTTAATGATGTGTATAAGGGGTATCTGGATCAGCTAGCACACTGGGCCAATACTTTAAAAGATGATCAAGGCAAATTGATTCCCGTCGTTTTCCGCATCCTTCACGAAAATACCGGTGCCTGGTTTTGGTGGGGGGATAAGCAATCTACCCCCGAGCAATACAAAAGACTTTATCAATACACGGTGGAATATTTGCGCGATAAAAAAGGCGTGCATAATTTTCTCTATGCCTACTCACCGAATAATTTTTGGGACGTAACTGAAGCCAATTATCTGGAGCGCTACCCAGGTAACGCCTGGGTGGACGTGTTGGGGTTTGATACCTATGGCCCGGCGGAAAATAATGGGAACTGGTTTAAAAATGTGGTGGCTAATGCGGCGTTGGTAGTGCGTATGGCGGACGCCCGCGGAAAAATTCCAGTGATTTCTGAAATTGGAATTCGTGCCCCCGACATTGAGGCAGGCAAGTACGATAACCAGTGGTATCAAAAATTAATCACCGGTTTAAAAGCTGACAAGGACGCACGCCATATTGCATTTTTGCTGACCTGGCGCAATGCCCCGCAAGGTGTGACCGGGCCGGATGGAAAACCAGTGCCTCACTACTGGGTGCCAACCACCCGCGAAGAAAATATTAAAAATGGAACCCTGGAGGATTTCCGGGCATTTTACAAGGATGAAGCTACGGCATTTAATCGTGATATATCCGGCGCCTACGGTATAGCCACCGAGGTTAAATAACAACTTTTCAGTAATAAAAACGGCTCTTGGGAAAGGGCCGTTTCCTTATGCAAGCCGACTAAAAAGGAGGGCAAATAGAAGGCAGGTAAAAATGCGTTAATTTCCAGCGTGTAACTCGCTGAACGGCTAGTATCGCGCAGCTTTCACAAAGCTCGATTTATAAGCACCAGATAACAACAATACTCTTAAAAACTCTCCAATACACAACGCAAGGGGCTCCTTATGACCTTTACCAAAAAACTCAGCATTATCGCCACGAGCTGCGCTCTGGCTGGTTTGCCGCTCAGCGCTGTCGCGCAACCTCCGCAAGCGCAGGTTGCCCCCAGCCAGCAAGAGCTGGCAAGCAAACCCTGGATGAACACCAAGCTCAGTGCACAGGAGCGTACACAGTTGGTGCTAAAAGAAATGACGATGGATGAAAAGCTGAGTTTATTGATGGGGTATTTTGGTACCGATGCGCCCTGGAAAAATTTTACTCGCCCGGTTGAATCCTATCCGCAATCGGCGGGTTTTGTTTACGGTGTACCGCGCTTGGGAATTCCGCATATTTGGCAGGCAGACGCTGGTGTAGGCGTCGCATCGCAAGGTGGTCCTAATGTGCGTGAGCGCACGGCGTTACCATCGGGAATGGCAACGGCAGCCACCTGGAATCCACAAGTGGGGTTTGACGGTGGTGCCATGATTGGCTCTGAAGCGCGTAGCTCAGGCTTTAACGTATTGTTGGCGGGCGGCGTAAACCTGGTACGGGAGCCACGCAATGGGCGTAATTTTGAATACGGTGGTGAAGACCCCTATCTTGCCGGTGTAATGGTCGGCCATCAAATTAAAGGTGTGCAATCCAATAACATTGTTTCCACGCTAAAACATTTTGCTTACAACGATCAGGAAACTGGCCGTTTCAATGTAAATGTAAACATTGATGAAGCGGCCGGGCGTATGTCCGATTTGCTCGCGCTACAATTTGCCTACGAAATTGGAAATCCCGGTTCAGTCATGTGTTCCTACAACCGTGTGTACGGTGTATATGCTTGTGAAAGCGATTATTTATTGAATCAGGTGTTAAAAAATGATTGGGGCTTTAAAGGTTGGGTAATGTCCGACTGGGGCGCAACTCACTCGACAGTACCGGCGGCAAATAACGGATTGGATCAACAATCCGGTTTTCCCTTTGATGTCTCTGCTTATTTTAAAGAGCCGTTAAAAGAAGCGGTGATGAATGGCTGGGTATCGCCCGAGCGTTTTGATGATATGGCCGGACGCGTACTTTTTGCATTGTTTGATAAAGGTGTTATCGATAATCCAGTCCCAAAAGGCAGTAACAATATCGATTTCAAAAAACATGCACTCATCACTCAAAAAGATGCAGAAGAAGCTATTGTTTTATTAAAAAATGACAAACTATTGCCGCTCGCAAAAGGCGTGAAAAAAATCGCTATTATTGGCTCGCACGCAAATGTCGGCGTACTTTCCGGTGGTGGTTCTTCACAGGTTTATCCGCTCGGCGGAATGGCTGTCTCTGGCCTTGGTCCGAAAATATTTCCTGGCCCTATGGTCTATTATCCATCATCACCCATGAAAGCGCTGGAAGCGCGCTTGCCGAATACACGCATTACGTTTGATGAAGGAACCAATGTAGATGCTGCCGCAAAACTGGCAGCAGAAAGTGATTTGGTGTTGGTATTTGCCAATCAGTGGACGGCAGAGTCGGTAGATGCGGCCAGCTTGTCGTTGCCTGATAATCAGGATGCATTAATTGCGGCGGTAGCCAGGGCCAATAAAAAAACGGCGGTTGTATTGCAAACGGGCGGGGCGGTATTAATGCCCTGGTTAAATGATGTAGGTGCCGTAGTAGAGGCCTGGTATCCAGGCACCAGCGGTGGTGAAGCGATTGCGCGCGTATTAGCTGGCGAAGTGAATCCATCAGGCCATTTGCCCATCACTTTCCCTGCGGCAGAAACGCAATTGCCGCGTGTGAAAGTAGATGGTTATCCGGAAGTAAAAGATCAACGCTTTGATGTTACTTATACCGAAGGGGCGACCGTGGGCTACAAATGGTTTGATGCGAACAAGCATGAGCCTTTGTTTCCTTTTGGTTATGGCTTATCTTACACCGATTTTGAATTTAGTGATTTGAAAGCGGTTGTGAAAAACAACCAGCTCAATATTAGTTTCAGTGTAAAAAATACCGGTGTTATTGCGGGTAAAGAAGTGGCGCAAGTGTATATAGCACCACTGAATACTAGATGGGAGGCACCAAAACGTTTGGGTGCATTCCAAAAGGTAGACTTAAAACCCGGTGAATCCACCCAGGTTTCCGTTAGTGTTGATCCACGTTTATTGGGAATGTATCAGGGCAAAACCAAAACCTGGAAAATTGCCAAAGGCCAATATGAAGTGATCCTTGCCAAGTCAGCCAATGAACCACAGGCGCGTGTAAAGGTGAAACTTCCTGCGCAGGTGGTGGATGTTAATGGGAAGTAAACCATTTGCTTGCTTCTTTACAAAAATAAGGTGACATTATGTCGCCTTATTTATTTTCGGGGTGTATGTTCTTTTGTAAAAGGTGGATTTTATTGTGATGGAACGGTATCTGCGTCTGTTGTCATTATTGTTTATTGGTGGGTTAGTTAGTTGTGGTGGGGGCGGCGGCACTGGCGGGCAACCCCCATCATCGTTAACACAGGTAAAAACCTCGTCTACCGCCAGCGCTATTTCCTCACCATCATCGCAGCCATCGTCTGTTCCATCGAGTGCCGAATCTCTTTCCTCTGTTCCCAATTCCAGTGTTGCAGCCGGTGTTTTATCAAGCACTTCATCAAGTGTGTTGTCTTCGAGTTCCGTTCCAGGTATTTCATCGTCGATTAGTTCGGCGTTGGTTACAAGCGAAGTAATTGTTCAGGCTGAAGATTACAAAAGCTATTTTGACTCAACACCGGCAAATGAAGGTGGAAGTTATCGCAATGATGCGGTTGATATTGAGCCTGTCAGTGATGTTGGTGGAGGTTATAACGTAGGCTGGGGTACACCGGGTGAATGGTTGGAGTATGAGGTTGACTTGTTACCGGGCACCTACACCATCAGCACTCGTGTTGCCTCTGCTATCTCCGGTAATTACAGCCTTAGCATGGATGGCGTAGCACTGGTTTCTAATGTAGGGATTACTACCGCAGGTTGGCATAGTTGGGCTACCCAAAGTCCGGCGACGGTGATTGTTGGCACGGCGGGTGTGCACACTTTACGCTTTGCGATTGCATCGGGCGGTGTAAATATTAACTGGATTAAATTTACGCCGAAGACTGGTTCCAGTTCTTCTTCTGCTATTGCTAATACGGTAACTCTTCCGTATTCAAAAGTTAATCCGCATTTACTCTTTGGATTTGAACGCACCGGGTTATGGACGGCGAGTAATACCAACCTGCAATTATCCAGTAATCGCTCACAAGGGGACTATGCGCTACGTTTAACCAATATTACTAATACCAAAATTACCTCAGCGGCTATTAATTCATTTAAAAATTGGGGCGCGCAGATGGGAATGGATATCTATCTGGAAAGCGCTGCTGTGGGCACATTGGCGATTGAAGCCAGTGTTCCATCCAGGAATATTCATAACCTGCGTTTAATAACAATAGATCTTGCAAATATTTCGCCAAAAAAATTCTCTAAGATTGCGGCGGACATACCGCGAGAATTACAAAGCCTGGAAGGGGAATACCCTGATCTGGTATTTAGTTTGGTAATTTCCAGTGTTTCCGTTATCAGTGACCTAACGCTCGATAATATTCGCTTTTTGCCAGCGATTAGCCCGATTCAGGATAAGGTAGAAATTGAAGTTAAAGGCAATACCGATATTCTCTATGTCATTGTTAATGATGTCGTGCGAGAGGTATGGCGCAGCGGGCAATTGCGCAGAAGTAAGTTGTCGCCTCCTGTCAACGGAAAGCTGGATATCAGTGCTCTGTTTTGGAAGGGAGCGAATAGTGTAAAAGTGATTGGCATTAATGGCAGAAATAGAAACCCAATTGATGTGCAGCTATGGGTTAATGGTCAATCTATTTTTAATAAATATTGCGCGGAATACGATTATGAACCCCATTGCTTGGCTGACAACCCGGAGGGAATACGCCATCGCTATTATTTAACGGTTAATACCCCCAATTTACCCGAACCGAAGAAATTGGAAGTTGCGCCTGGTGTAGATGCCCAATGGGGCGCAAATCTTTATATTAATGATATGTATATTCCCGGTT
>JAGKXA010000093.1 GCA_021151615.1 Cellvibrionaceae bacterium | reverse complement strand
CCCTTATTTTCATTCAGTTTTTACAAATTTCGCTAAACTGCTTTTTCAACCCGGAGGTTAAATCTGCCTGCTCAGCGAGGGCGCGAACTATAGGCACCCACACCGGCCATTGCAAGCTTTTTTTGAAGAGATTTTGAAATGACCTTGTCGCTTCGCTCAACACCTGAGCAGATGCATCGCAAAGCGACCAATACGCGGAATTTACAGGCAGATCACTCAGCCTTTAGCAGGCCAATTTTACGCAACACCCAAATTGCGGGAGCCGACAAACCATAAACAGCAGAGATCAACAACAATCCTTCTTCGCGATAAATAATTAACAACGCGAACACCAAAACAATAAGCAACATAAAGCCGAAGGGCACTCGACCACGGAAATCGACACTCTTAAAGCTGGTATAACGGAAGTTGGAGACCATCAACAGACCAGCAAATGCAGTCAATATTGCTAGACCTGCCTTTGCCCAAACAGTTTCAGGATCATAATTGGACAAGGTTAAAACCGTTGCAGCGATAATTGCCGCCGCCATAGGGCTGGCAAGACCAATAAAGTATTTCTTATCCACTACGCCGATTTGGGTGTTAAAGCGCGCCAGACGCAAGGCAGCACAAGCCGTGTAAATAAAAGCCGCCGCCCACCCCCAGCGACCAAGATCGTGCAACACCCAGGTAAACATAACCAAAGCGGGGGCCACACCAAAAGAAACCATGTCTGCCAAACTGTCGTATTGCTCGCCGAATGCGCTCTGGGTATTGGTCATGCGCGCTACTCGACCATCCATTCCATCAAGCAGCATGGCGATAAAAATGGCGACGGCGGCATGACCGAAATTGCCGTCCATACCCGAGACTACCGCATAGAACCCACTGAACAATGCGCCTGTGGTAAACAGGTTGGGGAGAAGGTAGACGCCGCGGTGACGCACTTTGCGTCCGCTTTCGCGCACTTCTTCTACATCATCAAACACATCCAACTCAGGATCACTCGCGTCTGTAGATTTATGTTGTTCAGGATGATTGCTATTCATAATTACCTCACTACCAGAGAGCGGCCATTGTACACATCAATTTCGGGCTGCATATATTTTCGAACACACAAACCCCATTTTGAACCACACAACTCTGAAGCACCTCAACTTAATCGATAAAGAAAAACTCAAAACCTCACATATATGCTTTACTTAGAAAGCTAAGACCGTACAGGTAACCATACGATGACGCTCGCGCAAGAACGCTGGAAAACACGCATTGCAATTATGATGCTCGTGTTAAGCGCCGCCGCTATTGCCCTCCAGTCGCTGAAATACCCTAGGGTATTGCGGATAGACCAGAACCCCAACTTCGAACTCGCCGCCGTGGATGACAGCGGGAATGGCGGTGCAACGCGCTCTCATATTGAAACCCGAGACAACAAAACCGTCTTGGTGTGCGACATAGCCTCATCAACCTATGCTTGGCCATTTTGCGAAGCATCTTTCAATTTAAGCAAACCTGACAGCAAGAATTCCGGCACCGACCTATCGAACTTTAGCCGCGTGCAAATTTGGCTGAAACTGAAAGCTCCAAATGGTTCAAGCCTTCGCGTTCAAGTTAAAAACTTTAATAGCGCCTACACCAAGGATGAATACTCACTCAAATACAGCGCTATAGAAATTTACAACACTCAGCAGACGCCCATCACAATCCCCTTAACATCCTTCCAAGTCCCCACGTGGTGGCTTGTGGGCAACAAAATCCCGCCCGAACTCAGCAACCCAGATCTTTCAAACGCTATAGCCTTTGAAATTGCTACGGGCAGCGGCGCTGCGCCGGGACATTACGAGATTGCGATTGACCGCGTTGAATTTCAGGGCCAATACTTAACGGACGGATCACTTTATCTCGGACTGTTAATTTTGTGGGGTTGCGCCGCCATTCTCTATATTGCGGAGCAAATTAAATATATTCGCGAAGAATTACGTTTTTCTAACAAGCACAGACACAAACTTGAAGAGCTTAATAACTTATTAAATATACGCAGCAAGGTGCTTGAGGAGCGACTCACTCGCGACCCTTTAACGGGCACACTCAATCGCGCGGGCATTGCGTTTTTATTTGATCCACTGAGCACAAAATACAGCGGGCCAAAACTCTCTTTAATATTTATCGATATTGATTATTTCAAAAAAGTGAATGACACCTTTGGTCATTTGCTTGGCGATCAGGTTCTGATTCAATTTGCCAAAGTATTGAGCGAAAGCACACGCGAAACTGATGTACTCGCTCGCTGGGGCGGCGAAGAGTTCGTGTTAGCCTGCCCAAATACAGATTTGGCCAGCGCAGGACATCTCGCTGAAAAAATCCGCGAAAAAATCACTCAAGTCACTTGGCCCAAAAATATCCAGCTCACGGCCAGTTTTGGCGTAGCACAAATCCGCGATGAATCCCCCACTGATTTTATTGCACGCGCAGACGCAGCACTTTATAGCGCAAAAGCACGTGGACGAAATCAAGTAGTACTATCCCTCGAAGAACCCGAAAGCCCATAAAAAAGCCCCGCACTAGGCGGGGCTTTTTACATCAATCAACCAAATTAGTTCTTGGTTTGGTCAACGATTTTGTTCGCTTGAATCCAAGGCATCATTGCACGCAACTTGGCACCCACAACTTCGATACCGTGCGCAGCATTGTTGCGACGAGCAGCGGTCATTGAAGAGTAGTTAGTTGCACCTTCAAGGATGAACTTCTTAGCGTATTCGCCAGTTTGAATGTCTTTCAAGGCTTGACGCATAGCTTTACGTGACTCTTCGTTGATCACTTTAGGGCCAGTCACGTATTCGCCGTATTCAGCGTTGTTAGAGATTGAGTAGTTCATGTTCGCGATACCGCCTTCGAACATCAAATCAACAATCAACTTCAATTCGTGCAAGCACTCGAAGTAAGCCATTTCTGGCTCGTAGCCCGCTTCAACCAAAGTTTCGAAGCCCATTTTTACCAACTCAACCGCACCGCCGCACAATACAGCTTGCTCACCGAACAAGTCGGTTTCAGTTTCGTCTTTGAATGTGGTTTCGATGATACCGGTACGGCCGCCGCCTACGCCTGATGCGTATGACAGAGCGGTGTCTTTCGCCTTGCCAGAAGCGTCTTGGAAGATCGCGATCAAATCTGGAACGCCGCCGCCACGAACAAATTCAGAGCGTACCGTGTGACCTGGTGCTTTTGGAGCAACCATGATTACGTCCAAGTCTTTGCGTGGAACTACTTGGTTGTAGTGAATCGCAAAACCGTGAGCGAAAGCCAAGGTAGCGCCTTTCTTGATGTTCGGCTCGATCTCTTCTTTGTACAGTTTTGATTGGAATTCATCTGGAGTCAGAATCATAACTACGTCAGCAGAAGCCACCGCAGAAGCAACGTCAGTTACTTTCAAGCCGTGAGCTTCGGCTTTCTTAACGGTTGCAGAACCAGTGCGCAGACCAACAACAACGTCTACACCTGAATCTTTCAGGTTGCACGCGTGCGCGTGACCTTGTGAACCGTAACCAATGATGGCTACTTTTTTGCCCTGGATGATGGAAAGATCGGCATCTTTATCGTAATAAACGTGCATGGCAGACTCCTGATATGCGGATTAATAGACGGGGATACACCCCAGAAATAAAACAGGCGCGCAGTGTAGAAAAAAACCAATATCACGTAAAATGATATATTTGCATGTTAATGTTGCAGCTTATGCAACAATCATTAAGCGCAGTCTTTAGCAAGACCCAAAGGTTTCTACTGTGGATATCACCAAACTTAAACTCTTTTGCGCCCTCGCCAGCAGCCTGCATTTTGGCCGCGCCGCCAGCGCCTGCCATGTCAGCCCATCGACCTTGAGCCGCAATATCAAACAGCTGGAGGATGACCTAGGCGTGAGTCTGTTTGAACGCGATAACCGCTCCGTCGCCCTTACCCATGAAGGCCAAAGCTACCTGCAATTTGCCAAAGAAGTGTTACAGCAGTGGGAGACCTATCAGGAGTCGCTGCTCGCACAAGCCGATCAGCTGCACGGCCAGCTCAGCATCTATTGCTCGGTGACCGCGAGCTACAGCTTTCTCTACGATATTCTCACCGAATTCCGCGTTAAGCATCCCGGCATTGCCATCAAACTACACACCGGCGACCCGGCGCAATCAATTGAGCGCGTGCTCGCCGGTTACGAAGATATTGCGATTACCGCCAAACCCGACAAAATGCCTACCGGAATTAGCTACAAACCCATCACCCGCTCGCCGATGATTTTTATCGCACCGAAAAAAAATCCCAACTGGCAAGCACCTGCGCTAGACACGCCGGATTTTTGGAAGAAAATTCCGATGATTATTTCTGAGGAAGGTTTAGTGCGCGAGCGTTTGGACAATTGGTTTGAACAACAAAACATCAAACCGAATATTTATGCCGAAGTGAAAGGCAACGAAGCGATTGTAAGTATGGTGAGCTTGGGGTTTGGCGTAGGCGTGCTTCCAAAAATTGTGGTAGACAACAGCCCACTTGCTGATCGAGTTGAACCTTTTATATTGCAACCCGATTTAGGCCCCTACTCCATGGGAATTTGCGTGATGGAAAAGCGTTTGAAGAGCCCGATTCTAAATGCGTTTTGGGCGCAACTCGTTCACGACAAATAAACAATTAGCCCTCGCGCTTAATCACGCTAATCTCGCCATCCGATTCCATATACATATGTTTCACTTGGTCGAGATGCTCTAACCCTGCTTCGCGCATTTTTTCGTAAACTTCATCCACCGTAATAAATTCTTTACGCATATTACGACGCTGTAATTTTCCATCGCGCACCAAACATAATTTGCGAACAGAAATTAAACGGTTAATAACTGGGAACTTATAACTCAACCAATCGATTGAAAAATTCCAAAAAACCAAGGTGGAAATCAGCATAACGCCATCGCTGACAGAATGACCATCGCCGATCATAGAGTTTTGTGCGGCATCACCCAAGATCACCACAAACAAAAAATCACTGATGGATGCCGAGCCTATATCGCGCCGCAAGATCAACCGAAAAATTAAAAACAAAAACCAGAACATTAGCGTTCCGCGCACAAATAATTCCAGCGGTGGGATGCTGAAGTGCATTAACTCAATAATATTTACACCTGCAAAGAGCATAGAAAATTTCCTCGATTACTACAACGATAAGCGATCAACCAATAATTCGACTTCCACTTTTTGTGCAATCTTATGCAAAATATCTGCACGATTGGCAACATCAAATTTGAGGTTGCGCAACTCTATACCGGAGCGAGCATCTACCAAACTCAGCTCGATATTATTGACGCCATCCCAATCTGTTATGCGACTCTCAATAACCCAAGTTGCACCGAATTCATTGGCAAAATAGGGAAACGGATTTTGCGGCCGCGAGTTGATTGCAGACGCGGATAGCAATTTTACTTTGGTGTTTTTGCGCAGCACATTGAGCAGCGCCTCATCCACTGTTTGCGCGAGTGGTTCTATTGCGGGGCGGCTAACAACGGACGGCAGCACCGCAATATTAATTGCTGATGAATTGTACGATTGCGATATTACCCACATGAACATTAGCGCTAGCATGATCGCCGTCGACAAATAAATACCGAGTATTTTCATCCAACTCTTTGCAGGTGAAACCACTTCGAGCTGAGCCATCACTTCTGCGCGAACAGGCTCAATATCAGCTTTATTTTTATCTTGCGGCAATAGCTCTTGCGTCCAGCGATAGCCGCGTTTGGGTAAGGTTTCAATAAATTTGGTATCGACATCCAGCTTGGCCAACTGAGTACGAATATCAGACACGGCGCGCGTTAACACATCATCGCTCAACAACTGATTGGGCCAAATTGCATCAAAGAGTTCTGTACGGCTAACCACTTGGCCGCAATGACTTAGTAGGTAGGTTAAAAGCTTTAGATTGATAGGCGTGAGGCGTTGAGTCTCGCCAAGGGCATTTGTTATGACGCCCAACTCAAGATCAAACTCAAGTGCGGCGCAGCGAACCGAAGAAACGAGAAAGGAATTATTTTTAGTCATAACCACAGCTTAACAAATCTCACATAGGCGCTCATTACTCAGGACTGCTTTCCCGAAAAAATAATGTTTGATAGGAACATAACAAAAAAGCTAATGAGAAATGCGCCGGCCGCCATATACACATCAAGCCCAAAGTGTTGGCCTAGAATTGCTGAAATACATAAGTTAATGCCAGCCCAAAGCCAGCCGCGCTTTTTATCTGCCTCAGCAACTTTAAAGATTAAGATGGATGCACACACCATCGCATAAAATCCGGCATTCATTATTTTCCCCCACAACTTATCGGTGTTTAGCGAAGTATAACGCCCGATTCGCAACAGATTTCCGCCGCGGAGGTTTTACGGATGTTTTGCTCAGATGCTTTTATCGCCTGTGTGCGAGAGTTAAAGTGTCATTCACTGAGGAGCGCACCATGAGCTACACAAAATCCCTATTATTTAAAATTGTCACTCGCAGCCTATTGGTTATTGGCGTAGCGGCGGGCATTGTTTTTATCCCCAACCTATCGGTATTTGATGAAGCCCAGCTGCCCGAAATTACGGAGCGATTGAGCACTTTGGTCAACCCGAATATTGAAGGCAATGCTGTATATCATCTTTATGGACTCGCTGCCGCATCGGATAAAGATCCCTACACCGTCGGCAGAGCTGTGGTAACAGCCCTGCAATCAAAACACGCCAAAGGACAAATGGCTCACCTTACCGACCAAGAAACGACTGAGCTTTATGGTGGCAACGGAAAATGGGACGAAGAATGGTTAAAGCTCTACCCCGCCGCGGATTGCAAGCCACGCGAAAAGCCAGATTGTTTTGCTCAATTACTCGCACAAGTTAAAGCGCAACCATTTTCACAACCGCGATTACTGGTTCAACTTGAACGATACAACAAGATCATTAAGCTGCCTCATCTTATTGAGGAAACGCGATTAATGGATTACACCTCGCCATTTCCAAGCTACTTCGTAATGATGCCAATTAGCAATCTTAACCAAGCCAATGCGTATAACACATCAGGGTTGGATGGGTTAATCAGCACCAACCAAGCAGACATGCAATTTTGGCGAATGGCGTCTAGAGATAGCCAAACCTTGCTTGGGAAAGTGTTAAGCCTAGCGGCACTACGCAGAAATTTATCCGCACTTTCTTATGCAATAAGTAAGGAGGTAGAACTTTCGCCCACACAAGCAAAAAACTTACAAACCTTGCTCAAGCCGCTTACACCTGAAGAAGTTAGCATAGATAAAGCGCTCACCGGAGAACTGCGTTTTGGTGCAGAAAATTGGAAAACAGCGCCTAAGGAAACGCCTGAAGATGTATCGCGCATTATCTGGCTATTGTATCAACCAGCAGCTACCAGTAATTTAACCTATCGCCAAACAATCAAACCAACCTTTGCCTTGAGTAAAATACCTGCCCCTGAATTTTATGAGCGCGCTCAAACGCCCATAAAAGCGTTAGAATTTTCTCGCTTTAATCCGTACAACCTTGGTGGAAAAATAGAACTATCCAGAAATTGGCAGCTAGCATCCTATATTGGCCGAGGTCATGACTTAGCAGGAATCTATTCACTGGTTGCGCTGCAATTGGAATTAAAAATAAATCCACCTCAGGATGTAGCGGAGGTGATTAAATCATCGCCCTACAAAAATCCCTACACCGAAAAACCCTTTGATTATGACCCCGCAACCAAAGCGCTAAGTTTCACCTGCTTTGATGCGACAGATGTTTGCAAAATTACACTCTAAACAAAAAAGCCGAATCAATTTTCTGATTCGGCTTTTTTGTTTACTCATATCTTGCCATGTTACAGGCTCAACAACTCTTTTAAATCCGTCGCCTGTCTGCGTGATACTTCTATTTTGTATCCGTTATTCATGGTGATGTCGTAGCCATCGTGTATGGCCTCTTCAATCGCCACTATGCAGCGCAAATTCACAATAAATTGGCGATTGGCGCGAAAGAAAAATCGGCTGGGCAAACGCTCTTCAACTTGGTTAAGCGATTTTTTGATAAAGGCTGAGTTATTGTTAAAGAATATCCTCACGTGATTTTTACAACTTTCAAAATAACGAATGGACTCCAAAGTGACCAAATGGCATTGGTCGCCATCTTTCGAGTGGGGATAAGAGGCGAATTCGCCGCTTTTTTTCGCAGTTAATTGACCAGGTTTAATGTGGTCTTGATGCTTTCGTTTTCATTCATTCCTGCACCACTGCTGCTGGATGTGGAGGTGAGTGCGCTTACTAATAATCTGTCGCCATTGGTAATGTAGGATTTTTCCACATCGAAGTGGAACTCAAACCCAATCACAAGGGCAAATCTGCCCGAGCCTTTGCCGGTGGAGCGACTGGCGATAGGAATCCCTTGGTCGTTGATCCATATTTTTAAATCCGCTTGATACTTTTTAAGGTTTTTTTGTTCCTCTTCGCTCAGTTTTTCCAATGGAATTTGAAGGTGCAATAAACGAGCAGCCTGGCCCTGGAAATCCACGGATTCCTCT
The DNA here is from genome assembly GCA_021151615.1 of Cellvibrionaceae bacterium. Classification (GTDB taxonomy): domain Bacteria; phylum Pseudomonadota; class Gammaproteobacteria; order Pseudomonadales; family Cellvibrionaceae; genus Cellvibrio. The sequence goes on along the minus strand of JAGKXA010000093.1, from coordinate 6,470 downwards.
TTGACCAGGGTAGCTTTACGCAAATCATCCTCGATATCGCGCACCGGGTTAAACAATATGCTGAACTCGGCATATTTAAAGCGATTCATCGTGTCCGTTGTGGGGGTTAATGCTTGTGGGTTTTGTTTTTTAAGTGCGGTTTCTTTATCGATAGCGCCAAGTAGTTCTGTGGGATAGCTGATCTGTAAACCGGATTGACTTTGCGCTAACGTAAATTGCGTGTGGCCTTCTATATCAGTCTTATTTTTTTCCCCGGTATTGCTGCGCGTTAAGCGGGCATTTACTTGTGCGTTGAATGGCGAGGTTTGTTTAAGCGTGTTGAGTGCCTTGTGTAAATCGCTTAATCCATCGGCATAGGTAAACGGACTGAAAATTGTAGTGAAAAGTAAACTGATTAAGCTGAAAGTCTTTGAGGTGGATTGGGTGCGCATGGTTTTTCCTGTCGCTGTTAGTGTGAAGTCCTGGTGCTGTTGGCAGCACTACACATAGAAACTCAAGTGCGGGAATAGTTCATTAGCGTTGGTGGTGGGTTGGAGTGAATTGTTGCTGATGAGATGGAAGGGTTAAATGCGAAGAGAAGAAATATAAAGACGGATAGAAATAAAAATGAATGGAAATGAAATAGCGAGGAGTAGAAACAAAAATGGCGCCCGGAGGCGCCATTTTTAATTGTGTTACGAATCCGCGATTAAGCGCGAGATTTGTATTCGCCAGTGCGAGCGTCGATGATGATCTTTTGGCCGATCTCAACGAAAGCAGCAACTTGCAATTCAGTGCCGTTCTTGAGTTTAGCGGTCTTCATTACCTTGCCGGAGGTGTCGCCACGCACTGCTGGTTCGGTGTAAGCCACTTCACGGGTGATCGCGTTTGGTGGGGTTACAGAAATTACTTTGCCTTCGTAGAAAACTGCATCACATACGTCTTCCATACCGTCTTCGATCCATGGCAGCAGGTCACCCAGCTCTTCGCCGGTTACTTCGTATTGGTTGAACTCTGGATCCATGAATACGTACATTGGATCGGCGTAGTAAGAGTAGGTTACTTCTTTGCGATCCAGTTGGATGTCTTCGAACTTGTCGTCAGCGCGGTATACGGTTTCGGTGTTGATTCCGTTGAGCAGGTTTTTCAGCTTCATTTTTACAACAGCGGCGTTACGGCCAGATTTGTTGTACTCCGCTTTTTGAATAACCCAAGGTGAGCCGTCGATCATAACAACGTTGCCAGCGCGGCAGTCTTGTGCAATTTTCATGGTAAATCCCAGTCTGCAATAGTTAAGGTGATGCGGGAGACCTTGACCTACGCGGCGCGCACCGCCAGGTTTCCCGAGGGTTTGAAATCGGCGCGCTACTATACAGTTGTTTGCGGCTTTTCTGTAGTGGTTTTTTAGGGGGGCGGTTTACCTGCCAAAGCTAAAAGCTGACCGGCCAGATCAGGCTGTTGCGTTAGCTGCTGGTGCCAATCCTTGCAGGCCTGTTGCCAATCGGGGAGTAGGGCTAACATCGCTGACCAACGGTCGTTCATACCCTTATGTTCATTCCAATGATGCCAGGTTTCACGTAATTGACTGGCGAACTCCTCGTTTTGCCCAGTCAAAAACCTATCCAAAAACGCATCCAGTTTTACTAAATGCGCTTCTTCTTCCTGCGGGTAGATATGCCATACAAAGGGTTTTTCTGCCCATTGCGCCCGCACAAATGAGTCTTCACCCCGCACAAAGTTAATGTCACAGGCCCAGAGTAATTGGTCATATTGGAGCTGGGTTAGAAAGGGGATGACTTCCAGGTGCAGATTCCCCTGAATAAAGGGTTTATCTGGTGCAAGCTCAATACCGGGTTGCTGATTGATACTGGTGAGTATCTTTCCCTGGGGCACCAGACAGTGAATAGGTCGAGTTGAGTTGATCCATGCTGCTAATAAAGAAGCAACGGCAGGGTTCTCATAGGCAAACAGGGAAACCAGCAAAGAGCTATCTTGTTGGTCAATATGAATTTTATTTAAAAACAATTGCTTATCAAAAGTATCTCGATAGCTTATCAAGTCTTGCTCGCGCAATAACCCGCCGGTTTTGGCGGTAAATCCGGGGAAAAAGAAGGTTTTACGCAAGCCTGTTGCCGGGTGAACCGAGGCCATTCCATGGCAGCCTTCTATCCAGGGTTCCGCGCTCAGGTATTCCAGATTGATCCACACAGGTGCTGAGCCAGCGCGTTTTTGCGCGGTCATCCCCTGCAAGTAGGCATCGGGAATATCACAGGCAAAGGCTTCGATCACTACCTCGGCAATTTCAATGCCGGCTGGAAACAGGGTTGGCCAGTGGCGGACTTCGACGTTGGCGAGCCACTGGTAATCAATGTTTTGTGCATCCGGCCAGATCCTGATGAGCGCTTCCAGATCATCTACCCAGAGCCTTACCTGTTGGCGATGCTCATTCGCCAACTGGCGAGCCAAACGCCAACAGACGCCTATATCACCGTAGTTGTCGATAACACGGCAAAAAATATCCCAGGATTGCGGCGGAGGTGAATACATAAACAGTCTACGGATTAATTGAGTGGGCGAATGATACCAGCGGCGCGATTATTCGTATTCACTTGGTCTTACAGTCCGAAGCTATCGCCATGAAAAAGCCACATCTACCCCAAAAACTCTGTTGCTATTGCCAGCGGCCATTCGCCTGGAGGAAAAAATGGGAGAGGAGTTGGGAGCAGGTGCGCTACTGTTCCAGGGCCTGTGCGAGTGAAGCGCGTAAACGGAAGCTGCCTCTATGAAAAAAATACGCAACCTTTGTTTGATTCTGGGCGATCAGCTCAACCGGGATAGCCTTATTTTTGAGGGGTTTGACCCATCGCTGGATCGCCTGTGGATGGCTGAAGTCGCGCACGAGAGCAGGCAGGTAACCTCTAACAAACAGCGTATTGTGATTTTCCTGGCGGCAATGCGCCATTTCGCGCAAGCGCTGCGAGAGGGGCAATCACCCCTGAGTTATTACGAATTGGAGCAGGGGTTCCAGCAATTTACCGATGCCCTGGATGATTGTGTGAAAACTTACCAGCCCGAGCGACTGCGGGTGGTGTTGCCGGGTGAGTACCGTGTACTGCAAGAATTAAAGGCGTTCAGCGCAGCGCAGGGGATTGCTCTGGACGTGTTGCCGGACAATCACTTTATTGCACAGCCAGGTGAATTCACTACTTGGCAACAGGGTAAAAAGCAGCTGCGTATGGAGTATTGGTACCGGCAATTACGCAAACGCACCGGTATCTTGATGCGCGCTGGCAAACCCGAAGGCGGTGATTGGAACTACGACCAGGATAATCGCGTCGCCTTTGGCCCGAGTGGCCCAGGTTTCAGCGAGCCGGAGTTGATGTTTGCTGCCGATGAGATAACACGCGAGGTTCAAACGCTAGTCGAAGAAAAATTTTCAGGCCATCCGGGGCAGTTGCTCAGTTTCGGTTGGCCAGTGACTCGCACACAGGCCCTAGAGTTACTGGATTTTTTCATTCACCACCAACTGCCACTATTTGGAACCTATCAGGATGCGATGTGGATGCAGGAGCCCTGGTTGTATCACTCGCGCTTGTCGGCGGCGCTTAACCTGAAACTCTTATCGCCATGGGAAGTCATCAAGGCGGCCGAGCAAGCGTATAAAGAAGGCCAGGCACCGTTAAACGCGGTGGAAGGATTTATCCGGCAGATCCTCGGTTGGCGTGAGTATGTGCGCGGACTTTATTGGAGCTTTATGCCTGAGTGGTTGCAGATGAATGCACTCGACGCGCAGCACAATCTCCCGGATTTTTACTGGACGGGGGCGGTAGACATGACCTGCCTTGCCCAAAGCCTTGGCCAGGTGTTGGAGCATGGTTACGGTCATCACATTCAGCGACTGATGGTCACGGGTTTATTTGCCTTGTTGTGGCAAACCCAGCCGGAGCAAGTACATCGCTGGTACTTGGGGATGTACGTCGATGCGGTAGAGTGGGTAGAGCTGCCGAATGTATTGGGGATGAGTCAATACGCCGATGCTGGCATAATGGCCTCCAAGCCCTATATAGCGACAGGTCGCTATATCGCCAAAATGAGCAACTACTGCGATCATTGTTGCTACAAACCGGATGATGCGGAGACTGAAAAGGCCTGCCCATTTACCACCTTGTATTGGGAGTTTCTTGCCCGTCATCGCCAGCGCTTTGCGAATCACCCCCGCTTGGCATTGCAGGTAAAACACCTGGATGCGCAGAGCGAGACAAAACGAGCCGCAATCGCCGAGCGCGCACGGCAGATAAGGGCGCGCTACCCCGCGAGCGGTTACCCCTAAGATAACCCCTACGATAAATAGTTATTACGCAAACGAGAATTAACATGGCATCACTTCAAGACCAACTCCTCAAAGCCGGATTGATTGACGCAAAAAAGGCCAAGCAAGCCAACAAGGAAAAGCGTAAAGAAACCAACGTTGCGCGCCGCTCCAATGAAGAAAAAGTGGATGAAATAAAGCAATCTGCCGAGCAAGCGCGCCTGGAGAAAGCGGAGCGCGACCGTGAATTGAATCGCCAGCGGGATTTGGAATTACAGCAAAAAGCCATTGCCGCGCAAATCAAGCAGCTGATTGAAAACCATCGCCAGAAAAAAGGCGCCGGTGAGAATGATGTGGAGTACAACTTCACCCACGGCAAATTAATTAAAAAAATCCGCGTGTCAAAAACGGTGCAAGAGCAAATTATTCGCGGGGTATTGGCCGTCGTAAAATTGGGTGATGGCTACGAACTGGTGCCGCGCATTGTTGCTGATAAAATTGCCCAGCGCGATGAAGGCGCTGTGGTGGTAGCCAACACCAAAACTACCCAGCAGGTGGAAGAAGATGATCCTTATAAGGATTATGTAATCCCAGACGATTTGATGTGGTAACCCCATGTGGAATCCGATCCGCGCGGTGCTTCGCAGTAATTCACTGCGCGGGATAAAAATTATTGCGTTAAGTTTGATGCTGGTCATTCTCAGTGCCTTGCCAATCATGTTGATCAGTTACTTCGGCGATGCAGACTCAAATCCTGTTATTGCCAGTTGGCTATTTGCGGTAGGCGCCATGCTGGGGCACATTGGATTTTTTATCGGAGTGCTCCTGTTAATCTGGGATATCTACTTCGCCAAAAAACAATAATCAGTTTATTTTTCAATCAAAACCTCACCAAACTGCGTGTTGTCGGGCAAATGTCGGGATGGTTTCGTCACCGGCACTGCTAATCTCTGCTCATGATTAGGGCTACAGAGGCTGGAGCATTTTTTATGATTCTTAAGGAATTACGCATTAGTCGTCATCTCTCGCAGGAGCAGTTGGCGCAAATGTCAGGCTTAAACGTAAGAACTATTCAACGGATTGAAAGTGGCCATAAGGCCAGTGTGGAATCATTGAAATGCATCGCCGCTGTACTTGAAGTGGATATTCAAACCCTAACCCAGGAGCGCGTGACGATGGATAAAAACTCTGATGTTTGGAAAAACCTGCCATTGTGGTTGAAATGGTGGTTTTTTATGAATTATTTCACCTTTAAACCTACGCGAAAATCGACTATTCGCGGCATGGTTTTTTGTCACCTGTTTGGCTTTGCGCTCTGTGCGTTTGCCTGGGTAGATCCAAAGGCATTACCCGGGGGCCTGGTATTACTGCTAACGGCTTATTTTTTTCATTTGTTGGCTTGGCAGGGCGATAAATACGGAGTTTGGTATGACAAACCGGATGATAGTCCGGCCTAAAGTTTATCTATTAACATTTTAAATCTCCTCCAGCCCCTCTTTGACAAAGAGGGGCTTTTTTTGCAAATGGAGTTTGGGAGGAATTTAATTACAAATAGAGGGGAAGATTTAAAACTCCCCCAGGAACCCACCGGATTGATGCGCCCATAAATGTGCATACACACCGTTAAGCGCCAGCAATTCACTGTGAGTGCCTTGTTCGATAATTTGGCCCTTATCCAAAACGATCAAGCGATCCAGCGCTGCAATGGTGGATAAGCGGTGGGCAATGGCAATTACCGTTTTGCCTTGCATCAACGAATTTAAATTGGTTTGAATGGCCGCTTCTACTTCTGAATCCAATGCAGAGGTGGCTTCATCCATAATCAGAATCGGTGCGTTTTTAATTAATACACGCGCAATCGCAATCCGCTGGCGTTGTCCGCCCGAGAGTTTTACCCCGCGCTCGCCTACATGGGCGTCGTAACCCTTGCGGCCCTCGTTATCCACCAGGTTCATAATAAATTCATGTGCTTCTGCTTGTTTGGCGGCACAAACCATTTCTTCTTCGGTGGCATTGGGTTTGCCGTAGAGCAGATTGTCGCGAATGGAGCGATGCAATAGGGACGTATCCTGGGTTACCATCCCGATTTGCGCACGCAAGCTTTCCTGTTTTACCTCGGCGATATTTTGCTGGTCGATTAATATTGAACCTGAGTCCACATCATAAAAACGCAGCAGTAAAT
>JAGKXA010000324.1 GCA_021151615.1 Cellvibrionaceae bacterium | reverse complement strand
TTTGTTCTTTTATCAGTCAAAAAATTGATTCTTGGCGAAATTTCCACGAAAAACTTGAGTGGACCGATAACCATTGCTAAGGTGGCGGGCTCTTCGGCCGAGAGCGGTCTGGTGAGTTTTATTGGTTTTGTCGCGCTGCTGAGTGTCTTTTTGGCAGTTTTTAACCTGTTACCCATCCCCGTGCTGGATGGCGGCCACTTATTTTATTACGTCATTGAAGTAATTAAGGGGAAACCGGTGTCCGACAAGGTGCAGATGCTGGGGTACCAGGCAGGGCTCTTTTTTGTGATTAGCTTAAGCCTGTTGGCACTCTATAACGACATAATGCGGCTGTAACTGTATCTGGCTGCAACCAACATTCATTAATGATTAGAACAGATTCTATGAAGCAAGTTTTGATGCAATTTTTTAGCGGTTTGCTGGTGCTTTTCTTTGCTGTCACAGTGCAGGCGCAAACATTTCGGGTGAGTGATATTCGAGTGGAGGGTTTGCAGCGTGTTTCAGCCGGTACAGTATTTAGTGCCTTGCCTATACGCGTGGGCGATACCCTTACCCAGGCAGATATTCAGAGTGCTACTCGCGAACTGTTCAAAGTCGGTTATTTTTCCGATGTTGCCATCAAGCGCGATGGTGATGTTTTGGTGTTGGTGATTAAAGAGCGCCCAGCCATTAACAAAATCGAGTTGAAAGGTAATAAAGCCATCAAAACCGAAAATCTGATGGATAGTTTGAAAGAAAACAATCTTTCCGAAGGTCAGATTTTCCAGCGTGCCACCTTGGAAGGTATTACGCAGGCGTTGCAACGCGAATACGTAAACCAAGGGCGTTATGGTGCCAGTGTAAAAATTGAAATTGAAGATATGCCGCGCAATCAGGTCAAGGTGCTGGTGAAAATCGACGAAGGCAGTCCATCGCGTATCAAAATGATCAATATTGTGGGTAACACAAAATATACCGAAGAGGAACTGATTGAACTGTTCGAATTAAAAACGACCGGCATGTGGTCCTGGATTAGTGGTAACGACAAATATAATAAGGAAAAAATGAAAGGCGACCTTGAACGCCTTGAATCCTGGTATATGGATCGCGGCTATCTGAATTTTAAAATTGATTCATCGCAGATTTCTTTAAGCCCGGATAAGTCAAAAATTTTTATCACCGTAAATATTACAGAAGGTGATATTTATAACGTCAGCGGTGTTGAACTTGCAGGCGATCCGGCTATTGATGAGCAAATTATTCGCAGCATGATTTTGATGCGGCCAGGTCAAATCTTCTCCCAAATTTTAATGACCACCTCGGAAGAATATGTCACCAAACGCTTGGGGAATGAAGGCTATACATTTGCCAAAGTTGAAGGTATGCCGGAGCGGAATGATGCTGATAAAACTGTAAAAATCACCTTTTTTATCGAACCAGGTAAGCGCGCTTATGTAAATCGCGTAAATTTCCGCGGCAATACTAAAACCATTGATGAAGTTTTGCGTCGTGAAATGCGTCAAATGGAAGGCGGTTCTGCAAACTCTGCCCAAATTGAGAATTCCAAAGTTCGCCTTGAGCGCCTGGGTTTCTTTAAGGAGGTAAAAGTTGAGAACAAAGAAGTTCCAGGTACATCTGATCAAATTGATGTTGAATATACTGTTGAGGAGCAACCATCAGGGAGTATGGGGTTGCAGGTTGGTTACGCACAATATTCTGGTTTATTGTTTTCTGCCAGTATTCAGCAAAACAACTGGTTTGGCACGGGCAAGCAAGTAGGTTTTAGTTTTAGCCATAACCGTTATCAAACGGCCTATAACTTTAACTACAACGACCCATACTTTACTCCTGATGGCGTAAGCCGCGGTGTTAACCTCTATTACACAAAAAGTGATTATGGTTCTTACAACATTACTCCGTACAGTACAAATGTGTATGGTGGCAAACTGAATTTTGGTTACCCGATTTCTGATATTGAGCGTATTGGATTTGATATAGGTCTGCGTAGCTTGGAGGTTACACCTACTTCTTATTCGTCACAGGAAATTATTCGTTCTCCGATATGGAATGATGAAATAGGTTATATCACTCAATCAGAAAACTATGATTTAACCCTGCGTGCCTACAACGGTTTCGACTTTCCCGCGGGTAGTTACGAAACCAAGCCAATTACCGAATCTATGCTCGGACCTAAAGGATTCCTCGATATCTACGGAGATACTTTTAACGATGCGCAGGCTAGCGTTTATTGGCTGAGATCTACTTTGAATCGTGGAGTGTTGGCTAATCGTGGTGCCCAGCAACAGATTTCATTTGAGATTTCATTGCCCGGCGGGGATTTGGAATATTACAAGCTGAATTACAATGGGCAATTATTTATCCCCTTAACCAATGCACTGACGTTGAGATTGCATACCCGCTTGGGGTATGCCGAGTCCTATGGTGATTTGGATGAGTTGCCATTCTTTGAAAATTACTATGCCGGTGGTTTTGGTTCTGTACGTGGCTTCGAGCGCAACACTTTGGGCCCTCGTAGTACTTATATTAGATCTGCAGTTACTAGCCCTACAATATGGGATGACCTGAATGGCGATGGTATTCCAAATACCGGAGAAACAGGAGGTGCTGCCTACGTTCTGTGTGAAGACCCTGATTCACCGGGGGATACTGGCAATATAGATTGTGTTCCGGGTGAGCTAATCACCAATGCGAACAACAATAATTACGTTGGTCGTAATCGTGGAGCATTTGGTGGCAACGTATTAATTCAAGGTGGTGCAGAAGTACTCTTCCCATTACCGTTCATTAAAGATCAGCGTTCAATCCAAACTACATTTTTCCTGGATGCGGGAAATGTATTTGATACCAATTGTGGAAAAACCCAACTGAATTGCTACGATGTTGACTTCGATCACATCAATGCCTCTGTGGGTTTGGGTTTAACCTGGATTTCCGGTTTTGGTCCAATGACGTTTAGTATTGCCGAACCGATTAGGGAAAATGAGTATGATCGTACAGAAGTGTTCCAGTTCTCCTTGGGGCAAACTTTCTAACAATAAATGTTTTATCTGATTATTTAAGAGGAAAAGATTGTGACTGTTGCACAAAAATTATTTGCTGTAGTGGC
>JAGKXA010000323.1 GCA_021151615.1 Cellvibrionaceae bacterium | reverse complement strand
ATAGAAATGCTGGTAACAGTGGCAATCGTCGCCGTTCTTGCAGCTATAGCCCTGCCTTCATATAACAGCTTTATTATCAAGAGCGAAATTCGTACGGCTCAGTCGGATTTATTGGCATTGGGGTTAAATTTCGAGAATCGTTATCAACGTACGTTGGCCTATCCAGTAATTCCCGGTGCTAAAAATAACACCGATGGCTTGAAAGACATCTTTAAGGGATGGAGTCCCAGCGGATCAAATTTTAAGTACGAGCTTACTGAGACAACTGCATCCAAATATACCCTGAAAGCTACCGGCCTTAATCGCCAAGCTGGTTGCTCTCTAACGATTACCTATGACAACACACGCTCCTCCGATGGATGTAAATATATCGATGCAGGTAAGTGGCTATGAAACAAGCTGGCGTAACCTTGATTGAAATGATGATCGTGTTGCTGATTATGGGGCTTTTGGCAATTGCGGCATCGCCTTTCACGTCTGCCTGGACAGACAGTGCCAAAGTTAGCGAAACCCAGTCGGTTATTGAACAGGCGATTGGTCGTGCCAAGGCGAGCGCGCTACGTAACCCGGTCGGTATTGCCAGTGATGCACCTGCTAGTGCGCTGTGTTTCGCGGATGGAAATTTACGCCTGGTAAACCCTACTGTAGCTAATAAAACGATTAGTTGTGATGCGGCCCCGTCAGTGCCTTGGTCTGCCAGTATTTCATCGCGTGTTGAAATTGATATTGGCGACCTCGCGTGGGTATGTAGCTGCTTTACCAACAAGGGGCAGCTAACTAAAGCAGGTGCTTGCAACGTGTGTGGCAGTAGTTTGGCATTGACCATATCTGCAGGAGAAGAGAGTGAATCAGTTAATTTCTTTTAAATGTGCATCCCCAGGCGCATCTTCTTTGCGTCAGAAAGGCGGAATGATGATTGAGTCGCTTATCGGGTTGCTAATTCTTAGTGTTATCGGCGGTGGAATTATGCATACCACTGCGCGTATGACTAATACCCAGCATGATTTGGCAGTTAACAATATCACCGTTAACCAAATGCGTTCCATGCTTATGACTCGTACAGCAAGCGGAGCTGATTTGTGCACTGGCACCCATAACATTAGCGTTCCGGGGCAAGCTGATCCGGTGAAAGTAAATGTGGCGCGTTGCGATAAGGTGGATATGAAGATCAATGGCATCAAGATAGGCGGCGCTGACCAGGGCGAGCAAAAAATAAAGTCGGCACAGCCGCTGGTGTTGGAAACCGGCAAAGATGATGCGTTGGTACGGATTGGCGGAGTGAGCAATGCCAAGCTTTAAATACTGGCAGAAGGGGGTATCCATGATCAGCCTGATGGTGGGGCTGCTTCTGGCGATGATTAGTATTTTGGCTGGGATGACGCTCTACAAGAACCTGGTTAAGACGTCTATTGAAGCGCGAACAGATGCTGTTCAGGATGGTCAACTCGCATCCGCGTTATTAAGTTTGCAATTGGAGCTTCAGTCCGCCGGTTTTGGGTTGGTGGCGGGCGCAAGTCCACATATATCTTTGATTGGTGCTGCAGGGGCAGGGCAGACCTTATCCTGGCGCTATAAGCCAATCACCGGTGCAGTAACCTGCAAGGCGTTCCGCATTCGTGATGTGGCGGAAAATACCCGTCGCCAGCTTCAACTATTAAAGCCTAACAATCCTGTTAGTTGCACAGAAACAGCGCTGCTGAGCACACTTGCGTGGTCCGAAAGTGTTGATAATGTCACTGTGTTAGCAGAGTTCAGGGCATCGGAAGCTGCCCAGGCTGATTTGCCAGCTATAAGTGTGACTTTGGGCCCGCAGAAGTGTTTTCCTTATGGTCTTGGGGAAGCTGCAGACCATCAGATGGTAACCATCTCAGCTGATAACGCTGCGCGACGAGCAGCCAAAAAATCGGGTACTGCGCTACCTAATAGCGAATTTGTATACAGCTTTTGCTTACCTAACCTTTAAACCATGGCATCACGAGTGAGACCTATGACTTCTTATGTCGCTGCAATGAAAAAAGCCTCTGTCTTTCGCTTAATGCGCAGACAATCAGGTGCTGCAACCATATTGGTTATCCTGATGATTGGTGTGGGATTGGTGACTGTTTCCCTTGGGACCTTGCATAGCATTCGCAGTACCCAGGAACGGCAATTGGCCGCTCATGCACAAGTGAATGCTCAGTCTGGTGCTTGGGCGGCGGTAGAAGTGGTACGGCAGTATCTGGGGACGCTAACTGCTGAACAAATTGCGGGTTTGGGCAAGAATCAGCCGTGGACAATTTCTGGAACGGAAGGGTTAACTCAGGCCGCAGTGATTACGGATGTGATAGCTCCCGCAGCTTCAACTACCGCGTATCGTGTTAACGCGCAGGTGACTGCGACGGCGGTTGCTGCCCAATCGTCTTCGGTTATCGAAGTTGTCTATGAAGTGACGCCGGGCAAGGCACCAGAAAACTTCACCTTGAACGGAATCCTGGATTTCTATAACGACTTGAACGTTGGTGGTGGTATTACGTTGAATGTGCCCGGTGGTGCCAACTTTAATGTTGATGGTGACTTTACGGCAACCAGTGTGGGCATTAGTGGTAACAGCTTGGGTAAGGTCAGAGTTACAGGCGATATAGTGCTTGGCTCGGCCGTAGATGCGTCTGAAATCCAAGGACGCAATATTACTTTGCAAGGTAGTGCGGCGGTAAAAGTTGCTAAAGCATTTGGTACTCCGCTGTCTGAAGGTGGAACCAAGCCACCTTCCGGGGCAACGGATGCCCAGAAAAAAGCGGCTACTTGCTGCGGCAACATTTCCATGAGCGGTGGCACTAAAGCTGAAGCCCTTTATGCCAACGGTGATATTACACTTGCGGCCAGTGGTGTTCCGATTGTGGAAGCACGCGGCAGTGTAAATGTCTCTGGGGGAGGAGCCAATCATGGTTCAATCAAAGCGGGCAAGAATATTGATGTAACTGCTGGAACATCTGCGGCGAGTTTGGCTGCATTGGGAAATATTGGGTTGTCCGGGGATTTTAGTGTTCCCAGCGTTAATGCCAAAGGCAATATAGTTTGTAATGCCAATGGTTGGAAAAATTATCCGTCCCTGAATGCTGGCGGAACCATAACCGGTTG
>JAGKXA010000092.1 GCA_021151615.1 Cellvibrionaceae bacterium | reverse complement strand
TCACGGACAAGCTACATCTTTACCCGCGCCCTTCACAATACTCACGTTGGCAAAGGTGATATCCAAGGTGCCTTTGGTGATGAGTGGATGTCCAACTGGAAAACGGCCTGCAATCTGGCCAAGTTGAGTGATTTTTCTATACTGAAGCAGAAAAATATGTTTTATTATCAATAGGATGGTAAATACATAAGCCGGCCAATAAAGCGGCCAAAAACTCTGTGCTTTGGGGAGCCTATGGCAACATCAATAATGGATATTACGCCCTTTATCCCTGGCGATGCCGCGCTTATGCAATCGGCGTTGCCCGATAAAGCCATCAGCCTGATTAGCCAATCTGCCAAACTTACGGGCCAGCTTGCTCCCTTAACGCTTGCGCGGCTTGAGCAGCATATGGCTGCCATCAACTCATACTATTCCAACCTGATTGAAGGCAATGCAACTCGCCCACATGAAATTCGTGCAGCCCAGCGCGGAGACTACAGTGCTGACCCGGCCAAACGTGATTTACAACGGGAGTCATTGGCGCATATGCAGGTGCAGGAATGGTTAAGAGCGCAAGCGCCGGATTTGGATATTTTGTTCACACCGGAATTTATTTGCCGTGTGCACCGCGAGTTTTATCTGCGTGTACCGGAAAACCTTTGGGGGATTCGGGATGCTAAAGGCGCAGTAGTCGATAAAATTAATCCGGGCGAATGGCGTACACGCGCAGTAATTGTTGGTCAGCATATTCCGCCGGAGCCGGAAGATCTTGCACTACTGATGGGAAAGTTTTGCGAAACCTACAACCCTAAAAAATTTAGCGGCGATCGAAAAATTATTGCACTGATGGCAGCGCATCATCGCTTTGCCTGGATTCACCCGTTTATCGATGGTAATGGGAGGGTTGGGCGTTTACTTACTGATGCTGCACTCAAGGCGGTAGGCTTGGAAAGCTATGGTGCATGGTGCCTGAGCCGCGGTTTGGCTCGCTCATCGACCCAGTACAAAAATCTATTGGCTAATGCCGACTCACCTCGTCAGGGTGACTATGATGGCCGAGGGCAGCTCACCGAAAATGGGCTGCTGGATTTTTGCGATTACATGCTGGATGCGGCAATTGACCAGGTTATTTATATCAGTGAGTTGTTGGATCTTGCCAAAATGCGCCAGCGAATAGACGGTTATGTAATGGCCCGCAATGATGATCGCGTTGCCGGTGTTAGCGCCCCCTTAAAATCCACCGCCAGTTTAATTTTATATACCGCGTTTCAGCAGGGTGAAATTGATCGAGCACAAGCATTGGAGTTATGTGCAATGCCGGAACGCAGTGCACGGCGATTGCTAAGTCAATTAAAAAGCGAAGGATTGCTGAGTGAAAGCAGCAGCAAATCGCCACTGCGCTGGGAAATTCCGGAGCATGCAGAGCCTTGGTATTTTCCCAATCTAACACCGTAATCTCTCGGTTGCGAGGCACAAACAAAAAGCCCGATCAGCAAACACTGATCGGGCTTTTTTAGCGCGAAAAAATTATCTTACGGACAAGCGACATCCTTACCCGCGCCCTTCACAATACTCACGTTGGCAAAGGTGATATCCAAGGTGCCTTTGGTGATGAGTGAGAAAGGTTGCAGCACTTGCGTCCAGAATTCTTCCGGTGGTTGTTGTACACCGAAGTTAGCGCCAGAGGTTGGGTAGCAGCTCAGCGGGATGGTGACAGTTTGCCAATCTTGCCCTGCGAAGCCTTTGAGTTTTCCGGTCAGGTCAATATCCGATGCGCAGTAAGAGCCGCAACCTAAACGCAACCAGGTGGCATCACTCGGCGCGGCGTTGACTTTAATATCAAATACCAGCGCTGAATTTTCTTTTACGTAATTGATAAAATCCTGACGTTCATTAATTGAAAGTGCGACTTGACCATTGCCATTGCCGAGCCATTGCACGCGGCGCGCATCTTCCTGCACGTTGCGATCTACGGCTTGCAAAGTAATAGACGATGCTTTGATGGTGCTGGTAGTTGCTGGAACCAAATCATTTTGGAAACCGATAATTTCCAAATGCCAAGGGTCGATGGGGCGCTGTTTGAAAATCTCGAGCTTATCCAGCGCTTCGGCGGCTTTGGGGCCTTCTTCAGAAAGATTGTCCGCCAGTGTATCTTTATCGCCGTAACTTAAACCGTAACCATAGGCGAAGAGTGGATCGTAATTCGCGTCGCCCACATTGAGTGGTGATTGGTTAGGAAGTTTTGGCCAGGAGAAACTCAAGCGCCCTTTCATATCATAATTCACATTGCCTTCGGCATTTTTGAAAATGACATCGGCAATACCCTGGCCTTCGGTGCCGGGTAACCAGATAGCCACAAACGCGTCAGACGCATTGATTTCGCGATTCACCCAGAGTGGACGGCCGGAAATAAAAAGCGATACCACTGGAATGCCCTGGCTGCGCAATTTTTTCAGCAATTCCCAATCGCGCGGGTCGCGCACTTTATACGCGAGTGAACCGGCATCGCCTTGCATTTCAGCGTAAGGGTCTTCACCGAATACAACGATGGCTACATCGGGTTTTTCACTGAAGGAACCATCCACGCTGAGCGTGGTTTTACCACCGGCTGCATCGACAACTTCTTTAATACCTGCATAAATGGAGGTGCCGCCGGGGAAATCGGCATTGGTGTTGCCCGTGCCCTGCCAGGAGACTGACCAGCCACCGGATTGTTTGCCGATGTTGTCAGCGCCATCACCGGCGACCAATACGTTTTGCTTGCGCGCGAGTGGCAACAGATTGTTTTTGTTTTTCAGCATCACCAGGGATTCGCGCACCGCTTGACGCGCGATAGCGCGATGCTCAGGCGCGCCGAGCACTTCTTTTTTGCCTGCGAGTGGGCGAGTAGACGGTGCGCCTTTTTCAAACAAGCCTGCGCGAATTTTTACGCGCAAAATTCTGCGCACGGCATCGTCCAAACGTTCAGCAGTAACTTCGCCGGATTTTGCTTGCGCCACTAAATTGTTGTACAGCTCTTTCCAATCCGGCTCCGGCACCATGTAAATATCCAGGCCAGCCATTAATGATTCAGGGCAGTCCAGCGCGGTACAACCGGGGATAAAGCTATGACCGCTCCAATCGCCGACGACCAGGCCATCAAAACCCATGCGATTTTTTAATACATCGGTGAGCAAATATTTGTGGCCATGCATGCGCGTGCCGCCATAGCTGGTGAAGGATGCCATCACCACCTGCACGCCGGATTCAATCGCACTGAAGTAGCCAGCGCCGTGCGTGTCGCGCACAAATTTTTCATCGCCTTGTGTCTCGCCGCGATCCACGCCATTCAGGGTGCCGCCATCGCCAATAAAATGTTTGGCGGTGGCGATGACATGTTCGTTGGTGAGGAATTTATCCGAGCCACCAGCGCCCTGCAGGCCTTCCACCATTTTGCCGGCGAAGGAACCAACGATGCGCGGGTCTTCCGACCAGGATTCATAGGTGCGGCCCCAATGATCGTCGCGGGCAACCGCTACGGTGGGGGAGAAGTCCCAATCGAGGCCAGTGGCAGCGATTTCGCGCGCGGTAGCCCAACCGATTTGTTTCAGCAGTTCCGGATTATTGGTCGCGCCCAAACCAATGTTGTGCGGGAATAGGGTTGCACCTACCACGTTGCCCAAGCCGTGAACGGCATCGGTACCCCACATAATTGGAATGCCTATGCGGCCATTGGATTTATCGACTGACGCGTTGTAGAAACTATCGGCGAGTTTTACCCAGTCTTGCAGGCTCGCGTATTTGTTGGCGCCGGGTGTGCTGCCGCCGCCGTTCAATACTGAGCCCACGTGATATTTGGTCACATCTTCGGGCGTCAGGTAACGGATTTCCGGTTGGATCAACTGACCGACTTTTTCTTCCAGGGTCATTTTTGCCAGAAGCTCGTCGATGCGCTTTTCAACGGCGGGATCTTTGGCTACGGCGCTTTTTATTGCGGGCCATTCAACCTGGGTTGCTTCAGCACTGGCGGCTGGTGTTGATGCGGCAGTGGAGCCCGGTGCCTCTGCTTTTTTTGAGTCGCAGCTGCTGAGCAGTGCGGCAAGTACGGTGACCGAAACCAGACTACCGAGTAGTGTTTTTGTGTTCATAGAGAGTGACCTTTTTTTAAAGCGAAAATACGCGCAATTCTTAATTTAAAGTCTTCAGGCTTTGCGCAAAAAGCAGGCAAGGATAATGAAAAATAGTTATATGAATTGGCCCTTACGGGTTGCTATAAATCAGGAGTGATTAAACAACCCGTAAATGCGTTTATAAAAGGTAGCAGGTGCCACCCTGGCTGCGAACAAAATTTACTTTTTATATCGTCTTATGTGCCAAAAAATATCGTATTTAAATGCTGAATTTATATATAAAAATATCGCCCGCCACTCACATCCAACAGAGTACCGGTAATGTAGGAGGCCTCAGTGGACGCGAGCCATAAAATCGATTTGGCAATTTCATCCGGTTCACCTGCCCGCCGCATCGGGATCATAGGTGCAATACGTTGGATTCGTGTCGGCTCACCACCTTTGGCATGCAGCTCGGTATTGATAATGCCCGGGCGCACGGCGTTTACACGAATACCTTCGCTCACGACTTCTTTGGCGAGCCCCATGGTGAAAGTATCGATTGCCCCTTTGCTCGCGGCGTAGTCGATATATTCAAACGGGGAACCCACGCGCGCGGCAACCGAAGAGACGTTGATTATCGAACCACCACTGCCGCCATTAGCGGTGCTCATGCGTTTAACCGCTTCGCGTGCGCACAAAAAACTGCCCACCACATTCACGGCAAAGGTATGTTGTAACTCCGTTGCATTGGTATCGCGAAATAATTTCTGGCGCAGAATCGCCGCGTTGTTGACCAACAAATCCACGCGGCCAAATGTGGTATCGACTTGCGTAAACCAATCGACTATATCGGCCTCGCGGCTCAGATCCACGCGTGTGCACAATACCTTGCGGCCAAGTGCGGAAATTTTTGCGGCGACGAGTTCGGCTTCGGCTTGCTGGCTAAGGTAGGTGATGGCGATGTCATAGCCGCGCTCGGCAGCAAGTAGCGCTGTGACTGCGCCTATGCCAGTGCTACCCCCGGTGATTAACGCAACAGGATTGCTCATTGTGATTTCTCCTTGCGAAATTGCTCGCGTTTTAATCCGGCATCCATTTCGCGCAGCAGCGCCATGTAAAGCGCATCGGCGCTGGCAGCGTAGCCTTCGGGGCTCATGTGCACCAGGTCTGGCCGCATAAACGGTACTTTTTGTTTGAGCCAGACTTGCGCGCCGCAGTTGCCGCCCATCATCGCGCTCCAGTCCCAATAGAGGGTTTTTTCCTGATGGGCGATACGACGCTGGCTGTTTTGGACTTTGATCAGTGACGGCGGCAAGGGTAGCCGGCAGCCGCCGTTGATATTGGGGGCTTTGCTCTTGGCCGAGCTGGGGGCTCCAATCATCAGGATGGCGGCATTGGGAGCGGCGGCGCGCAACTTGCGAATTACCTGGCGCAGCTCCTCTTCATAGGTCTGTGGCACCAGATCCTTGCCGAAGGCCTCGTTGGTGCCGTAGGCGAGGATTATTAATTGCGGGTCGCGCCATTGCAGTTGCTGGCGCAGGCTGGCGCCGTCCCAGCGGTTAATCACGCTGGCGACCGAGCCGTTAATACCCAGCGCATCCAGGGTGACGCCCGGTACCTGGCGATCCAGTACCACCCCCCCCAGCTTGCCGCCACTGGGCGCCAGCAGGCGCAGGCGATCCAACATACTGGCGTCGATAAGTTGGGTGCTGAGTTGCCAGGTACTGCTGTTGTTTGGGGATTTGGCATCGCCCTGCCCCGGCAGCTTGGAGACCTTGCCGCCCGCCAACGCCAAACTCCAGGGTGTTTGTTTGGATTGTTGCCAGATGCTCAACTGCCATTGCCCGGCGGCAACCGGTTCTTTGATTTTCAGCTCAAGAATCGAATTGCCGGCAGAGGTATTGATCAATCCCCCCAGTGGGAAAACACCGCTGTGTTTGGCGATTTTGCTATCGCTCAGCGTCCACTTGCCCAGGCTGCGCAGTAATACCTGATGCGAACGCTGGTTGGTGACGTAGCCGGGCGTTAACCAGCCTATGCCGGCATTGCCAAACTGGCGCTGCAAGCGCTGGCGCAATTGGCCGGTGAAGTAATCGCCAGCGGTATGGGAATCGCCCAGTTGGATGATGCGGATCGTTTGGGCGCTACTGTTTTTTTCAAGCTGTTGGAGGCTTTCCCAGAGCGCGGGTGCCAGGCGATCGCCGTAATCGTGAATGGGGGTAAATTGATTGGCGTGCGAGTAGCTCGCCAGCAGGAACAACAGGTAAAAACAAAAATATCTCATCGTTGACTAAAGGCCGGGTCGGGCGGTTGCTTGGGTTGAGGTGAATGCTGTGCGGGCTCTCCTGCCGGAGCTGGCGATGCCGTAGGCTGCCTATCTGGCTGTGCCGGTTCAGCCAGTGGTCGGTTTTCTGGTTGAGCCTCTACCGATTGGTTTTCCTGTGGCACAGGTTCTGTCTGTGTCGCTTTGGTGAACTGCGCCAGCGCCAGTTTGGCCAGGATTTTTTGGCCCTGGGTGGTGAAGTGTACGCCATCATCGGTGCGCACCATAACGCTGCCGCGCTCGGGTAGCTCCATAAATTTGGTAAAACTGCTGCCGTCCTCGCTCAGGCTGGGGGCAGTGGCGATAAAGCGGGCAAAAAGCGGGTATTTGGCGGCCTCGCGTGCATAGATTTCATTAAGCTGCGGCTCCTTGCCGACCAGATCCTCGCGCCCCATGGGCGGTGCGCCGAGCCAGAGCAGGCGTGAATTGTGTTCGGCGGCAATGCGGATAATTTGCTGCACGCGCGCGCTATAAACCTCTTTCCAGCGCTCGGAACCAAAGCGCACATACTTGCCCTGCAGGTTCATATCCCAAGGGTCATTGGCGCCAAGGAAAACAATCACCACCTGATAGGGTTCCAACTCAAATGCCGCTTTTACGGTCGCAGGCCAATCAAAGAAAGCCGGATAGGTCAGGCCGGTGCTGTGGCGACTCAAATCCATGGACTCCACTTTGTAATTGCGTTTTAGCGCAGTAATCAAATGGGGCGCTACACCCTGCATCAGTGAATCACCGACCAGCAGGATTCGGTCGCCCGCTTTAAGGCCGATAGGTGCGCTAGCTGCCGCCAGTTCTGCTTCCGTGGGGGGCGGCAAGGCGGCGAGATCTTGTACCTGTATAGCGGGCTCGCTCGTTGCCGGCGCTTCGATGGTTGCGCTGGCGGCACTGGTGGGCGCCAGGCTGATATTGGCTACCACCGGAGTTTGTGGCTGTGCTTCAACTTTCGCGGGCTCGGTGACTGGTTCTGTCGTTTTAGCGGGCGCCGGGCACACAGGCGTTTGCGGCGCTACCGGCGCTGGGCATTTAGGTGCTTCCACTATTGGCAATTCCGGTTCTGGCAGGGCCTTATCACCCGCCAGCAGTAACTGCCCGGCCAACAACATACGCTCGCTGCGTTCGTCCAGCCAGCGATGGGTATCTGCCAGCCAGCGCGAAAATTGTTGATTGCCGGGAATCAACTGGCCCACTTTGGGTGGGCTGTTCACCTCCATCAGAATATGGTGGGTCTGCTGCCAATACTGGAGCAGGGAGCTGCCTTTGGCGATCACCAATAACAGGCAGGCGAGACTAATCGCCGCTAGGGCGCTGCGGTGATGGGATTCCTGCTCTATCGCGAAAAATGGCTGTGACTGCATAGGGTGTTGTGTCCGTTAAAACCCGTTTTAAAAACCGCGTAAATTAAAAACCAAAGTAGATGAAGCCAGGCATACCTGCCGGCGCCAAACCCATAATCACCAGTGCGCTTAAGAACAGGCACAGGCTCTGCGCCCACCAGGGCATCTGGCGCAAAACTGCCGCTGATTTTTGCATGATATTTTCCGCCTGTCTGGCCAGTACAAAAAATATTCCCATGGCAATGAGCAATCCCAACCAGTTAAGGCTGGGCACCAATTCCCATTCGCCAAACCCTTGCAGGAAGGTTTTGGCGGAATCCCAATCCTCGGCGCGAAATAACAGCCAGCCCAGGCAGACGAAAATAAAGGTGATGATCTGCCCGATCACCGCCGGCAAGCGCCAGTCAGAGAGCCTGTGCCAGATGTTTTGGCACACCAGCCCAATACCATGCCACAGACCCCAGACCACAAAGGTGATGCTTGCACCGTGCCAAAACCCCGAAAGGGTCATGGCGACTACCAAATTAATTTGCGTGCGCCCGAAACCGCCGCGATTACCGCCGAGCGGGATGTACACATAATCGCGAATCCAGCGCGACAGGGTGATATGCCAGCGTTTCCAGAAATCACTCAAATTGGTGGCAAGATACGGCTGGCGGAAATTCACCGGCAAATTAAAACCGAGTAGCAACGCCAGCGCGGTGACCACATCGGTGTAACCGGAAAAATCAAAAAATAATTGCCAGGCATAGGCCATTAACCCGCCGGCCAATTCCACCGCGTGATAACTCTCGGGGCTGGCAAACACCGGGTTGGCCCACTCCTCGGCCAGCCAGGCGGCGAGCCAGATTTTTTTTATCAGTGCCGAGATGATCAACAAAATGGCCCACTCGGGTGCAACCAGCGCGCGGTGCGCGGGCGATTCAATTTGCGCGAGCAATTCACCGGGGCGACAAATAGGCCCGGCCAGTAACGTGGGGAAAAAGGAAAGATGCAATAAACCATCGGCGAGGCTTGCTGCCTTGTATTCACCGCGCCCCACACTCACCAGATAGGCAATGCCCTGGAAGGTGTAAAACGAAATTCCCACGGGCAGCACCAATTCCAATACCGGCAAGCTGGCAGCAGTGAAAATCGGTGTGAGCAAGGCCATGGCCTCTTCGCGGAAAAAATTGTAGTACTTGAAAATCCCCAGGTTGAGTAGCGCTATGGCCACACCGAAGAACATAGGCCAGCGTCGCCGGCTGCCATTGGATGCGTGTATTGCCTGCGCCAGCAACAGAATGACCAACGAGAAATTCGCCAGCAGGAGCGCAAAACGCCAATCAAATGAGCAGTAAAAAAGATAGCTGGCGATCAGTAACAAATAGTTCTGTGCCTTTATGCCACGGGCAGAACCAAGCCACCAGTAAAGCCACAAAAAAACAACAAATAGAATCCCGAATTCGGGCGAGAGGTAATGCATCAGGCAAGTTCCATTTCAGTCCATAAGTGCGAGCGGCCATGATACTCAAAGCTGTGGTTAAAATCTTTGCGGTTTTTTCTTTGAGGTTAAAACATCAGCCGAAAACAGCTGCCGTGCGGCTGGGCTAGGTAATTCACCGAGCCACCATGAGCCTGCATGATTTGTTGAACCACAAAGAGGCCGATTCCTGTTCCCGTGCGCTTGGAGGTATAAAAAGGAACAAAGATTTGCGCGCGCTTATCCTCAGCAATGCCCGGCCCGTTATCCTCCACGTCAATGACTAGCTTGCCTTGGTGGTGAATATAAGCGCGCAGAAAAATATGTTTGCCCGCTGCAGGCGCATGGTGTTCATGCAGAGCTTCAATGGCATTTTTAATCAGATTGATCAGTGCCTGTTCAATCTGCGCCGCGTCGGTATTAAATTCCAGGTGTTCGGGTGTAATTTCAAGCACAAGGGAAATCCTGTCTCGCTCCAATTCATGAGTAAATAATGTTGCGACCGACTGTAGTAAGTTGCGCAACGCATGGGGTTGTAAATCGAGGTGTAGCGGCTGCGCGACTGTGCGATAGGCGCGCACAAAATCCATCAGATGTTCGCTACGCCGGCTTACTGTGGCCAGTGCTTCCTGGGCATCAACTAACAAATCAATGGCAAGATTTTGTTGCCCGGATTTATCGTTTTGCTCGACCTTATATTGCTGTTGTTGGTAGCTCGCCAGTAAGTCCTGCGCTGTGTTGCTGAGGGAATGAATTGGCGTCATTGAATTCATGATTTCATGGCTGAGTACTTGCACCAGCTTTTGCCATGCGTCGATTTGCTGGCGATCCAATTCGCGCTGGATCACTTGCAAACTGATAATTTTATTGGTGCCTTCGGGTGTTTGAATGCTGGTGGCGGAAGCGGCGAGCGATAAGGTTTGCTGCGGCAGTTGTAAGCTAAGCAATTGCTGGTCGCCCGGTTGCAGAGCAGCCAACGCCCACGCAAAACCTTGGCCGAAATTATTCAATTCACTCACACGGGTTAATTGATTATGCTGAAATAATTGCCGCGCGGCGCTGTTAAGCAATTCGATTTTTTCTGCGTGCAAGCGCACCAGCGGCACGGGAACTTTTTCCAGCAACATGGAATAGTAGTGCAACAGGGACTCGTTGCGCGCGCGTAACTGCTGCATGTCGCTTTGAATTTCCTGCCAGAGTTGAGCGAGCTTTTTGCCCTGGTAAAACACCGGCACAATCTGACGCGTTGTATCCTGGAAGCGCAGGCTCGTAAAAAAATCCTCCAACTGCAGATAAATTTTTTGTAGCGACTGCAGCAGCAATAGTATTTGAACTAGCAATAACAGGCTACATCCAACAAGACTAAACACTAGCGGCGTCTCGCGCTGTAATAGCCAGCCAATAGCTGCCATGGTCAAAAAAATGAGCAGCAAACGTAGGCTAACGACTATGCGAAAATCAGTGCGCCACTTAGAGATCATATTTTTCCATCCGGCGATAAAGTGCAGTACGGGTTAAACCCAATTCCGTTGCTGCTTGTGAGATGTTGCCGCCATGTTTTTTCAAAGCGGTCTCAACGGCGTTGCGTTCCAGTGTTTCGAGATTCAGTGTTTCCGGATGCAGCTGGCGTGCAGCGCCAGTTTTTAGCGGCGATTCCCCCAGCGCAAAATCGGCGCTGTCCAATAAATCTTGTTCACTTAAGACCAGTGCGCGCTCTACGGCGTGGCTTAGTGAGCGCACATTGCCGGGCCAGGAATAATTTGCCAGTGCGCGTTGGGCTTCGCGTGTGAGTAGCGGTTTCTTGCGCTGATATTTTTGTGCATAGAGCCCGAGAAAATAATCTACCAACAAGGGAATGTCTTCTTTGCGCTCGCGCAGTGGTGGCAAATGCAATTCGACGGTGTTGAGTCGGTACAACAAATCCTGACGAAACTGGAGTTCATCGTGTAATTGTTCGGCGCTGGCATTGGTCGCTGCAATTACGCGTACATTTAAGGATTGGGGTTTGTCATCGCCCAATGCCGTCACCTGGCGCTGTTCCAATACGCGTAATAATTTTACTTGCAGATGCATGGGCAGGTTGGCGATTTCATCCAGAAATAAAGTTCCGCCATTTGCTGCCAATAAACGTCCTGCGCGATTTTCCTGTGCGCCGGTAAATGCGCCTTTGCGATAACCAAATAATTCTGCTTCAAATAAATTGTCCGGAATGGCACCCATATCAAGCGCCATAAAAACCTGCTCGGCGCGCGCTGAGCGACGGTGGATCTCACGCGCAACCAATTCTTTACCAGAACCATTTTCGCCAAGAATTAATACGTTGGCTTCAGTGGGCGCGCAGCGATTAATTTTGCGCAACAATTCCTGCATTGAGGGTGTTTCACCAATAAAAGCCGGTAAGCTGGCGGCAATGGATTGGCGCAAGGCGCTGTTGTGCTGGTTCAATTGCCGATTGTCCTTGCGCGAGTGCGCGAGGCTAAAGGCTGCATGCAAAGTACCGAGCAATTTTTCATTGCTCCAGGGCTTTATCACAAAATCGGTAGCGCCCGCTTTCATCGCATTAACCGCTAATTCAACCCCGGCAAAGGCAGTCATTAAAATAACCACTGTGTCAGGGTAGTGTTTTTTAATAAATGTCAGCCACTCCAAACCCGCATTACCGCTGTTTTCACCCAGTACAAAATTCATATCCAGCAAAACGACGTCAATGGTGTGAAGTGATGAATGTTGCTGTAAGAAATCGGGCAACTGCTGGGGGTCATTTAGGCTGCTAAAGCGCGCGACCTTGCGTTTCAACAATAAACGCGCGGCCGCGATGACATCCTCGTCATCGTCAACAACCAACAAATGCCCTGCCAATAAGGGTTGTGCAAGCGCTGCCATAAAAATCCTGTGCTGTTTTGTCCGTTGAGTGGGTGAAGTCGGTAAAGTGCGCACAGTCTATTTCGCCCGAAATCGCACAGCAAGTGTACGTTTTCGTACGGTAGTCTTTGCTCAACTACTCAGGTGGGATGGCTAACTCGTTGATATTAATTGCTTTTTTGTGTTGGCACGGCAGCTGCAATTTATCGCTTATACCGCTTCCTCCCGCTGGAGTAAGTGTGGTGTTAAGTGATTGATAAAAAAATGAGTTTTATGGATACACCAATACCTGCCAATGCCTGGCGCCGCCAGCGCAAATATTTTTTTTCAGTGCTCGGCTTCAGCTTGGTGTGCGCGCTTTGGGCCTGGGCCGCGCCCAGTGGTGAGCGGCGCTTGCGCGTGCTGAAAAGTGAATTAAGTGTTGCGCAAGTGAGCCAGGGAATCTTTGAAGATGTAATTCCGTTGCGCGGGCAAATTACGCCGTTGTACACCATTTATCTGGATGCGATGGAGGGCGGGCGAGTGGAAAAAATTCTGGTGGAAGAAGGCGTAGAGCTGCAAGCGGGACAAGCGATAGTGGAATTTTCCAATGCGCGTTTGCAATTGGAGTCCATCACTCGTGAAGCGCAGGTTAGCGAGCAGATCAATTTGTTGCAGTCGCAGGAATTAAATCTTGCACGCAATGCGCTGGATCACAAACGTCAACTGAATGAATTGGAATTGCGCTTGAAAGACACCGCACAACAATTGGCGCGCGCCAAAAAATTGGCCGCGCAAAACTATATTGCACAGGACAAATTGGATGAGCTGGGCAATCAATACCAATACTTGCAGAACAGTCTTGCGCTCACCAAAGAATCGCAAGCGGCCGATAAAGCGCTACAGGAATCCCAATTGCAGCAACTGCGCGGTTCGGTGGCGTCGCTCAATAAAAATCTCGCTTTCGCGCGCGATAATCTGGAATCTTTGAAAGTAAAAGCCCCGGTGGGTGGGTTACTCACTGCCTTTGATTTGCAGCCGGGTCAATCGTTAATGCCGGGGGAGCGCTTTGGCCAAATCGACGATCCGGATAATTTTAAAGTCATGGCCTTTGTCGATGAATTTTATAAAAATCGTTTACAGCTTGGTCAAACGGCTTTTTACCAGCAAGGTAGTGAAAAGTATGATTTGCGCGTAAAAAAAATCTATCCGCAAGTAATTGATGGGCAATTTCGCGTGGATTTGATATTCATCAATGCCCAGCCCCCGAATGTTAGTCGGGGCCAGACTCTGCAGATGCGTTTGCAAATTGGTGCAAATGAACCAGCATTGTTAATACCCAACAATTCTTTTTATCAGGATACGGGTGGGCATTGGATTTATGTGATGGATGGCTCGCAGCAATTTGCGCGCAAGCGCGACATAACATTGGGGCGGCGCAATGCCCAGTATATTGAAGTCTTGAATGGTCTCGCGGAAGGGGAATCGGTCATAGTGAGCCCCTATACCAATTACAAAGAAATAGACCGGCTAATTATTCGTTAACCTGTGACCTTAACTATTTAAAAAAAACTACTTACTCATAAAAAACACCAAGGAGATCACTATGATTCGCTTGAACGGTATCGACAAAATATTTCGCACTGACACCCTGGAAACGCGCGCGCTGAGCAAAGTAGCCTTGGAAATTAATGCGGGTGAATTTGTTGCCATTATGGGGCCGTCCGGCTGCGGCAAATCTACGCTGTTAAATATTTTGGGAATGCTTGATAGCCCGGATGCAGGCACCTATTACTTTAACGGTGAAGATATAGCGGGTTACAGTGAAAGCAAACTGAGTCAATTGCGTAAACATCAAGTCGGTTTTATTTTTCAAAGTTTTAATTTGATTGATGAGCTAAGCGTATTTGAGAACATTGAGTTGGCGCTGCTCTATCAAAAAATTCCGGTTAAAGAACGCCGTGCCCGGGTGCAAGCGGTCATCGAAAAAATGGAAATTGCGCATCGCGCCAAACACATGCCGAGCCAATTATCCGGCGGTCAACAACAGCGAGTCGCAGTGGCGCGCGCCTTGGTTGCCAACCCCAAATTAATTCTCGCCGATGAGCCAACCGGTAACCTGGATTCCACCCACGGCCAGGAGGTGATGAATCTGCTTAAAAAATTAAATCAGGAAGGTTCTACCGTCGTCATGGTGACTCATTCGCAGGAACATGCCAGCTACGCCCAGCGCCGCATTAATTTATTCGACGGAAAAATTATCGCCCAGACCCAGTTGGCCGCAGCCTAGTAGTTCATAAGGAAATTATTATGTTTGTTCACTATCTGCAGGTGGCTGTGCGCCATTTGCTAAAGCATCCGCTTAATAGCGTGATCAAAATTCTGGGGCTGGCCCTGGGGTTGGCCGGTGCCTTGCTGGTCATGATTGTCAATTACAGCGAGCTTACTTGGGATTCGTTTTGGCCGGAGGCGGAGCAGATTTATTTGGTGCGGGAAAAAACCAACGCCAGCCAGGAACAGGGCTTTCAAGATCATCTTGGCACACCGCAATACGCTAACCTGCGAGCCGCATTGGGCGGTGAATTTTGGACTACCCAGATTGAGTCCAACTCAACACCCGTTACCTGGATTGGAGGAAGCCAGCAACCGGTGGTCAGCCAAAAAATATTGACGGTCCAGGTAGCAGCGGATTTTACTGAAATTTTCAAACCAAAAATTATTGCCGGTGCTTTGAGTGAATTTGATCAGCAGCCGAATGTTGCATTTATTTCGCGCAAAACAGCGGAGCTGGTTTTTGGAACAGAGAGTCCGCTTGGAAAAATAGTGACTATCCCTATCCGACAAAGTTTTGAACAAGGCGTTGCCAATCAAATGCCGGAGCCAAGATCGGTACGTATTATCGCGGTGGTCGATATGGATTACACGCGCAGTAGAATTCCGTCTGGGCTCTATTTTCCCAAGGTCGATTTTCCCGTGGGGCCCTATGATAAGAGTTACATGCTGCATCCAACTTACATCAAATCCAAAGTGCAATTGCCCAGTGAGGAAGTCACAAAAATAGTGAATCTTGCGATGGAAAATGCCTTTGTTAACCTCAGTCTCGCCAACTATGTGGTGCGCCAAAAGGAAATTGCCTTGCGACGTATTCAGGGTGCCAGTCGCTGGCAATTGTTTGGTCAGTATTGGTTGGAGATTGGTGTTTACATCACGCTCGCTTGTTTAGTCGCGCTAATATTGTGCGAACTATTTTTACCGCGGGTAAAAAGCGACCTTTCGATTCCTTTGGTTGATGGTGTTTTGGTAGAGCTGCCATTGGCACTGACAATATTGGGTTTATTGCTATTGACCTCGTTGATCCTTGCTGTTTATCCGGCAATTTATTTTTCGCGCCAGCCTGCGGCAACTATCTTACGGGCTAATCGTTCCACCGAAACCACCGCTTCAGTCTATGTGCGCAAACTATTGCTACTGGTGCAATTTGTTTCGCTCAGTAGCTTGGTAGTCGGCTTGGCGAGTATCCATAACCAGTTGCGCGTTATCGATAATTACCAGCCAGGCTATAAAACCAAAAATATTGTTATGTTGCTTGATCAAAGTGGTTTGCAAAAAGTAGACGGAAAAATCGATGTTATTGCTGAACAGCTGATGCAAAAACCCGGGGTGATTGCTGCCGCGCCAACGGTGAGTGTAATTCCTGGTGAGTACATCAATACCGAGGAAGTAAGCGCGAAAATTAATGGAAATATTTTGTCGGTAAAAGCCGCGAGAGATTGGTATATGTCAGCGGACTATTTTTCTGCCTATGGTATACCTCTGCTGGCAGGCAGTCGTGAAACTCTTCAAGCGGGATTGCAATCAATGCCAGATGGAGCGTTCCCTCCAAGCCAGGTAGTTTTATGCCGGACTACTGCGAAGAATTTGGGGTTCAAAACACCAGAAGATGCGCTCGGTCATACAGTAGAAATTTTTAAACGACCAGACATAGGATGGAGTCTGGAAACCAAGGTGCGTGCAGTGATCGATGATATTCATCTTGGAAGTCACAAACTAACGCCGCAACCTTGTATGTATACCCAATTGGCTGGGGGAAGCGGACTCCTCATGTTTGCGGTTAATCTGGATCACACGCCTAGTGAAATGGATATTGAATCTATTAAAAAAATCTGGGCGGAAGTGTTTGGTGTTCCTCCTCATCACTGGTTACTTTCCGGTTCCATTGCGGATAAATATCAGCATGAGCGGAATCTGCAGTGGTTTATCGCGGTGTTCGCTGTGGTCGCCTTGGCAATAGGCATACTCGGCGTCTACGGCATGACCGCACTGAGCACCCAAAAGCGCGCGCGTGAAATCGCATTGCGCAAATTGCACGGCGCAAGTACCTGGCAAATTCTTGGTCACATTAATCGCGATATGACCCGCATAGTGTTGGTTGCCAATCTTATTGCCTGGCCTGTTGCCGGCTATTTGGTCAATCGTTGGTTGGAAAATTTCTACCAGCATTTTTCTTTCGCTGTCTGGTTGCCGCAGTTCTGCGCCTTGGCGCTGGCATTTGGTTTATTCAGCGTTTGGTTTACCGCCAGCCTCCATAGCCTTGCGCAGGGACGCATTCGTCCGGCAGACGTATTGCGCGATGCAAATTAATTACAGGGAATAACTATGTTGTATCACTTTTTGGCTTTAGCACTACGTCAATTGTGGAAACACAAAATTCAAAGTCTGGTAAAAATTTTGGGATTAACGCTTGGTCTCGCCGGAGCGCTGTTGGTAGTCGTGGTGAACTACAGTGAATCCACTTGGGATGGTTTTTGGGATGATGTGGATAGCATCTACAAATTTGAGTTTTATGATAATGGCAAAGCTACTTCCGGTTTCACTCCCAAAATTCTCGCCGCGACCTTGCGCGAACAGGCGCCTGAACTAGCAGCGGTAGGCAGCTTGCAACGCTCAATAATTCTGGTGCAGTTTCCCGATCAGCAAGCCAACAACTTACAAACCTTTCCGCAATCGGTAACGCGTATTGATGATGAAATTCTGGATATATTCAAGTTCACTCCACTTCAGGGAGCAATAGATAGTTTTCGCAATAATCCAACTGCAGCAATACTCAGTGAAACTACCGCGAAAAAATATTTTGGAGAGAACAGAGCTGTTGGAAAGAGCTTTGCGATAGGACGCAGCCAACTGGAAGGTCCGGCACCCAACGCCATGGAGGCCAAGGAAGAGCAGCGCTTGTATACCGTAGTGGCGGTGATTGCCGATGTAAACCAGCGCAGTAATGAAGTCTTTCAGGTGATGGTTCCTTCCTTGGGCGCTCAAACCGAAAGCGACAGGAACTGGGTGTCTCGCTCGGTAAGTACCTATATCAAAGTGAACCAGGGCAACTCCTTGGCGGACATTGAGCAGCGCTTGAATAATTATGTAAAAAAGCAGCTCGCAGAATTAAAACTCTTGAGTAATGTTGAACCAAGCTTTAAAGCGATCCCTATTCGGAAAGTTCATACCCAGGGCGCGCAGGTCAGTGGTGGAACGCAGCAACTGTTGCTTTTGTATGTGTTGGGTTTCCTGGTGTTGGTTATTACCTTGGTAAACCACATTAACCTAAGTATTTCTGGATACTTACAGCGCAGCAAAGAAGTTGGCTTGCGGCGGCTGGTTGGTGCAAGTATTGGACAGCTCTTTGTGCAGATATGGCTAGAGTCCATAGTGTATTTGGCGTTGGCCGGTTTGTTCGCCTTTATGGTGTTAGAGCCGCTATTGCCGGTTATCGCCAGCAGCCTGAGTATTCGTCTGGGCAACAATCTTCTGCTGGAGCCTTCACTGATTTTGATAATTGCCGGGCTGTTCCTCTGCACCAGTGTGCTGGTGGCTATTTATCCTGTATGGCGAGTCGCTGGTTTGTCGCTAGCCTTTTCTTTGCGCGCTAATCGCGCCCGTGAAAATCTGATTGATACCCGTGTGCGAAAAATTTTCTATTTAGCACAATTAATTGCTTCAAGCTTGTTGCTGATCTGCGTGATAGTGGTAAATGCACAGTTGGAAAAATTTAGCCGCTTTGATCCTGGCTATGCCACCAAATCCATTTATTTTTTCCATGGACAAGAATTTCTTACTGCCAACAAAGGTCAATTTCTGCAACTCAAGGCGAGGTTGGAGCAGAACCCAGCAATTGACACTGTGGCGCGCGTGCAAATGGGATTATTGGGGGCCAAGGCAGAATCAGGCTGGGTGTCAACCATGGAACAGGATCGAGCCCAGGGGGTAGCTATAGCGTTTCAGCATGTGCCGGATTTTAATGGATTGCGACTGTTCGATGTTCCCATTATTGCCGGTGAGTTACCACTGCTAGGCGACAAACTTCTGCAAAGCAATCCAACGACACAAACAACAATGCCGCCGGGCGCGCCGGAATACAAAGAATTGGTTATCTGTGAAAGTCTATTGCCGCTACTCGGCTTTCCCAATGCACAATCTGCTATAAATCAGACGATAAAATTTATATGGGTGATTTCGGAATACCGACAAAAATTATTGCGGTTACCGGTAACTTTCATTTCGGTGAATTTTATTCTACCCCGCAACCCTGCGCGTTTTGGCAAGTGGCCTTTGGCAATGCCATGAGTTGGGGAATAAATTATAAAAACGGAGAGTTCACGGAGGTGGATACCTACATAAAACAAGTTTGGAAAGAAGTGATGGGCGGAACGCCTTATGTTGTACCACTGAGTGGCATGGTTGATGCCAGTGTAGGGCGTGAAAAAACTTTACGATTTTTTCTTCAAGTGATTGCAATTATTACCCTGACTATTTCGCTCCTGGGTTTGTTTGGCTTAATACAACTCACCTTGCAAAAGCGTCAGCTGGAAATAGCATTGCGTAAGTTGCATGGCGCTTCCGCTGGAGAAATACTGCGTATGTTAAACAAGGAGTTTGCCATTCTGGCGGTCATTGCTAACTTGCTCGCCTTGCCTGTTGGTTTTTATTTTGCAAAACACTGGCTGGAAAACTTTTACCAACCTATCGAGCTTTTGTGGTGGATACCCGTTGCACTCGGTATATCTATTGGATTATCGCTGTTATTAACTCAGTCTACTGTCACGCTACAATCCATGTGGGTGGCACGTATGCGCCCTGCGAGTTCTTTGGCGCAACACTAATTCCTATATATTGGCCAACCCCCTGGGCATTCACTCATCTGCCTGGCCGATAAAATAGGTTTGCCCCTGGCGACAGGGGCGTTTTATTCCCAAGGAGTTATTTTATATCCCAATCACCCCAAATTTTTTCCTGCGTGTAATTTTCAATTTCCGATTTGTCGAGTTGTCGGCGCTTTCTATTAATCGCAGCACCCGGCCCCTTGTTGTTGTATTCAAAAAAGCGCGCATCTTCCGGTTGGAATTGAATTTTAGTGCCGTCTTTGGCAGTGCCGCCCATGGCGTACCAGCCGTCGCGGGTAATGTGCGCGTCCATCCAGGAATTAATAAATACGGCTTTGCCGATGGCACTGGGGTCGGCGTAGCGGCCATCGGCAAATTGGGTAGTGGGGTGCCAGGGGCGGCCGAGTGGCGTGGAATTATCAGGCACGGATTTGTCGCGCGTTAAAATACAGTCGATAAAAGTTAAACCGTATTCGCTGTTGATGCTAGTGGAAGGTGCTACCAGATAGGCGTGAGGTGTGCTGGGTTTGCCGCGCCCCAGGGTTTTAATTTCGGATTTGGTAAATAAAGCGTTGCCTTTGCCAAAAATAAAATCCACATTGCCAGCAATAAAACTTTTATCAAACCAACTGCGGCCTGCGTTTACAAACAGCGTGTCTTGATAGCCCAGCAAACGAATATCGCGCGCTAAAAACTGATCGCTGCCATTATCCAGATGCAACGCCACTGCCTGGCTATTGGAAATACGTTTGGGAGCGTCATTCGCTAGTGCATCGTTAGCGAGAAAATCAAAGGTATTTTCAATCGT
>JAGKXA010000322.1 GCA_021151615.1 Cellvibrionaceae bacterium | reverse complement strand
AAGATTCTCTTACAGCCCTTATGCTTGCGCCCGAACTCTGGTTCAATGCGTGCGCAACGGCTTCACTCTTTTAAGGAATCTTTCATGTCTCGCTCACCTATTCTTGTGACTGGCGGCGCCGGATTTATTGGCAGCCATGTCTGTGTCGAACTGATTAATAGCGGTTATTTGCCGGTGGTGGTGGATAACCTCATCAACAGCAAGCCCGAATCGCTCAAACGTGTTGCCCAGATTACCGGTGTGGAGCCGGTGTTTTATGAGGTAGATATCAACGATAAGGAAGCTCTGCGCGAAGTCTTCAAAATGTATGAAATTGAGGCGGTAATGCACTTTGCCGGCTTAAAAGCAGTGGGCGAATCCACCAAAATTCCCATGAAGTACTATCGCTACAACGTTGCAGGAACCCTGTCCTTAACCGAAGTCATGGAAGAGTTTGAGATCTGGAAGATGATTTTCAGTTCGTCAGCCACTGTTTACGGTGACCCTGTTTCCGTTCCTATCGATGAAAGCTTTGCTACCGGTGCGACCAACCCCTATGGCCGTAGCAAGTTAATTGTGGAAGATATTCTGCGCGATATCGCCAATGCGCCTGACAGCCGTTGGAATTTTTCATTGCTGCGCTACTTTAACCCGGTTGGCGCGCATGAGAGCGGTTTGATTGGTGAAGACCCTGCCGGTATCCCCAATAACCTCTTGCCTTATGTGGCCCAGGTGGCGATTGGCAAGTTGCAGGAGTTGGGAGTATTTGGCGATGACTACGAAACCATCGACGGTACCGGCGTGCGCGACTACATCCACGTGGTGGACCTGGCCAAAGGTCATGTAGCAGCACTTCGTGCTTTGCAAAAGTTTGCCCCTGGTTGTCGCGCTTACAATCTGGGAACCGGGTCGGGTCTATCTGTGCTGCAAATAGTGAAAGCGTTTGAGGCAGCCAGCGGACGCAAAGTACCTTACAAAATATTGCCCCGTCGCCCGGGTGATATTGCGGCCTGCTATGCCAATGCGGATAAAGCCAAATTTGACCTTGGTTGGACGGCAGAGCTGGGATTAGAGCGCATGATGCAGGACGCTTGGCGCTGGCAGTCGCAAAACCCCAATGGTTACGAAAAATAAGTCCTCCCCAAACCCGCCCTGTGCGGGTTTTTTTATGGTTGTTGTGCTTTAGTTTTACGGAAAATTTACGCGTGCTTATGTTTGTAGTTATAGTTGCGCCAAATTTTTCAATCCGAGGTACATTTTATGATTCATTTGTTTTGGTTATTTATCGGGCTGGTTTTACTTACAGTGGGTGGTGAGGCGCTGGTGCGTGGCGCTCTGGCGGCAGCGCGGCGAATCGGAGTCTCACCCTTGCTGGCCGGTTTGGTCATTGTAGGGTTTGGTACCTCGGCCCCGGAATTGGTAGTGTCGCTCCAGGCGGCATTAAGTGGTCAGCCGGAAATTGCGGTGGGCAATGTGGTAGGCAGCAATATTGCGAATATCTTGCTGATTCTGGGGATTAGTGCGGTCATCATGCCACTGGTTACGCATATTCAATGTTTGAAACGCGACGGTTTGACAATGCTATTTGCCACCTTGTTGTTTATGGGGTTGGCTAGCTTTGGTGGGCTGGGTCGCGCCGAAGGAATAGGCATGTTACTGGTTTTGGCGGGCTATCTGATTTGGGCTTACCGCACCGAACGCGAAGACAAAACGAGCCCGGAAGCGCAACTGCACAAGGCTGAGTCGGAGGAAATTGAGCTGGTACCTATGTCTATCCCCATGACTTTGTTGGCTACCTTGGGTGGATTGGCGATGTTGATTGTTGGAGCTAATCGCTTCCTGTTGGGTGCTGTTGGTTTAGGGGAGGCGCTAGGGGTGCCCGAGGCTATCATTGGGTTAACTGTCGTTGCTGTAGGAACCTCCTTGCCTGAGCTGGCGGTTTCTATTATCGCCGCCATACGAAAACACGCGGATGTTGCAGTGGGCAATATTATTGGAAGTAATATTTTTAATATCCTCTGTATTCTTGGAATCTCATCGTCAATTAGCCCGCTGCCTTTGCAGGGTCGCCTATTAGAGATTGACCAATTCGTCATGCTGGGTGCTGCCCTGGTCCTGTTGTTGTTTCTGTTTTTCGGCTTGCGTTTGTCGCGCTTGAAAGGCGGTTTATTATTGGCAGGGTATGTGGTTTATATTGCTGCAATGTTTGGTCTGCAGTCGTAATTCGTTAAGGTTATTCCTTTCACCTGGAGCCGCCGCGAGTAATCCGGCGGCTTTTTTGTCGTTAAAACACGTGATCTGTTTTGCAAAAAAGCTTCTCACTTTTTACCGATTCAAGTGAGAGGCCCCAGCTTTAAGCGGTTTTTCAAAAGTGAGAAGAGAAAAAACTCCACCTGATAGAAGCTTGCTCATGTGTTGGTTCATCAACACAACAATAACTTTAATAAGTAGTAAGACAACGCGCACTTTCCCGGCAGTTGAAAGCTGTGCTTAACCATCAGCCAAGAGTTCTCTTCAGCGCTACTCACAATTTCATAACGATAAAAAGCGTGTCGGGTATGTCGCCTGTTGGGCGGTAATAAACTGACCGCGATTGTGATGTATCCGAAGGGAAATTTAGTGGAGACATCAATATGCAACCCATTAATCTGAGTCGGATTTTATTCCTGCTCTGCAGTCTTTTATTTGGTCACAATCTCTTTGCCCAAACCAATCTTGCGTTAAACAAAACCGCAACCGCCAGTACATCGCTGACTGCAGCCGCTAATGCGGTCGATGGGAATGGCGGTACCCGTTGGGAATCGGCCCACGGCAATGGTCCCTCATGGCTCAGTGTGGATCTGGGCGCGAGTTACAATCTGTCCTCGGTGGTTATCGATTGGGAGGCCGCCAACGCCGCCAATTACGATGTGCAGGGGTCAACCAACGGCACAAGCTGGGTAACTCTGGCAACGCGCATGGGTGGCGCTTTTGGTACTCGCACCGATACTGTTTCTGTAACGGGGAATTATCGTTATATCCGCATTAACGCCGCCCAGCGCAGTGCAGGTAATACCTGGGGTTATTCAGTCTGGGAATTGAAAGTTTATGGCAATATCCCTGCCAGCAGTTCCTCCAGTAATGCCGCCAATGCCAATCTGGCACAAGGTGCCATTGTGGCAGCCAGTTCCCAGGTACAGCCGGCCTCCATGGCAATTGATAACAATGTCG
>JAGKXA010000321.1 GCA_021151615.1 Cellvibrionaceae bacterium | reverse complement strand
TTAATAACCGGTCCAGATCCAGGCCCGCTTGCAATAATCCCTGCGCAAATGGCAGGGCAGGCGGGTTTATTAATATCTGTAATCCTTGCGTTGAGTTGCGCAAGCCGGGGGTTAGTAATAGCCATTCGCCCTGGCCGAATTCGCGCTGGTTTATTTCGATTAAACAGGCGCGTGGCCAACCTTGATGCACCAGAAAACGATTCAGTAATGGATGGCCGGTATCCTGCCCGTTGCTGCTTTGAACATAGGCTTTTGTACCGCGCCAAATATCGCCACGCAGCAGCAATTGTTCAAGGTCAGGTGGGAGTGATTGGGTCATGGCAAGTTAGCTATACTGTATTTAAATACAGTATAGCGCTTGGGGGCGCTGTATAGTCAAGCGGATGCTGTACCCACATTAACAATGTTTGGTTATAAGTGAGTGGGGTTTGAACAGTGATGAAATCTAGTGAATGAATTCAACAATTTTATTGAGCAGGGCCGGGCCGTTGAGGGATTTATCAAATGCGTGTTTGATGCCCAGCGCATTGCCTAACGCCATCGTATGCTCATCCTGTTGTTCGCTCACCAGTACCAGATTGATACCGGCCGTTTTAGGTGTGCGCGCCAGGATTTTACACAGGTCGGCACCTGCGGGGGAGCTGGCGATATTTGCACCGATCAAAATTAAATCCGGGTGTAAATCAACCGCCAGTTCCAAACATTCCGTTTGGGTTTCGGCGGTTAATAAATTGAAGTGTGTTTGCAGGTGCGATGTGAAATGACGAATCAGTTCTGGATTGCTGTCGGCCAGTAACAGGGTTTTGTGGGTTGCGACTTCGTCTACCCAACTGCGATTGCGACCGGCGCGTTTGGCTTTATACAAGGCGCGGTCAGCATTTTTAATTAATTCTTCCAGGTCGTGGCCCGTTGTGCGCAAGCAGGTGGCGCCGCCAATACTCGCGGTGACATAGGAATCGGTTGGGGAAACATCGTGGCGCAATTGCAATCCACTAATGGCTTCGCCAATGGATTGGGCTACACACATGGCGCCCTTGGCATCGGTTTCTGGCAAAAGCACGACAAATTCTTCGCCACCGTAGCGGCCCAGAATATCGGTGGTGCGATGCAGGCAGCTTTTAATCGCCTGGGTAACTTTTTTCAAACAGGAATCGCCCGCCGGGTGACCGTAGTGATCATTAAATAATTTGAAATGATCCACATCGATCATTAATGCACTGATCGGTTGTTGATGGCGCTTCACCAATGCCCATTGCTGTTGGGCCAATTCGTTGAAGGTGCGACGGTTATAGATCTGAGTGAGGCTATCGAGTTGGCTGAGGGCTTCCAATTCGGAATTCAGGCGGCTTAATTGATCGCGCATCTCGGCGATTCGCTCCATGGCGCGAATCTTGGCTTTGATGATCATAAAGCTGACCGGCTTGATCAGGTAATCATCGCCACCCGCTTCAATGCCTTCGCGATAATTTTCATCCTCATTCAGCCCGGTCACAAAAATAATGGGAATCCAGTGGCCGGCCAGCCATTCGCGAATCAGGCGCGTGGTTTCAAAACCGTTCAGGCCGGGCATTTCCACATCCATAATGATCATATCGACCGGGGTGTTTTCCAGCAGTTGCAAGGCTTCTTCACCACTGCGGGCAACCAGTGGCTCATGGCCCGCATCGATAATGTAGTTGCGCATGGCGTAGCGAAGTGTTGCGCTGTCTTCAACCAGAAGGATTTTCATAAGGCCGGGCGGTAAGGGCTCACAAGGGGGAAGCTCATGCTCAAAAGTTCATCTGAGTGTAGCCAGTATTATTGTTTTCGTCGGCCAGACCTGGGTTTGGCGTCAAAATAAACATTATTTTACGCGGGCTGGTTTGTACTGTCGAACGGAATATCTACACTCTGCTGGATATTTATTCGCATCGCCATCTGGTTCACAGTGAAAGTGCGAGTTAATCCTGGTGATCCACATAGAGCCATTTGCCCATTGATTTGCGAAATACCGAGTGTTCGTGGTGCTGCTGTAATTGCCCGGCCTGGCGGAACAGGGCGATAAACTCCACGGTGCCTTCCTGGTCTGTTGCAAGCCCCTTGCTGGTAGCGAGTATCTGCAAGCCCAGCCAGTCGCAACTTTGCGCCCATTGAAGGATATTTGCCTTACTGGAGCGCAGGCGTTGCTCGGGGCTCCAGGTATCCCACAGGTAATCAATGGCCAAGAGGACATGGGCAGAGTAGCGCGAGCGCATTAGCTGCTCGGCGGTTTCCGGCCAGCTCTGGCCCTGGATATGTGGCAGACAGCAGTTGGCCAGCCGTATTTGGCTGCCGCAAGGGCAAGGCGATTGGGGATTAACGGCAGGTGTTTTCGATGGCATTTTCTGGCCCTTTTCGGTATTTTGTGCGCCTGTTTTTGGCCGGGCCAATTCTCGCTGAGTCGGGCGCCCGGCGCCAGCTTTCCTGCACTAACTGCATAGCCTTCGAGTAAAGTTTCCACTATGAGCGAATTTGATGATATCCGCCCCTACCGCGATGATGAGGTGCGCCCAACCCTGGATCGTATTCTTGCTGATCCTGAATTGACCGATGCAGTGACGCGCCTGAAGTTCCCCAAATTACACGCCGTGTTGGGTTGGTTGTTAAAACCGCTGGTACGCAGCAAATTGACCCAGCAGCTTGCCGGGATTCAGGATGTACAAGGGTTTCAGGCAGTGGTGGAAAAATACCTGTCGGGGATGATGTCCACCCGGGTTAAGGAACTCACTTTTTCCGGTTTGGAGAAGCTCGATAAGCACAGCGCTTATCTATTTATCAGCAATCATCGCGATATTGCGATGGACCCGGCGTTTGTTAACTGGGTGCTCTACCACAATGGTTGCAATACATTGCGCATTGCGATTGGCGATAACCTGCTGACGAAGCCCTTTGTGTCAGATCTTATGCGCTTGAACAAAAGTTTTATTGTGAATCGCTCCGCCAAAGCGCCGCGCGAAAAATTAAAAGCAGCGAAGCATTTGTCGGCTTACATTTACCATTCGATTGTGAATGAAAATGCCAATATCTGGATTGCGCAGCGTGAAGGCCGCGCTAAAGATGGCAATGACAAAACCAATTCAGCGGTATTGGGTATGATTATGCTCAACAAACCCAAAGGCGAAGAGCTGGCGGATTACGCGAAAAAATTGCGCATAGTTCCCGTATCTATTTC
>JAGKXA010000091.1 GCA_021151615.1 Cellvibrionaceae bacterium | reverse complement strand
GGCGAAAGTTTTTGGCGCATCTCCGGGGTAAATTCTTTTATCTTTTTTGAAATTCCAATGGCGCATTAATCTAGTGGCGAGAGATGCCAAACAAGGCTGTAATTTCTTTGCACTGAGGTGGGGCGAACAGCAAAAAAATGCTCTTGCAAGGTGCGCTTTCAGGAAAATAAATTATAAAAATCAGTGGTTTGTGTAAAAACCCCGTTAAATATACCGAAGTGTTTTCAGGGTTTCGACCAGGAAAAATTGCGGGTCGGTTTTTGTTTGTGTTTCGAGAGGTCAATCTCTATAATGCGGCGCGACTTGCAGGGCGTGTTTCATTTAAGGTCACTTTCGGGTGATAAAAAATGAAGCGCTTATTCTTAAACCTGCCCGCGATGGGCATCCAGGTGAGATAGACCGTGAACAAGAAAAGACCTGTCAATCTTGATATAGCAACAATAAAACTTCCCATCACTGCTTACGTTTCCATCCTTCATCGTGTTTCTGGCGTTTTCCTATTTGCTGGTGTTGCAGTCCTGTTATGGATGCTTGATGCCAGCCTGGATTCGCAAGAAGGCTTCAACAGCATTCGCGATCTTGCCGCTAGTCCGGTTTGCCAAATTATCCTGTGGGTTGTGTTGGCAGGGTTGGCGTATCACATGGTCATGGGTATTCGCCATTTGATTATGGATTTCGGCATCGGTGAATCGTTAAAAGGTGGTCAAACTGGCGCCAAGCTTGCGCTGGTAGTTGCCATAGTGTTGATCGTTTTGGCGGGAGTTTGGGTATGGTAACTTCAGTAACCAGTTTTGGGCGCAGCGGTCTTTATGATTGGCTGATCCAACGCGTCGGTGGTGCCGTTATGGCGGCTTACACCATTTTTATCGTAGCTTATTTGGCATGTAATCCTGAATTGACTTTTGAGCAGTGGCAATCCCTCTACAACCAATTGTGGATGCGTGTTTTCACCCTTGCTACTCTTCTCTCTTTTATTTCCCATGCGTGGATCGGTTTGTGGGCAGTGCTTACCGATTATTTAACCACCCGTCTATTAGGCTCCAAAGCGACTTTCCTTCGTATATTTGCCCAGATAGTACTGGGTGCAGTCGCAGTCACCTATCTTGTTTGGGGTGTTCAAGTAATTTGGGGTATTAACTAATGGCTAATATGCGCACGATTTCTTTCGACGGTATTGTGGTTGGTGGCGGTGGCGCAGGTATGCGCGCAGCTTTGCAATTAGCGCAATCCGGCTACAAAACAGCAGTAATTACTAAAGTATTTCCAACCCGTTCGCACACTGTATCTGCCCAGGGCGGCATTACTTGTGCGATTGCCAGTGCTGACCCGAACGATGATTGGCGTTGGCACATGTACGACACCGTAAAAGGCTCGGACTATATAGGTGACCAGGACGCA
This sequence comes from Cellvibrionaceae bacterium, assembly GCA_021151615.1. GTDB lineage: Bacteria > Pseudomonadota > Gammaproteobacteria > Pseudomonadales > Cellvibrionaceae > Cellvibrio. The sequence continues at coordinate 20,682 of JAGKXA010000091.1, read as the reverse complement.
ATTGAGTATATGTGCTCAGTTGGCCCAGAGGCGGTATTCGAACTGGAGCATATGGGTTTGCCTTTCTCCCGTACTGATGAAGGTCGTATTTATCAGCGTCCATTCGGCGGTCAATCCAAAAACTTCGGTGAAGGTGGTCAGGCTGCGCGTACCTGTGCTGCTGCGGATCGCACTGGCCACGCTCTTCTCCATACCCTGTACCAAGGCAACCTGAAAAATAAAACCGTTTTCCTGAATGAATGGTTTGCGGTTGATTTGGTCAAGAATGCTGATGGTGCAGTAGTTGGTGTTATTGCGATCAACATCGAAGATGGCGAAACTGTTTATGTGAAAGCCAAGGCAACTGTATTGGCGACCGGTGGTGCAGGGCGTATTTACGCTTCTACTACTAATGCACACATCAACACCGGTGATGGTGTGGGTATGGCTCTGCGTGCAGGCTTCCCGGTACAAGACATTGAGATGTGGCAGTTCCACCCGACCGGTATTGCCGGTGCCGGAGTATTGGTAACCGAGGGTTGTCGTGGTGAGGGTGGTTACCTGATCAACTCCGACGGTGAGCGCTTTATGGAGCGTTATGCTCCCAACGCGAAAGACCTTGCGGGCCGTGACGTAGTAGCTCGTTCCATGATTCAGGAAATTATCGCTGGTCGTGGTGTTGGTCCAAACAAGGATCACGTATTGCTGAAGCTGGATCACCTTGGCGAAGAAGTTCTCGAAAGCAAGTTGCCGGGTATCTGTGAGTTATCGCGCACTTTTGCGCACGTAGATCCCGTCTACGCTCCAATTCCCGTAGTTCCAACTTGCCATTACATGATGGGCGGTATTCCGACCAACGTGAATGGCCAGGCGCTTACCGTTGATGCAAATGGCAATGATGTCGTTATCGATGGTCTCTTTGCGTGTGGTGAAGTGGCGTGTGTATCGGTACACGGTGCCAATCGTTTGGGTGGCAATTCACTGCTTGATCTGGTGGTATTTGGTCGCGCAGCGGGTTTGTACATTGAAAAAGCATTGCGTGAGGGTATTGAGCATCGCGATGCAACCCAGGCTGATATCGACAAGGCCATGGCGCGGTTGAATAAGATCAACAATTCAACCAGCGGCGAAAGTGCAGCGGTTCTGCGCAAAGAGCTGCAAACCATTATGCAAAACTACTTCGGTGTATTCCGTAAGGGTGAGTTTATGCAGAAGGGCATCCAGCAGTTGGCTGAGTTGCGCAAGCGCATCGAAAACGTTGCAATCACCGATAAGAGTAATGCATTCAACACCGCACGTATCGAGGCGCTGGAATTGCAAAATCTGCTCGAAGTGGCTGAAGCCACTGCGATCGCTGCAGAAGAGCGCAAAGAGTCGCGTGGTGCTCATGCGCGTGAAGATTACGAAGATCGTGACGATACCAACTGGTTATGTCACTCCATGTATTTCCCTGGCGAAAAGCGTGTTTGCAAGCGTGCGGTGAATTTCAAACCGCGCACTATGGAAGCTTTCCAGCCCAAGAAACGCACCTATTAATAACGGCAGGGTAATCCGGGAGAAAAATCATGTTGAAAGTACAAGTTTATCGCTACAACCCTGAAACTGATAATGCGCCTTACATGAAAGAATATGAGGTTGATACCCAGGGTAAAGACCTGATGGTTCTCGATGTTCTTGAGTTGTTAAAAGCACAAGATCAATCTTTGGCGTACCGTCGCTCATGCCGTGAAGGTGTGTGTGGCTCGGACGGTATGAACATTAACGGTAAAAATGGATTGGCGTGTATCAAGCCAATTTCTGAGTGTGTAAAAAATAACACTCTGATTTTGCGTCCGTTGCCAGGTTTGCCGGTGATTCGTGATTTGGTGGTCGATATGACCCAGTTCTACGATCAGTACAAAAAGATTGAGCCTTACTTGCAGAACGATACTCCTGCGCCAGCAATCGAGCGTTTGCAATCTCCAGCAGATCGCGAGAAGCTTGATGGTCTTTATGAGTGTATACTTTGCGCCTGTTGCTCAACCAGTTGTCCATCCTTCTGGTGGAATCCCGATAAATTTATCGGTCCTGCCGGTTTATTACAGGCTTATCGTTTCCTGGCGGACAGCCGCGATTTGGCGACCCAGAAACGACTCGCTAATCTGGATGATCCTTTCAGTGTATTCCGTTGTCACGGTATCCAAAACTGTGTGGCGGTTTGTCCCAAAGGGTTGAACCCGACGCGAGCCATCGGCCATATACGCAACATGTTGTTACAGAGCGCTACCTAAGGTGGCGCTTTTGCGTATCTGAAGCAGGCAAAATTTGATGATTTGATGAGCGATTTGAGCTTGTTTAATCAAAAACTGTCCGCTGTCGCCTTGGGTGATAGCGACTTAAAAGCGGCGCTTTTAATCACAAGTTGAAAGCGTTTGGTAGCTAACCGCTAGTTGATAGCAGGGGATAGATCCCCAAAGATTAAGGTGGGTGGAATGCAAGACAGCATTATGGAGCAATTTTGGAGTACGTCTCACATTTCCGGTGGGAACGCTGCTTATGTCGAAGAGCTCTACGACACGTATTTACACAATCCTAATGCCGTTCCTGAAGAATGGCGTAATTACTTCGATCAGTTGCCGCGCGTAAATGGCGTACTGACGCAAGATACTCCACATTCAGTCATTCGCGCTCAGTTTGAGCAATTGGGTAAGTCCCGTGTTCGTACCGTGACTGTTGCAGGTGGTTCAGTCAGTGCAGAACACGAACAAAAACAAATTAAAGTTCTGCAATTAATTAGCTCATACCGCTTCCGCGGCCATCAAAAAGCACAGCTTGACCCACTCGGTTTGATGGTGCGTGAGCCAGTTGCCGATCTGGATTTGCAATTTCACGGTTTAACCAATGCAGATTTGGATACAGTGTTTAATACCGGCAGTTTGTTTATTGGCAAAGAACAAGCAACCCTGCGTGAAATTGTTGAAGCATTGGAGAAGACCTATTGTGGTCATATCGGTGCGGAAATTATGCACATTACTCCGTTGGCTGAAAAACAATGGTTACAGCAACGCCTCGAAAGTGTTCGTTCAAATCCTGAATTCACCAAGGAACAACGTTTGGCATTGTTGGAACGTTTGACTGCTGCTGAAGGTCTCGAGCGTCACCTTGATAGCAAATACCCAGGTACCAAGCGTTTTGGTTTGGAAGGTGGTGAGAGTTTCATTCCGTTAGTGGATGCTCTGGTAAAGCGCGCGGGTACTTACGGTGCAAAAGAAATTGTGCTGGGTATGGCGCACCGTGGCCGCTTGAACACACTTGTTAACGTGTTTGGTAAGAATCCGGCGGAATTATTTGCTGAATTCGATGGCAAACGTTCATTGAATACCTCCGGTGACGTTAAGTACCACTCTGGCTTTTCTTCCAACGTGATGACTCCTGGCGGTGAATTGCATATGGCGATGGCTTTCAACCCGTCGCATCTGGAAATTGTTTCTCCGGTAGTTGAAGGTTCTGTGCGCGCGCGCCAGGATCGTCGCAGTGATAAAACCGGTGCAAAAGTAGTTCCGATTGTTGTTCACGGCGATGCAGCATTCGCTGGCCAAGGTGTGGTGATGGAGACGTTCCAAATGTCCCAGACTCGCGCGTATGGCACAGGCGGTACTCTGCATATTGTGATCAACAACCAAGTCGGTTTTACCACCAACAAACGTGAAGATGCACGCTCTACAGAGTACTGTACTGACGTTGCAAAAATGATTGAATGCCCGATTTTCCACGTGAATGGCGATGATCCGGAAGCGGTATTGTTTATCGCCCAACTGGCGATGGACTACCGTTACGAATTCAAAAAAGACGTTGTTATTGATTTGGTTTGCTATCGTCGTCGCGGTCACAATGAAACTGACGAACCCTCTGCAACTCAACCGCTGATGTATCAAATCATTCGTGCGCTCAAAACCACCCGTACACTTTATGCTGACAAACTGGTCGCCGAAAATCTGTTAACTCAAGCGGCGGCAGATGACTTAACCACTAACTATCGTGCGGCTCTGGATCGCGGTGAGCATGTGGCTAGCGGTTTGGTCAGTGAGCCGGATCGGACCTTGTTTGTGGATTGGACTCCATACATCGGTCACGATTGGTTGACACCTGCGAATACTGGCTATGAATTAAAAGCGCTGCAGGCAGCCGCACACAAGATGTGTGAAATTCCTGATGGGATTGTATTGCAGAAGCAAGTAGAAAAGATTTACGAAGATCGTCGTAAAATGGCTGGCGGTGCTCTACCACTTAACTGGGGTATGGCTGAAACCTTGGCTTACGCTACCTTGGTTGAGCAGGGTTATCCAGTACGAATGACTGGTCAGGACGTAGGTCGCGGTACTTTCTCGCATCGCCACGCAACTGTGCACAGCCAGAAGGATGGTTCTGCTTACACTGCACTAGCTAATATGAAAGCTGATCAGCCAAGCTTTGAATTGTTTGACTCCTATCTTTCAGAAGAAGCTGTGTTGGCATTCGAGTATGGTTACTCTACAACCTCACCAAAAGGTCTGGTCATTTGGGAGGCCCAGTTCGGTGACTTTGCCAACGGTGCGCAAGTAGTTATCGACCAATTTATTACCAGCGGTGAACATAAGTGGGGCCGTTTAAGTGGTTTGACTATGTTGTTGCCACATGGCTATGAAGGTCAAGGGCCGGAGCACTCATCTGCACGCCTTGAGCGTTTTATGCAGTTATGTGCTGAGCACAATATTCAAGTTTGTGTACCCTCTACTCCGGCGCAGGTTTTCCATATGTTGCGTCGCCAAGCGGTTCGCCCAATGCGTCGCCCATTAGTGGTGATGAGTCCAAAGTCTCTGCTGCGTCATAAATTGGCCACGTCTACGTTGGAAGAGTTGGCGAATGGTAGCTTCCAAAACGTAATCACTGATGCAAGTGTTGATGCTGCAAAAGTACAGCGCGTAATTCTATGTAGCGGTAAGGTCTACTACACCTTGTTGGAAGAGCGTACTGCGCGCAATTTGGATAATGTTGCTTTGATTCGTTTAGAGCAGTTGTATCCATTCCCTGAAGCAGAACTGAAAGCAGCCCTGGCTTCCTTCAAAAATATCAAAGATATTTTCTGGTGCCAGGAAGAGCCAATGAACCAGGGGGCCTGGTACAGCAGTCAACACCATATGCGTCACGTAGTTGCCGATGTATACGGTAAAGAACTACACCTTGATTATGTAGGCCGCGCATATCGAAGAAGAAAAACGTTTTGTAAACAAAGCTCTCACTGTGTGAGAGCTTTTTAACTGATTGAGTTGATCAAATAATCCTAGCGCTACAGAGAGATGGAATAGCATGAGTATCGAAATCAAAGCCCCTACATTCCCTGAATCCGTTGCAGATGGCACGGTAGCAACCTGGCACAAAAAACCTGGCGAAGCTGTCAAGCGCGATGAACTGATTGTTGATATTGAAACTGACAAGGTTGTACTGGAAGTTGTTGCACCGGCCGATGGCAGCATTGCTGAAATTTTGAAAGGCGAAGGTGAGACGGTCCTGAGTAATGAAGTCATTGCCCGTTTTGTTGAAGGTGCTGCGGCAGGCGTTCCTGCGGCAAGTGCTCCTGCGGCGTCGGCACCGGCTGCCGCTCCTGCGGCCGCATCTGCAGAAAAACCGGTTAATCCCGCTGCGCGCAAACTTGCTGAAGAAAACAATGTAAACACTTCTTCTGTTGCTGGCTCAGGCAAAGATGGCCGCGTGCTGAAAGAAGATGTTGCCAACCACATCAAATCAACCCCGGCTGCTGCACCGGCCGCTGCCGCTCCGGTTGCCGCTATCGAAGCCGTGGGTGATCGCGTAGAAAAACGTGTTCCTATGACTCGTTTGCGCAAGCGTATTGCCGAGCGTCTGCTCGAAGCTTCCAACACTACCGCGATGCTCACTACGTTTAACGAAGTGAATATGGCTCCCGTGATGGCACTGCGTGCAAAATACAAAGACCAATTTGAAAAAGCGCACAATGGTTCACGTTTGGGCTTTATGAGTTTCTTCGTAAAAGCCGCTGCTGAGGCATTGCGCCGTTTCCCGGCGGTTAACGCTTCTATCGATAACAACGATATCGTGTACCACGGTTATCAGGATATCGGTGTGGCCGTATCTACCGATAAAGGCTTGGTAGTTCCGGTGTTGCGTAACGCCGAAAATATGAGCCTGGCGACAATCGAAAATACCATTCGCGATTTTGGTTTGCGTGCACGCGATGGCAAGTTGGGCATTGAAGAAATGTCGGGTGGTACATTCACTATCACTAACGGCGGTGTGTTTGGTTCTCTGCTTTCCACTCCAATCCTTAACCTGCCGCAATCGGCGATTTTGGGTATGCACAAAATCCAGGAGCGTCCAATGGCAGTGAATGGCAAGGTAGAAATCCTGCCGATGATGTATTTGGCCCTGTCTTACGATCACCGTTTGCTGGATGGTAAAGAAGCGGTGCAATTCCTGGTGACTATCAAAGATTTGCTGGAAGACCCAGCGCGCATTCTCCTGGAAATTTAATCTGCTTTTTTGAAACGCTCTTGGCAACCTAAGAGCGTTTTTTTATGTAAAGGGTTACTGCTCACAAGGTTGTAGCCGACTGTTAATAATTTAGGAACATTGTTATGTCTGAAAAATTTGATGTGGTCGTTATAGGTTCCGGCCCGGCGGGATATGTTGCCGCGATTCGCGCAGCACAGTTGGGCCTGAAAACTGCGTGTATCGAAAAATGGCGCAATGAAGAAGGCAAGGGTGTTAACGGTGGTACTTGCCTGAATGTTGGTTGCATTCCCTCCAAAGCCTTGCTCGATAGCTCCTACAAATACCACGAAGCCAAAGAAGATTTTGCTGTTCACGGCATTACTACCCAAGGCGTAGAAATCAATGTTCCTTCCATGATCGCGCGCAAAAACCAAATCATCAAAAATTTGACGGGTGGTATCGCAGGTCTGTTTAAAGCCAATGGTGTGACCAGTATTTTTGGTACAGGAAAATTATTGGCGGGCAAAAAAGTTGAAGTGACTGACTTTGACGGCAAGGTATCAGTATTGGAAGCCAATCATGTAATCCTGGCTTCAGGTTCAAACCCGATTAATATCCCGGTTGCTCCAGTGGATAACGATGTCATCGTTAACTCAACTGGTGCGTTGGAATTTTCCGAAGTGCCAAAGCGTCTGGGTGTAATCGGCGCTGGCGTTATTGGTTTGGAATTGGGTTCTGTGTGGAATCGCGTTGGCTCAAAAGTGGTTGTGCTGGAAGCGCTCGATAGCTTCCTCGCCATCATGGATCAACAAATTGCCAAGGAAACGCAAAAAATCCTGACCAAGCAAGGTCTGGATATCCGCACAAGTTCACGCGTTACCGGCACAAAAGTGAATGGTAAAGAAGTGACTGTGACTTACCTGGATAAAGAAGGCAAAGAGCAACAGGAAACTTTCGACAAATTGATTGTTTGCGTTGGCCGTCGTCCGTTTACTGAAAACCTCCTCGCTGCTGATAGCGGTGTAAACCTTGATGAACGTGGTTTTATTTTCGTAAACGAACACTGTGAAACCAATGCGCCAGGTGTGTGGGCAATCGGTGACGTGGTACGCGGCCCGATGCTCGCCCATAAAGGTTCGGAAGAGGGTGTGATGGTCGCTGAGCGTATCGCTGGCCAGAAATCGCAAATTAATTACGATATCATTCCCAACGTAATCTATACCCACCCCGAAGTTGCCGCTGTTGGTAAAACCGAAGAGCAAGTAAAAGCGTCTGGTGAGCCATATAATGTTGGTACTTTCCCATTCGCGGCCAGCGGTCGTGCAATGGCAGCTAACGAAAGCCACGGTTTGGTAAAAATTATTGCTCACGCTGTAACTGATCGCATCCTCGGTGCCCATATCGTTGGTCCAAGTGCTGCTGATCTGGTTCAACAAGTGGCAATTGCAATGGAATTCGGTTCGAGTGCGGAAGATCTGGGCATGATGGTGTTCGGTCACCCAACCCTGTCTGAAGCAATCCACGAAGCAGCCTTGGCGGTGCATGGCCATGCCATCCACATTGCCAATAAGAAGAAGCGTTAAGAGAACCATAGAGTCCTCGTTTTTTAGGCGGGGGCAAACTCATAAGGTTTGCCTCCATCGATAACCCAAGTTGGACTGTGTACTAAAACGCTAATCCAACCATCGTCAAATGGAACTACACCATGAATTTGCACGAGTATCAGGGTAAGCAACTGTTTGCCCAATATGGTTTGCCTGTTTCTAAAGGCATTGCTGCTGCAACTGTTGAAGAAGCTGTTGCTGCTGCGGATCAAATCGGCGGCGATATGTTCGTCGTTAAAGCTCAGGTTCACGCTGGTGGCCGCGGTAAAGCGGGCGGCGTAAAACTGGTTAAGACCAAAGACGAAATCAAAGCCTTCGCTGAAAAGTGGTTGGGCAAGAATCTGGTGACCTACCAAACTGACGAGAAAGGCCAACCGGTAAGCCGTATCCTGGTTGAGACCTGCACTGACATCGCCAAAGAATTGTACCTGGGTGCAGTGGTAGATCGCTCTTCACGTCGTATCGTGTTCATGGCGTCTACTGAAGGCGGTGTGGAAATTGAAAAAGTTGCCCACGAAACCCCGGAAAAAATCCTGAAAGCAACTATCGATCCACTGGTAGGCGCGCAGCCTTACCAAGGTCGTGAACTGGCCTTCAAACTGGGCCTGGAAGGCAAGCAAATCAACCAATTCGTAAATATCTTTGTAAACCTGGCAAAACTTTTCCAGGAAAAAGATTTGGCGTTGGTTGAAGTTAACCCGCTGGTAATCACTCCGGAAGGCAATCTGCACTGCCTGGACGCCAAGCTGGTTATCGACGGTAATGCCCTGTACCGTCACCCTGAATTGAAGGCGCTGCAAGATCCATCACAAGAAGATCCACGTGAAGCCCATGCTGCTTCATGGGAGCTGAACTATGTTGCCCTGGGTGGCGACATTGGTTGTATGGTAAACGGCGCTGGTTTGGCGATGGGCACTATGGACATCGTTAAGCTGCACGGCGGCCAACCTGCCAACTTCCTCGACGTAGGTGGCGGTGCGACTAAAGAGCGCGTGGTTGAAGCGTTCAAGATCATCCTGTCTGACACTGCAGTAAAAGCAGTATTCATCAACATCTTCGGCGGTATCGTTCGTTGCGACATGATCGCAGAGGGCGTGATCGGCGCTGTGAAAGAAGTTGGTGTAAAAGTACCTGTTGTTGTTCGTTTGCAAGGTAACAATGCTGAGCTGGGCGCTAAAGTGCTGGGCGAAAGCGGCCTGAACATCATTGCTGATACCGACTTGACTGGCGCTGCCAAGAAAGTGGTTGCAGCGGCGGCGAACCAATAAGGGCCCCTAAAGAGGAATCAACGAATGAGCGTTTTAATTAACAAAGATACCAAAGTAATTTGCCAGGGCTTCACCGGTTCGCAAGGTACTTTCCACTCCGAACAAGCGATTGCCTACGGCACCAAAATGGTTGGTGGCGTAACTCCAGGTAAGGGTGGTCAAACTCACCTTGGCCTGCCAGTGTTCAACACTGTTGCAGAAGCTGTTGCTGCAACTGGCGCTGAAGCGTCGGTAATCTACGTTCCAGCTCCTTTCTGTAAAGACTCTATCCTTGAAGCGGCTAACGGCGGCATCAAGTTGATCGTTTGTATTACTGAAGGTATCCCAACCCTCGACATGCTCGATGCGAAAGTGAAGTGTGACGAGTTGGGCGTACGCTTGATTGGCCCTAACTGCCCAGGCGTTATCACTCCGGGCGAGTGCAAAATCGGCATCATGCCAGGCCACATCCACAAGCCAGGTAAAGTAGGTATCGTTTCACGTTCCGGTACTTTGACTTATGAAGCTGTGAAGCAAACTACTGACTACGGTTTCGGCCAATCTACTTGCGTAGGTATTGGTGGTGACCCAATCCCAGGCTCAAACTTCATCGACATTTTGAAGTTGTTCCAAGCTGATCCACAAACCGAAGCTATCGTCATGATCGGTGAAATTGGTGGTTCTGCGGAAGAAGAAGCGGCAGCGTTCATCAAAGCAAACGTGACCAAGCCTGTTGTGTCTTACATCGCCGGTGTAACTGCACCTGCGGGTAAGCGTATGGGTCACGCTGGTGCGATTATTTCTGGCGGTAAAGGTACTGCTGACGAGAAATTTGCTGCACTGGAAGATGCTGGTGTGAAAACCGTTAAGAGCTTGGCCGATATCGGTAAAGCTCTGAAAGAAATCACTGGCTGGTAAGAAATTATTGATCGATAAATCGATCAGGTTTCTTGAAAAGGCGATCTTCGGATCGCCTTTTTTATTGCTGTTTTTGTAGTCACATTTTTTATTCGCAAAGATCCAAAAGTTGTCATTTAGCGTAAAGATGAAATCTTTAAGATTTCGGCTTCTGTATGCTCGCACTCTGGTGGATCAAACGCGATTTTCGGCTTGACGATAACGCCGCATTACATTCGGCGTTAATCGCGTGTGGCCAGGTTGTCCCGGTATTTTTCCTGGAGCCAGATATTTACCTCGCGCAGGATGCATCCGCATTTCATTTGCATGCTCAGCTTAATGCCTTGGTTGACCTGCAAAATTCATTGCGATTGCATGGGGCCGAATTGTTGGTAATCCACAGCAATTTGCCAGAGGGATTTTCCCTGCTAAGGGAGCATATTTACTTCACCCACATTTTCTCACATGAAGAAACTGGCGCGGCGATTACGTTTAAACGTGATATTGCGGTAAAGAAATGGTGTGAGGCTGAAGCGGTTGTTTGGCGAGAGGTGCCACAATCTGGTGTGGTGCGAGCCTTGCGTTCGCGCGATAACCGCCAACAATTTATCGCCGAGCGCTTATTTGAAAGCGATCCCCTGGATGCTCCCGCCGTTATCGCTCAACCCAGGTTGCCAGCGATCACCATTAATCAGCGCAACTGTTATCAGGTTCCTCTTTTGCATGAGCTTGCGCCGGACTTGTTAGATGAATCTATTCAATGGGCAAGTGTGCAAGTGGTGAATGAGCGCAGGGCGGAGCGAACACTTGATAGTTTCCTGACGGATAGGGGATTAAATTATCGCGGCGGTATTTCATCGCCCAATAAAGCCTTTTTTTACGGTTCCAGGTTGTCACCGCATATCGCTTGGGGGACTATCAGTTTGCGGCGAATTTTTTCCCGTTTGCATGCGCGCATCGCGGAGTTGGAAACGCAACTGGAGCGGATGCCTGAAGATAAAAATACCCGCCGTTGGTTAAACAGTCTGGAGGCGTTTAGTGCGCGATTGTTTTGGCGTGATCATTTCGTCCAGCGTTTGGAATCAGCAAGCTGGATGGAGGTGCGTGCATTAAATCCTGCTTATGAGGCGCTCGAATATACTCAGGATGCGGCGATACTTTCCGCATGGATCGACGGTAACACCGGATTTCCTTTAGTTGATGCCTGTATGCGCTGTCTTCGAGCAACGGGCTTTCTGAATTTCAGGATGCGTGCCATGCTGGTCAATTTTGCGTGTTTCGGGCTTCATATCCATTGGCGTGATTTGCAGTACCCTTTGGCAAAGTTGTTTACTGACTACGAGCCGGGCATTCACTTTTCGCAAATTCAAATGCAGGCCGCCATCGTGGGCATAAACACCCTTCGTGTATACAGTCCACTCAAGCAGCTAATGGATCAGGATCCGGAGTGCCAATTTATCAAGCGCTGGGTTCCGGAGTTGCGGCACTACAGTGCGGCGCAAATTGCTTGCCACGAAACCATGCCCTTGCCAGGGTACAGAATAACTGTTGCAAATGCTGAAGATAATATTCGTATCATGAAGGAGCGAATCAGCGTAATTCGCAACAGCGAAGCAGGCAAGCAGAGCGCACTGCAGGTTTTGGAGAACCATGGCTCGCGTATGAAATCCCAACGAACGCGAAAGAACACGAAACGCAACGATCAACCTGCGTCAATTTTGCAAATTGATTTATTCGGGGGCTGAGCCGAGGGTGTTCTGCTCCCAAGCTGTTCTACACTGAGAGCATTGGAATCGCCGAAGGAGGCCGAGATGCTCGAAATCACCGAATACACCAAATTCCTGATCGGTCTGTTGGCCATTGTCGATCCCCTTGGCGCTATTCCTGTTTTTATCGCGTTAACTGTTCACCAAAGCCATGAGCAGCAGATAAAAACTGCCCGCCTAACGGTTATCTCTGTGTGTGCAGCGCTGATGGTTGCCTTGTTAATTGGCGAGTGGATTCTCTGGGCTTTTGGTATCAGTATTGATGCGTTTCGCTGCGCCGGTGGAATTATATTGCTACTAATGGGCTTGACGATGTTAAAGTCCCGTGGGCACACGCCGGAAGATATTGAAGCAGCTCAGGATGAAACTATAGCGTTAGTACCTTTAACTATGCCGCTGCTGGCTGGACCCGGCGCTATGAGCTCGGTTATCGTCTACGCACATCAATCCAATTCGGTACTTCATTATGTAGCAATTACCGGTTGTATTTTGTTGGTGGGTGGTTCGCTGTGGTTGTGTTTTAAATTCCTGCCTTGGTTTCGCCAGCATTTGAGTAAGCGTAGTATTGTGATGTCTACCCGGGTGATGGGGTTGCTGTTGAGCGCCATTGCGGTGGAGTTTATTGCGGGCGGGATTAAGGGATTATTTCCACAATTAGTCAGTGGATAACTGCAGCGCTAAAAAATGTTAATTAGATGCTATGGTTGTTAAAGGCATCTATTATGGCTGGATAAATCAATAAATATTCCTCTCGGCACTGGTTCGGTTAGTCCTTTTCATTAAGCGTTATTGCGCACTTAATAATAATTTTCTGATTTCGATTGGAAAAAGTAAAAGAGACCAACTATGTCCCTCATCGACCGCACAATTATTTTTTTCATACTTTTTAGTTTTTCCAGCCTTGGTTTGGCAGATTTTCCTGCTCGAGAACAGGTGTTACTTAGTATGAAAAACGCCACCCGGTTTATGTTGGACAAAGCCAGCTATCGCGGTGGGTTTGTCTGGTCATATTTGCCGGATTTTTCACGTCAATGGGGAGAACTGGAAGCGCGCCGCACCATGGTGTGGATGCAACCGCCCGGAACATCGAGCGTAGGGCATTTAATGTTGGATGCCTATCATGCAACGGGCGATGAATTTTATTATCAAGGTGCCCAACAAGTGGCTGCGGCAATTATCTTTGCGCAACACGCCAGTGGTGGATGGAATTATGTAGCGGACTATGCTGGCGATGCATCGCTAAAGGACTGGTATGCAACGATTGGCAAGCATGCCTGGCGATTGGAAGAATTTCAGCACTACTATGGTAATGCCACTTTCGATGATATGGGCACCGCAGAGGCGGCAAAGTTTTTATTGCGCATCTATTTGGAAAAGCGCGATGAGCAGTATCGTGTGCCGCTTTATAAAGCCATTGATTTTGTTTTGAATAGTCAGTATCCCATCGGTGGTTGGCCGCAACGTTTTCCGTTGATGTACGACCATCCTTATCCTGATCATCCCGATTATTCATCGTTTATTACCTTCAATGATGATGTGGCGGCAGAGAATATTGATTTCCTGTTGATGTGTTACCAAACCTTGGGTGAAACACGTATGCGTGAGCCAATCATTCGCGCTATGAATGCATTTATTGTTACCCAGCTAGGGCAACCGCAACCAGGATGGGCCTTGCAATACACGACGGAGTTGCAGCCCTCTGGCGCGCGCTCTTATGAGCCACGCAGTTTACATACCCCGACTACGGCAGAAAATATTTCACAGCTCATTAAATTTTATCGGTTGACGGGAGAAACAAAATTTCTGGCGCGTATTCCTGAAGCGCTGGATTGGTTGGAGTCACTAACATTTTCCGATACTAAAGCACTTGAAGGACGAACTCATCCCGGGTTTGTTGAGCTGGGTACGGGTAAAGCGCTGTTTACGCACAGGCGCGGCGCTAATATTGTGAGCGGCGAATACTACGTGGATCATGTGCCGGGCAATATGTTGGCGCATTACAAATCCGCCACGACAATTCCGGTCAGCGAATTACGTAAAGCCTATCAAAAGGTGTTGGCAATTCCTGCGGCAGATGTGAATCGCCATTCGCCCTTGCGTGAATCGGTGCGAATGGCGCTACCAAAATATTTCACGCTCGGCAAAGTGAGTTTTTCCGATTTGAATTTTCGCGCGCAAGCGGAACATGAAAATGCTCGCAATGATTCACTGCAAGGCCAGGCGGATAAATTGGTTAATGAACTAAATCCAGAGGGTTACTGGCCAACTCCACTTTACTACACCACTAATCCTTATTTGGGTAAGCCACCCGCTGGCAAGCATGGGCGAGGTGATCAGCGATACGCGAATACCATGGTGGGCGACGAATGGGATACCTCGCCATACCCGGTTAAAACACCGGTGATGGGAATTTCTACCGGGGCTTATATTCGCAATATGGGTGTGCTAATTCGTTATCTGGACAGCAATAACCTTCCTTAACGACCTCCCGGGTTAGCAGGTAGGGCTCAATGGGCTAAAATTTGCACACACAAAGAGGCATAGAGCGGACCTATGCCTTTATTTTTCATCAAAAATGTGGACAATTGCGCGCCATTTTTACTTTTGTGTCGCCGCGTTGCTGGCGGCGCATCAACGGGGGCAACCCACCTGAACAGGAGTTGATGAGCCTTGAATACCACAGAAAAAAATACCGAATGGAATACCCGCCGGGCCGCTGAACTTTATGGTATCGACGAGTGGAGTAGCGGGTATTTCGGAATTTCTCCCGCCGGTGAAGTTGTGGTGCATGCGCCTACGACAGAAGGTGAGGCCACTGTCTCGCTGATGGAGATTGTCGATGGTATGCAACAGCGCGGTTTGCAAATGCCGGTGTTGCTGCGGTTGGAAAACCTGGTCGATAAGCGAATTAGCATCCTCAATGATTCCTTTGCCCAGGCGATTGAGTCCAGCGGTTATCGCGGCCAATATCGCGGCGCATTTCCCATCAAGGTAAATCAACAGCGCCATGTGGTTGCAGAAATCGCACGCTTTGGTGAGCGCTATAACCATGGTTTGGAGGCTGGCAGCAAAGCGGAATTAATGGTCGCATTGGCGATGCTCACCAATCGCGAAAGCCTGATTATTTGTAATGGCTACAAGGACGCGGAATTTATTTCGCTGGGATTGCAAGCGCGCAAATTGGGCTTCAAATGTTTTTTTGTGTTGGAAACATTGAGCGAACTGCAATCCGTCATTGAGCGTAGCCGTGCCTTGAATATTGAACCGCTCATTGGGGTACGGTTAAAACTTTCCACCAAAGTGGAAGGGCACTGGAGCGCAGACAGCGGAGATCGCAGTTTATTTGGTTTAAATACCAATGAATTGGTTACGGTGATTGACACACTGCGCGATGCGAATTTATTACATTGCTTTCAATTGCTGCATTTTCATTTGGGTTCGCAAATTCCCAATATTCGCAGTATTCGTTCCGGTGTTTTGGAAGCTTGCCGTTATTACATTGAATTAGTCGGCGAGGGCGCCCCGCTGGGATATCTGGATTTGGGTGGCGGTCTGGCGATTGATTACGACGGAACCTGCAGTACCAACGGCCACAGCCGTAATTATTCGGTACAGGAGTATTGCATTGATGTGGTTGAAGCGATTCAGGAAAGTCTGGATAAACATCGCATCCCTCATCCGGTTATTGTCACCGAATCCGGTCGAGCCACAGTCGCGCACACGTCGATTTTGTTGTTCAATATTCTCGATGTGACCAACTTTGAGCCTACGGCTTTGCCCGCGGAGTTGCCACAGGGTTGCCATGAGATGATTCATAATTTGTGGCTATCACTTGCAAGCATTCACCTGGCGAATCTGCAAGAGTCTTACAACGATGTAATGTATTACCGCGATAAGATTCGCGACTTTTTTCATTCTGGCGATATCAGTTTGCGCCATCGTGTATTGGCAGAAAACATTTATCTTGCGGCGCTGCAAAAAATTGCATCGCTTTTGCCGCAAATGAAACGCATTCCTGCGGAACTGGAAAGTTTGCCGCAACTATTGGCAGATATTTATTACGGCAATTTCAGTGTATTTCAATCGCTGCCAGATTCCTGGGCAATTGGCCAGGTGTTTCCGGTGATGCCGATCCATCGCCTGGATGAAGAGCCAAGTCGCCATGCGATTATTGCGGATCTCACCTGTGACTGTGACGGAAAACTGCAAAAATTTGCCAGCCCTGAAGGTGAGTCTTCGACGATTGCACTACATCCCGTGAAAATGGGCGAAGAGTATTACCTGGGCGTTTTTCTGGTGGGTGCTTATCAGGAGACCCTGGGCGACTTGCACAATCTTTTTGGTGATACCAATGTCGCAAGTGTCCGAATTAATGCCGATGCAAGTATCGACTTTGTCCACGAAATTCACGGCGACAGCATTGCCGACGTGTTGAGTTACGTGGAATACGAGCCTAATAGTTTGTATCAGCAATTCCGCCAAACGGCGGAGCAAGCGGTACGCGACGGGATTATCAGTGTTGCTGATCGCCAGCAAATGCTGGCTGCTTATTCGGAAGGGTTGCGCGGCTACACCTATTTCGAAAAATAATTTCCCTTATTGTTAATCTTGTAGGGGCCATTTTATGGCTCCTCGGTTCATTTATTTTTTGAAAACCTCAGCGTTGTTGTCTGGAGTAAACGTATGGCAAAAGTGTTAATCATTGGTGCGGGTGGTGTTAGCGGAGTGGTAGTGCATAAATGTGCCCAACTGCCCGACGTGTTTAGCGAGATAGTGTTGGCAAGTCGCACCGAGTCCAAGTGCAAGGCAATTGCTGCACAATTGAATCGCCCTATTAAAACGGCGCAAATAGATGCCGACAATGTTCCCGAGTTGATTGCACTGATTAATGCTGAAAAACCGGATTTGGTTATTAATGTCGCATTGCCCTACCAGGATTTAACCATCATGGATGCCTGCTTGGAAACGGGCGTGGATTATCTGGATACCGCTAACTACGAACCGCTGGATACCGCAAAATTTGAATACTCCTGGCAGTGGGCTTATCAGGAGAAATTTAAACATGCAGGTATTACTGCATTGCTGGGTTCGGGTTTTGATCCGGGGGTAACCAATGTCTATACCGCTTACTTGAAAAAGCATTATTTCGATGAGATCCACTACTTGGATATTATCGATTGTAACGCCGGTGATCACGGTTTGCCTTTTGCCACCAACTTTAATCCGGAAATTAATATTCGTGAAGTGACAGCCAATGGTCGCTACTGGGAAAATGGTAACTGGGTGGAAACACCGCCATTATCGGTAAATCAGTTATTTGAATTTCCAGCGGGAATCGGCGCGAAGAAAATATACATGATGTACCATGAAGAGCTTGAGTCCTTGGTAAAACATTTCCCCGAGATTAAACGCGCACGTTTCTGGATGACATTTTCGGATAATTATTTAAAGCATCTGGAAGTGCTGGGTAATGTCGGTATGACCGGTATTGAACCCATTATGTTTGAAGGCCGTGAAATAGTGCCGCTGCAATTTTTGAAAGCCCTGTTGCCAGATCCCGCCGGCCTTGGCCCTTTAACAAAGGGTAAAACTTGTATTGGTTGCTTGGTGCAGGGTGTAAAAGATAGGCAGTCCAAAACGCTGTTTGTATACAACGTGTGTGATCATCAGGAGTGTTATCGCGAAGTAAAATCACAGGCGATTTCCTACACTACCGGTGTGCCCGCAATGATTGGAGCCAAAATGATTCTGGAAGGTAAATGGAAAAAGCCGGGTGTATGGAATATGGAACAGCATGATCCGGATCCGTTTATGGAGGATCTGAATAAATACGGACTGCCCTGGCAAGTGGTTGAAACTGACCCCTCGGTAATGAACAACTGATTATGCAAAAGCGAGAATACTTTACCCATTTCGATCCTGGCCGAGTGCCATCGCCGTGCTTTGTCATTGATAAAGCGGCAGTGGAGGATAATTTAAAAATCCTCAATCGTGTGCAGCGCGAAAGTGGGGCGAAAATCCTGGCGGCGCTCAAAGCCTTTTCCTGCTGGAGTCTCGCGCCTTTGGTTCGTGAATATCTGTCGGGTACTTGTGCCAGCGGTTTGCATGAGGCGCGATTGGGGAAAGAAGAATTTGGTGGTGAAGTTCACTGCTATTCGGCGGCGTACAAAGAAGCAGATTTGCTTGAAATTTTACAGGTTGCCGATCATGTGTTGTTTAATTCTTTTTCGCAGTGGTCACGTTTTAAATCATTGGCGTTAAAGGCGCAGCAAGAGCGCCCGGAATTGCAATTTGGACTTCGTATTAACCCGGAACATTCCGAAGGGGAAGTTGCGCTTTATGACCCTTGCGCACCTTGTTCGCGTATGGGCGTGCCGATTGCTGAATTTGAAAAGGCAGTTGCACAAACACCGGATATTCTGGATGGTATTTCTGGTTTGCATTTTCACACCTTGTGTCAGCAAGATCTTCCCCCTTTGGACCGCACACTGAACGCGGTTGTTAAAAAGTTCGGAAAATACTTCAAGCACATTAGCTGGATCAATTTCGGTGGTGGTCACCATATTTCGCGTGAGGATTATCAAGTTGATGACCTGATTGATATGCTCAAAAACTTCCAGGCGAATTATGATGTGCAGGTTTATTTGGAGCCGGGTGAGGCGGTAGCCATTCGCAGTGGCGTGTTGGTGTCAGAGGTGTTGGACATCACCTGGAATGTTATGGCGCAAGCGATTCTGGATACATCGGCAACCTGCCATATGCCCGATGTATTGGAAATGCCATATCGCGTCGATATTTTGGGAGCGGGAATGCCCAATGAATTGCCACACACTTATCGTCTGGGCGGTATGACTTGCCTGGCAGGAGATGTGATTGGCGATTACTCTTTCGCACAACCACTGCAAGTGGGGCAACGGTTAATGTTTGACGATATGGCCCATTACACCATGGTAAAAACAACAACCTTTAATGGCATGAACTTGCCTGCGATTGCGATCTGGGATTCACGTACCAATGAGTTAGATGTGATTCGCGAGTTTAGCTATTCCGATTTCAAACAACGTCTATCCTAAGTGCGAATATTCTCCTGGCTTTTGATAATTTTTACGAAGTGAAATTATGCTGAAATCTCAAGCCTATATAGGTTTAGTGAACCCCAAAAGCCCGACTAATGTGGGTATGGTGATGCGCGCGGCAGGCTGCTTTGAAGTGGATGCCGTGTTCTATTCCGGTGCGCGTTTCGAGCGTGCGCGAAAATTTGCGACTGACACCAAAAATGCACAAAGTAAGATTCCACTAACGCATGTAGAAAGTTTATCGGCTGCACCTGTAGTAGGCGCTCAATTGGTTGCTATCGAGCTGATTGAAGGCGCGGTGCCATTAATGGATTTTGTACATCCAGAAAATGCCTATTACATTTTCGGCCCGGAAGATGGTTCATTGAAAAAAGAAATTCTGGATGCTTGCGACCATGTGGTTTATATCCCTACCATAGGTTGTATGAATTTGGCAGCGACTGTACATGTGGTACTTTATGATCGCATGAGCAAATCGGGTAGGGAGGTAATTGCGCAGCGCCCGATTGCAGATAATCGGGATGTGAATAATAACATCACAATTTCGCGCTAACTATTTCCTCTTCAATGACATACTCAGTGTTATTTTTGTTGGGTTGATTGATGTCCATTAGGTAACAAATTGTTTATACCAATATTGCCCCAGCATGATTAAACAGATTGTAACAATCAGTATCCGCAGTATTTTCGGGTTTACTTTGAATAAGTAATGTGAGCCCAGCCAGGCTCCAAGTATTTGACCAATAATCATGGCAACACCCGCGAGCCAAATCACTTGGCCGGCGGCGATAAAAACCAAAAGGGAGGCGATATTGGTCGCGAAGTTTAATGGTTTTGCGGTAGCTGTGGCCTTGATCAATTCCATCGCACGCAAGCTAACTCCTGCTACAGCCAAAAAAGAACCTGTGCCTGGGCCGAACATACCGTCATAAATACCTATGCCGGGAATCACTATGTTTTTGTAGTGGCGTTCGGAGATGCGCGGTGTTTTGGTTTCCAATTTGAAATAAGGTGCGCTAATAAAATAAGCCGCAATAATAATTAACACGAGTGGAATAATAAAACCCAACATCTGTGCGTTAATGAATTGCACTAGCAGGCTGCCGATCACAGAACCGATAAACGCCATAAGCATTAAAGGCTTTATGGTGTCCCAGTGGATTTTTTTGCGTTTGAATAATAAAAAACTGGCGGTTCCAGAACCGAAAGAGCTTTGTAGTTTATTGGTGCCCAATGCGGCTAATGGGGGCACACCGGATACCACCAGTGCGGGAATTGTGATTAGCCCACCGCCACCTGCAAGGGTATCCATAAAGCCGGCTATGGCGGCGGCAGTAAATAAAACTAACAGGGTTTCGATCGCAATTTCCAATGGGTTCTCCGATAGTAGTGGGCTTGTGGGTATATTCGTCGGGGATATTGTTATATGCAACTAATTCACAATTAAAAAGTACCCTTGATATTTTATAAAATAATGAAAATTTCACTTATTCAAAATGGGTATTCACCCCGGAGACTTTTAAATTAAGTATATGGCTATCAGGGATATACTTTACGGGCCCTTTGTGGCAGGTGTTGCTGTAGTTTGAGGCATTTTTATTTGTCTCACAAAGCAACTGTATGATTT
>JAGKXA010000090.1 GCA_021151615.1 Cellvibrionaceae bacterium | reverse complement strand
GCCCATAGGTGCGGAAATATAAGCACCGCTCCAATTCATTTGCCCGGCAATGCGCGCACTGCCAAAGCGATGCACCATACTCCCCTGGGTGGGCCAGGGCATGCGTCCTTTGCGCTGGGAAAATTTTTCGCCACCTTTTGGAAGGGGTACATAACCCGGTGCATTGATGGCACCGGTAGTGGCGACTTGACGGGTAACGCGATCGAGCAGGGCCTGCAATTTGCGCCTATCTTCGCTTAATTGCTTGAGCGCTTTGTTTTTATTTTTCAGGTCATCATTCACTTTGGCGAGTGCCTGTTCGCGTTCGCCATGAATATTTTTTAATGCGATGCGCTGGCCATCCAGTTCGCTTTGCATGCCCGCTAACTCAAGTGTTTTTTTTTCTATTTCCGGGGTGAGCGCATCGATGCGGGTGATGGTCTCAAGGTAGGATTTCATTTTGGCAGTGTGCGCTTCCATAAAATAACTGTGGTATTTCATGATGCGCGATACCTGGTCAGGCGATTCCTGGTTAAGCAACACTTTGACTTCGCTTTGCTCTCCCAGTTTATGCGCAGCGCGCATTTGCTCTGCGATCTGGGCCTGCTGGTTTTTGCGTGCGAGTTCCAGTTGGCTGCGCTCGTTTTTCAGTTGGTTCAATTCTTTATTTTGCTGATTGAGTTCTTTGTTAATCTCATCGGCTTTTTTTTGCAGTTCATTAATTTGCTGTTCGGATTTTTCCAGATCTTTTTGCAAATCCGAGCGCGTACCCTGCACTTCCTTTAATTCTTTTTGCAGGGCTTCGATTTCTTTTTGCAGCTTTGCCATGTCGGCTTTTTCATCGGCCTGCGCGCCTGTGCATACCAATGCGGCACAGAGCAAACCCTTGAGCGCGAAGGTTTTGGTGAAAGCAAAAAGTCGACTCATATTATTAGTAATCAGCGCTTGAAAAAATGATACGGCCAGCTTGCGCCAGCCGTTTGCCGGAGTTGATTCGCCAGTCGGTGATCAACCAAGGGTAATCAGGTTGCGACCGGTCATTTCTTTGGGTTGCGATACACCCATTAGTGCCAGAATTGTCGGCGCTACATCGGCCAGCGAACCGCCTTGCGCCATAGTACCTTTGCGCGCACTGACAAAAATAAACGGCACTGGCAGGGTGGAATGCTGGGTATGTGGCTGGCCGGTTTCCTCGTCGAACATTTCTTCCACGTTGCCGTGGTCAGCGGTAATTAATGCATCGCCGCCCACTTTTTTAACCGCTGTGAGTACTTTCTCAAGGCACACATCGATAGCTTCTACGGCTTTAACGGCGGCATCCATCAAACCTGAGTGGCCCACCATGTCGCAGTTGGCGTAGTTGCAAATGATCGCGTCGTATTTTCCGGATTCAATCGCCGCAACCAATTTCTCAGTCACTTCCGGCGCGCTCATCTCCGGTTTCAAATCGTAGGTGGCCACTTGTGGTGAAGGAACCAGGATGCGGTCTTCGCCCGGATATACCACTTCGTTGCCGCCATTGAAGAAGAAAGTGACGTGCGCATATTTTTCCGTTTCGGCGATACGCAATTGGGTTTTGCCCAAACCGGAAATGTATTCGCCAAAGGAATTGCTCAAATCTTCCGGCGGATAAGCGATAGGCGCTTTGATGCTGGAGGCGTATTCAGTGGTTTGCACAAAATGCGCAATGGCCGGATGAGTGTCACCGCGATCAAAACCATCGAAAGACTCATCGATCAATGCGCGGGTAATTTCGCGCGCGCGGTCAGGGCGGAAGTTCATGAAAATCACTGAGTCACCGTCGTTGATAGTGGCTACTTCCTCGTCTTCGCCGCAGATTACTGTGGCTTTCACAAACTCATCGTTCTCACCGCGCTCATAAGCGGCTTTGAGTCCGTCTACGGCGGTGAGTGCATCGAATTCAGCATCGCCAGTTACCATTACATCGTAAGCGGCTTTGACGCGATCCCAACGATTGTCGCGATCCAGTGCATAGTAGCGGCCCACGATAGACGCCACACGACCGGTGCCCAATTCTTTAAACAGATTTTCGGCCTGTTGCAGAGAAGATTCTGCACTGCGTGGCGGTGTGTCACGGCCGTCGAGGAAGGCATGCAGGAATACATTTTTAGCGCCGCGCTGCACGGCCATTTTCATCATCGCGTAGATGTGATCCTGATGGCTATGCACACCGCCTTCCGACAGCAGGCCAAGGATGTGCACGGCTTTGTTGTTGGCGATGGCGCTGTCGATCGCTTTCACATATTCGGGGTTGGTAAAGAAGTCGCCGTCACTGATGGATTTGTTGATGCGGGTAAAGCTCTGGTAAACCACGCGGCCGGCACCAATGGTTGTGTGGCCCACTTCGGAGTTGCCCATCTGGCCCTCGGGCAGGCCCACTGCCATGCCGGAGGTGTCGATCAAGGTATTGGGACAGGTTTTCCAAAGGTTGTCATAGACCGGGGTATTAGCGGCGTAGACTGCGTTGTATTTGGTTTTTTCCGAATAGCCGTAACCGTCGAGGATCAGCAAAACTACAGGTTTCTTGGCGCTCATAAATCGCTTCCAGTGTCGGGTGAACTTGAAGTGGTTGGCAGTTGGGGCGACTTGTGGCCGCCGGTTTGCGCAACCCCAGGGTGATGGTCGGGGCGGAAGCCCGTGTTAGCGGGCATTCTAGCGGGTTGGGCGCCTCAACTCTATGTCTAAACAGGCTATAGGTCTGATAAATGCTGGAGTTTTTGGTGTTCGCGCCAGACAGATGCAAGGCCTGAATCGTGTATACTTCGCCGCCTTATCGCCTGTCTGGATAAAGTTTCGAGGGTTGTATTGAAATCGACCTTGGCAATCCCCACTTTGGATTTACCGGGACAGCAGGCGGCGACTTCCCCCCTGTAGATTTACAAGAAGGCCTATACCGTGGATTTTTTTAATTTTGTTGCGCAAGAGTGGATACTCGTCACCCTCCTGATTGTGTTGATTTATGCCTATGTGTGGCGCGACCGTATCAAAAGTGGCCGCCCTGTCTCGCCTCATGAAGTAACCCGCCTGGTGAACGAAGGCAACGCCGTGATTGTGGATCTGCGCGAGGGCACTGAATTTAAAGCGGGTCACATAGTTGGTTCGCTGAATATCCCTTACGCCAAGCTCAGCAAGGAATCTACTGAAGTGGCCAGCCATAAGGGCAAGACCATTATTCTGGTGGATAAACTTGGCCAGCACGCCGGTGCGGTAGGTCGTTTACTGGGTAAGGAAGGTTTTGAAGTGCGCCGTCTGGGCGGTGGTATTGCCGAGTGGCAGGCGCAGAGTTTGCCGCTGGTTAAAGGCAAATAAGTTTTACTGGTTTAATTTTTGGAGTTTTTTATGGCCCGCGTGCTGATGTATACCACTGCTGTCTGCCCTTTCTGCGTCAACGCCAAAAAATTATTGGCGCAGAAGGGAGTTGCTGTGGAGGAAATTCGCGTGGATAGCCAACCGCAATTGCGTCAGGAAATGATGACCAAAAGCGGTCAGCGCACAGTTCCGCAGATCTGGATCGGCGACACCCATGTCGGCGGTTTTACCGATCTCTGGGCGCTGGATAAAGCGGGCAAACTGGATCCACTGCTGGCTCAACCCTGATTGGCCCGCGTGTTTTTTAATCCTGAAAAGTCATCCCTACAAGTCGAGTTCATCATGTCTGAAGAAAATAACCAACAAGCGGCAGAAGGCGCACAAGGCCCCATTTTCGCTATCCAACGTATCTATTTGAAAGATATTTCCTTTGAAACCCCTATGGGGCCAGAGGCATTCACCAAGGCGTACAAGCCGAATATCCAGCAGGACTTGAACATCCAGGCCAACCAGATCGAAGAAGGTCTGTTTGAAGTGGTGTTGCTGTTGACTATCACTGCACGCATTGAAGACCGCGCGGTATTCCTGGTGGAAGTGAAGCAAGCGGGTTTGTTTGCCATTGCCAATATTGAAGGGCCGGCAGTTACCCAACTGATCAATACCGCCTGCCCACAGATCCTTTTCCCCTATGCGCGTGAAGCGATCGACAGCATCCTCGGTCGCGGCAGCTTCCCACCCTTGATGCTGGCCCCGATCAATTTTGATGCCGTGTTTGTACAAGCCATCGCCGCTGCCCAGCAACAAGCGGCAGAGCAAGCTCAGGCAGAGAAACCGGAAGTCGTTAACTAAGCGATTGAAAGGTTTACAGAGAGGCAACCATACCCCTGGTTGCCTTTTTTATTTTTTAACGCCATTTTTCCCCGCCAGATCAATTTCAGTAGCAGTTGCGGTTTGTAATCGGTACAAAGTCTCGCGTAATCTCTGCCTGCCGATATTTGCCCGAGACCGCCTATGTTTAACCTCCGCAAAAACCTCACCCAGGCCAGCCATATAGCCGCGATCGATTTGGGCTCCAACAGCTTCCATATGATTGTCGCGCGCTGGGACAATGGCCAGCTCAACCTGCTCGACCGCTTGCGCGAGCCGGTGCGCCTGGGGTTTGGTTTGCAGGAGGATGGCAGCCTCAGCGAAGAGGCGCGCGAGCGCGCTCTGGCCTGTATGGAGCGTTTCGGCGAATGCTTGCGCGCCTACCCCTCCCGCAGCGTGCGCATTGTGGGCACCAAAACCCTGCGCAGCATCAGCGATTCTCGTCAGTTCCTGCGCGATGCCGAACAGCGCCTGGGCCATCCGGTGGAAATTATTTCGGGCGATGAAGAGGCGCGCCTGATTTATCTGGGGGTGGCCCACTGCATAGCACCGGGCAAAGGCCATCGCATAGTGATGGACATCGGCGGTGCCAGTACGGAGGTTATTCTCGGCGAGGGTATGAAACCTTTGCTTAAAGAGAGCCTGAATATGGGCTGCGTGGCGCTGACCAAGAAGTTTTTTATGGATGGCAAGGTCAGCGAGCGGCTGGTAAGCAAGGCGCTGATCGCCTGCCTGCAAGAGCTGGAACCGGTGCAGGATGAATTTATCGAGCGCGGCTGGACCCAGGTGTTAGGTGCTTCTGGCAGTATCAAGGCAGTCGCCAAAGTCTGCGAGGCCAATGGTTGGAGCGATGGCACTATCACTTTACAGTCGCTGGAAAAGATCCTCGCTCTGTATGTGCAGCATGGCAGTACCGAGCTGGTGTTGCCCGGTCTATCGGATGATCGCAAGCCGGTGTTTCTCGGCGGGGTGATTGTACTGAGCGCGCTCTTTGATGCGCTGCGGCTGGAAAGCATGGTGGCGGCCGACTGGGCCCTGCGCGAAGGCCTGCTGTTTGACCAGAAAGGCCGCCTCGAAAACCACGACATTCGCCAGGCGAGTGTGGATGCATTGGCTGCACGCTTCCATGTGAATATGGATAAAGCCAGGGCGGTGGAAAAAACCGCGCTGGGCTTGCTAAAGCAGGTCGCCAAAAGTTGGGATTTAATGGCAGAAGATGCCGGCAAATTACTCGGCTGGGCGGCCCGGTTGTACCCGGTAGGTCTGGATATCGCCCACAACGATTACCACAAGCACTCGGCCTATATTGTCCAGCACGTTGATCTCGCCGGTTGTTCGCGCGTTGAGCAAACCCAATTGGCGGCGCTGGTGCTGGCGCATCGCAAACGCTTCCCCGCCAAAAGTTTTCCCATGGACAATACCGATTTGATTCGTCTTGCCATACTGCTGCGCTCGGCGGCAATTTTTCATCGCGGCCGCATCAAAGACGGTTTACCCAGCATCAAACTAAAAGTGGATAACAAAAAAATAAAATTATCCCTGCCGGAAAAATGGATCCAAACCCATCCCTTGACCATGGCGGATTTGGAAACTGAACAGCGACACTTGGGGGATATTGGTTATGAGCTAACAATTGGGTAAGCGAGGTTACTTTTTTTTAACAATAATTGATCAGGGATTTTAATCATGTTTCGTACGTTAGTTGGATTACTGCTGCTCGCTACTTGCTGTTCAGTTTATGCCGCCAATATTGAAAAACTGGCAAAAGGGAAATGGCTTCATTTGGCGACCAGGGATTTTGAAATAATCACCGACCTCAATGAGAAGAAAGCGCGACAGTTAATTAATGACTTGGAAGCCTATCATTTTTTTCTGACTGAAATGATGGGAACCAAACTTCAGCCCAACCTGGATCCGCTGCCAATTTTGGCGTTAGGTTCCAGCGCGAGCTTTAAACATATGGGGCTGCCTAAAACCTGGGCCGGCGTATTTAAAATTCGCCCGGATAACTACCATGCGATAGCCAATGTTGACAATTACTCCGATGATTTGAAAAAACCGAGCTTTGGTCGACAGGTTTTGTTGCATGAGTATTCACATTTTATGCAAAAATTTTCGCTGAATCGTCTGCCCTATCCACTCTGGGTACAAGAAGGCAAAGCGGAATACCTTGGTACCTTTAGGTTCGATGGGGAAAAAGTTTATCTGGGCAATCCCAAGGCGATTATGTTTCGCACCTATGGCCTGTATTCGAATGCTGGCAGGTTGAATATCGATGTGGAAACTACCTTAAAAACAAAAAACTTACCGATGCAGTCGCAAAGAATCAGTGATCAAAGTGTTGTAGATCAATTCTATGCGCGCTCTTTTTTTATTATGCACTATATAAATTCCACACCTGAATTGCGTGCATCGTTGGTTAAATATCTGCAGGCAGTGAATGAAGGCAAGAATGAAGAGGAATCCTTGGCGATTGGCTTTAATCAGACATTTGCGGACTTTGAAAAAAGTGTTACCGACTATGTGCTAAACGGTTTGTATATGCGAGTCCTGTCTTTGAAAGACGGCAAAATCGAATTTCCAGTGCCTGAAGTGAAAATTACCAAATTGGATACTGAAGCATTTAAATCTAAAGTGAGTATATTTTTGGAAGAGTAATCTTGCTGATTGTGTAAAAAAAGCCGATGGCAAACACCATCGGCTTTTTTGTTTTTTAGCGTTGGAAAAAAATTAATTACAAACAGACCCTGTCACTACCGGTGTTTCGGCGGTGGTGTGGTTGCCCTGGAAGCCGAATTCTACCGTCTGGCCAGGCGGGATGCTGCCGTTCCAGCTCAGGTTGGTGGCGGAGTAAGGGTTGCTGCCGGTGACTGTGGCATTCCAGGTGCCGGTCAGGGTGGTGCCATTGGTGTATTTCCAGCTGACGTTCCAGCCGTTGATGTTGCCGGTGCCTTTGTTGGTAATGCGGATGGCACCGGTAAAGCCTGCGCCCCAGTTGTTGGTGATTACATAGCTGCAATTTCCGCTGGCGGTCGCGGTGCTGGAGGCAAGGCTGCTGCGAGCACTGCTGGTTGCAGCAACAGAACTCTGGGTACTGCTACGCGATGAGCTGGTCAATGCCACCGAGCTGCTGGTGACCGGGGTGCTGGAGCGAAGGGATGACGAACTGCTGGTTACTGCAACCGATGAGCTGCTGCGACTGCTGGGTGCTAGTGAACTGGAGCTGCTCAGGGCGCCGCCGTTGGGGTTGGTGCCCACAAAACTCAGGTCTGGTGCTGCCGGGGTAGCCATACCATCGCCAAGGAAAAAGCTGGTGTGCGGTGGTTGGTTGTAACCCACGTTTTGCCAGGCGATGGCGGTGCGGTACTGGGTGTCGTGCATCAGGGTGCGCAGCTTGTGGCTGGTCACCGCGTTGGTGGAGAACACCAGCAACTGGCTATTGTTTTCATGGCGAAAGATCACCTCTTCGCGCCAGTCACCGAGGATATCTGCCGACAGGCCGGGAGTGGATTTGGTGCCGTTATTGGACGCGGCGCCATAGTTGTAGGCGGTGAGCAGGCGCGAGTTGGTACTACTGCTGTAGTTCCACTTGTCGATCATGGTGTTGTTCAGTTGTTCGCGCAGCAGGTCGCCATCCCACCAACTGGCGAAGTTGATTGAAGCTGGCTTGCTGGTGGTGACCTGGGCACCGGTCGGTGAGTTGATGCCACCGACGCTCGCCCAGCTTTCGGCCCCGGCGGTGCGTGGATCTATGTCCATAATCACACCGCGACCAATATCGCCGCCACCCTGGAAGCTCCAGACAATCTGGCCGGTCTTGGCGTCGTGCATTTCCACGCCGTGGTTGCCATAGGTAGACGGCGATTCGTGCACCATAAACACTTCCAGACCGGGGCGGCTGGGTAAGAAGTCTGACAAATGCAAAGCATCGCCGTGGCCCAGGCCTGTGGAGTACAGCAGGGTGCCATTGTCATTGATAGTGGCAGCACCATAGACGATTTCGTCTTTACCGTCCTGATCTACGTCGCCCACGGTCAAGGAGTGAGCACCCTGGCCGGCAGCAGCGCCATTGCCGCTGGAGTTGCTGTCAAAGGTCCAGCGGCGGCTCAGGCTGCCGTTGCGCCAGTCCCAGGCCACCACGACCGCGCGGGTGTAGTAGCCGCGGCTCATAATCAGGCTGGGACGACTGCCATCCAGATAGGCGACACCGGCAAGAAAACGGTCAACCCGGTTGCCATAGCTATCGCCCCAGGCGCTGACAGTGCCGCGCGCCGGTACATAATCAGTAGTAGCCATAGCCACGCCGGTCTGGCCGTTAAAAATGGTCAGGTATTCCGCACCGCTGAGGATATAACCGCCGGAGTTGCGGTAATCGGTATTGGCACTGCTGCCGCCCTGCACTGTGCCAGCGGCATCTTTGGTGCCGGGCGCGGTTTTCATTGCGACTTCGGCTTTGCCGTCGCCATCCAGGTCATAGACGATAAATTGGGTGTAATGGGCGCCGGCGCGAATGTTTTTACCCAGGTCGATACGCCATAACTGGGTGCCGTTAAATTCGTAGGCATCGACCAATACGTTGCCGGTATAGCCGGATTGGGAGTTATCTTTTGAGTTGGATGGATCCCACTTCACCACAATTTCATACTGCCCATCGCCATCCAGATCGCCGACGCTCAGGTCATTGGGTGAATAGGTGTAGGCCTCGCCACTCGGAGTGGTACCACCAGCGGGACGGTTCAGGTTGATTGCCCAATAGGGATCGCTCCAGGTTGCTTTGGCGGCGTTAGCGGCATATTCGACACCGTTAATTACCGGCCTGATGGTATAGGCGGCGCTGGTAGTGCCGGTCGCATCAAAATAGTTGGTACTGGTAGTAATGGGCGATGCGGTGATTTTGGTGCCGTTGCGATAGACGTTAAAACCGACCGCTGCCGGGTCATCACCCAGCATACGCCAGCTGATAAACACACCGCTGCCAGAGGGCAAGGCCACCACACCGCGATCCAGGTACTCTGTCTGGCGCGCGGCAAAGCTGGGCGCGGCCACAGTGCCGATCAAACCCGCACAGGTGCAGGCCAATAAGGTTTTGTGCAGCCAACGCTGCGGGTTGTGTTTGCTCATATTGTTATCGCTCTAGGAATTAGCTGTAGACATAAGGCGACAGCACAGAAAGCTGTGGCCGCGTGTTATTTGCCGATGCTTGCCTTGAATCAGGTACAACTTAGATTTATGGCTATTGTTGTCGTTGTTTAACCTGCTGGAGAGATCCGCGCGTGGCGGAAGCGGTTGGGCTGAGATTATATAAATCAGATTATATATGAAACCGGTTTTTACCCGCTTTGTGAAAGAATGACACTCAAATTAGCGGATTTGTGATACGAATCGGCATGATTTTGCCTACAAGCACGCTGGGGTTTTATGTGTGAAACTGAGGGCAACGCGCTTGGTCAAACCGCCTGGTATGCTGCGCCACAGGATATACCGTTGACATATCCCATGCCTGATACCAGAATGGGATATACCGCAGGCATCTACCAAGAGGGGTGTACACCGTGGAGCGAGCGAGCATCTTTAAAAGTAATAAGAGTCAGGCTTTACGGCTTCCAAAGCCGGTCGCCTACCCGGATACAGTGAAGCAAGTGGATATCGTCATCCAGGGACGCGCCCGGATTATTACTCCCGCTGGTGAATCATGGGATAGCTGGTTTGACGGCGAGGGTGTTTCGGATGATTTCATGGCCAGCCGTGAGCAACCTGAGCACCAGGAACGCGAGGCATTTTGATGTTGAAGTACATGCTCG
Source organism: Cellvibrionaceae bacterium (assembly GCA_021151615.1). Classification (GTDB taxonomy): domain Bacteria; phylum Pseudomonadota; class Gammaproteobacteria; order Pseudomonadales; family Cellvibrionaceae; genus Cellvibrio. The sequence continues at coordinate 5,653 of JAGKXA010000090.1, read as the reverse complement.
ATACCAATATCGCCACCTATACGATTAAGAACAAACCCAGCGAAGTCAGGGAAGCCTTCAAGGCGCATGATGGCCAAATGTGTATTTCATCGGTAACGCTCATGGAGCTGGTTTATGGCGCTGAAGCCTCAGCCGCCGTAGAGCGCAACTTGCGCGATATCGAAGGGTTCGCCGCCCGGTTGGAGGTATTGCCCTATGACAATGAAGCAGCAATTCATACCGGACAGCTTAGGGCTGAATTAAAAAAAATCGGCCGACCTATAGGCCCCTATGACGAAATGATTGCTGGCCACGCCAGATCGAAAGGGTTGGTTGTTGTAACCCACAATACAAAACAATTTGAAAATGTCCCCGGTATTCGTCTTGCGAATTGGGTGAAATAAACTTGCATTGGCGGCATTGCTGCCCCCCACAACGATTTGCACAACAATAACGCCTGCAGGATTTCTCGTAAGCAGACGGTTATGACCGTGAGCAATCACGATATATGCGCTGACCAGCGCTCCAGCAAAATTGCCTGGGCATCAACAGCTTCTTCATCCTCCTTGGGTTGGGTGGGCAGGTAACTGCCATCTTCTTGCAGCAACCAGGCGTGGGTGTTGTCGGTCAGGTATAAATGCAGATCTTCGAGGATACGATCGCGGATGCGTTTGTGTTTGATTGGAAAGCAGGTCTCAACCCTATGGAACATGTTGCGCAGCATCCAGTCGGCGCTGGAGCAAAACAATTCCGGGTTGCCGTTGTTCTCGAAGTAAAACACGCGATGGTGTTCGAGGAAGCGGCCGATGATCGAGCGCACGCGGATATTTTCCGATAATCCCGGCACGCCCGGGCGCAACTGACACACGCCGCGCACAATCAAATCGATTTGCACGCCGGCTTGCGATGCTGCGTAGAGCTCATTCACCAATTCTTCATCGTAAAGCGCATTCATTTTGGCGATGATGCGCGCGGGTTTGCCGTGTTCGGCATTTTCTTTCTCAGTGCGAATGCGTTTCACCATGCCTTTGTGCAAGGTGAAAGGAGCGTACAAGAGCGCTTCCATTTTGGAGGCTTTGCCCATGCTCGATAATTGCAAAAAGATGCGGTACACATCCTCGCCGATATCTTTATCGGACGTGAGTAATCCGTAGTCGGTGTAAATCTTACTGGTGCGCGGGTGATAGTTGCCGGTACCCAGGTGTACGTAATAGCGCAGCTTTCCGGTTTCGCGACGCGCCACCAGAATCATTTTGGAGTGAGTTTTAAAACCCACTACGCCGTAAATCACGTGGATTCCAAAACGCTGCAAGCGCTCTGCAAGGGCCACGTTTTGCTCTTCATCAAAACGCGCGCGCAACTCCACAATAGCAGTGACTTCTTTGCCCGCTTTTGCAGCAGCCACTAATGCATCAACAATCGGCGAGTTGGAACCAGTGCGATACAGGGTTTGTTTGATTGCCAATACGTTGGGGTCGGCAGCGGCTTCACGCAAAAAATCCACCACGCCCTGGAAGGAGTCGAAAGGGTGATGCAACAAAATATCCTGCTTTTGCAGCACTTCAAAATAGGAGTTGGTGCGCTTGGGCAGTTTGGGCATGGCTTGCATAAATGGTTTGAAGTAATGCTGCGTGTCTTTCACCAAATCAAATAAGTCGCTGTAGCGATTCAAATTCACCGGGCCATTAATGCGGTACAAATCGCGCTCTTTAATTTCGCAGCGCTCCAGCAAAAAATGCTCAAGCTCGGCTGGGCAGGTGTCGGTAATTTCCAGGCGCACTTCATCGCCGTATTGACGATAGGCCAATTCACCCTGTACCGCGCGCAATAAATCATCGGCCTCTTCTTCATCGAGGAAAATATCCGAGTTGCGCGTCAGGCGGAATTGATAACTTTCCACCACTGTCATACCAACAAAAATTTCCGCCATGAAAAAATGGATGATGGAGGAGATAAACGCAAAATTGCGCCCTTTGTTACTGAGGGCTTCAGGCAATTCGATAATGTGTGGCAGCGAGCGTGGCACCTGCACAATCGCGCGGCCAGAATTGCGCCCAAAGGCATCTTTGCCATCGAGCCGGACTATAAAATTCAGGCTCTTATTGAGAATGCGTGGGAAGGGGTGCGCAGGATCCAGGCCGATTGGGCTGAGCACGGGCAAAACATCCGATAAAAATATGTGCTTGAGATAATTGATTTGCTCTGGCGTCCAATCTTCGCGACGCAGTACACGAATGCCCTGCTCGGCCAGGGTGGGCAGTAATTCGCTATTGAGGATGCGGTACTGCTCGGCCACCAGTTCATGTGCACGCAGGGAAATTTCGTTCAATGTTTGCGCTTGGGTCAGGCCGTCCGGCCCGGAGGTGGGCGGGGCATTGCGCTCGATAATTTCCACCAGGCCGCCGACGCGTACTTCAAAAAACTCGTCGAGGTTAGTGGAGAAAATACACAGGAAACGCAAACGCTCCAGCAATGGCAAACTGCGGTTGTACGCTTGATGGAGTACGCGCTTGTTGAATTCGAGCAGACTTAACTCGCGATTGAAATAGGCGTTAGACACCTTGAACCTCATAGCACCAGACTTTTTGCGCCAGATTATGGCAATTATGTGACAAACATAAGACAGCGATTTGCTGCCGCTAACACTAGCAAAGTTTTGGCATGGAAAGCGGAATTAAGTGCAAAAACAGGAATGGTTTCAAGCGGATGCAGAGCAGGAGGGGAAAAACAACCGGCCGGGGGTGAGCCCGGCCTGGGCATCTCAGCAAGTTAATTGCATTTGTACACATCAAAGCTCTGACGGCCGTCTTGTACCAGAGTCACTGGCACTACAGTATCACCACCAAATTGGCTGGCTTCATTGCGCGCCATGTTGGTCAGCTCGGTCGCAACCTTGTTGGGGTCGCGCTTCATGGAGCCCACAAAGTTATCTTTTACTTTCACGTTTACAGTGCGCACTTTTTCGCAGCTGCGCACATTGGCCGCATTGGCCACAGCCACGTTGGAGCCTTGCTCGCTCACTTTTACCCAGGTGCAGGCGCTGGTCAGGCTGATAAGGGCAGTGGCAAGGATGATGGAGAGTTTTTTCATGGAGGCTTCCTCGGAGATGATTAATCATTAATCAGGGGACAAAAATACGCGGCTACACTAATGCCATGGCGCTGCGGTTGCAAGTCGCGCACTTCAGCAAAACCCGTTATCGAGGAGTGAATACTATGGGGGTGCTCAGCCTGAGACGTTTTTTTTCCCGCGCTCTGCTTTGGTTGGTAGTGAAATTGCTGTTGGTGGCGGTAGTGCTGATGGCTATCAGCCTCACCTTGGGCAAGATCTATCAGGGCTGGGATGACGACCCGGAACGCGGAGCTGTTGCGCTGGAAAATGGCGCCTTTGGCGAGGGCTATGCAACGCCGATCTATCTGGATCAGGGGTGGAGTGCCAATGACAGCCTCTGGTATTACAACACGACCCAAGGCTCGGCACTGATTCCCTACGACTTTTTTCTCGCGCTGGAACAGGCAGATTCCAGTGAGCCTTTCCTCTCCCCGCACCTGATCGACAAGTATCGCTACTTGCCGCAAAAGCCCACCTTTTTTAATCCGGATGGCCTGCCTGTCGGCTTCGTGAAAGAGTCTTATAAAGGGCAGGATTATGTGGGTTTAACCTGCGCGGCCTGCCATACCGGGCAAATCAATTACAAAGGAACCGCCATGCGGATTGACGGTGGCCCGGCTATGGCGGATATGGTGGGCTTCCTGACCGATCTGGAGCGCAGCCTGGGGGCAGCGGTGGAAAGCAACGATAAAAACCATCGTTTTGTCACCCGGGTACTGGAACTGAATAACGGCTACGCCGATAGCGGGGAAATCCAGGCAGACCTCAAGCGTTGGGCACGCAAGATTCGCCTCTACAACACTATTAATCACTCGAAAGTGGATTACGGCTATGCGCGCCTTGATGCCTTTGGTCGAATCTACAACCGGGTGCTGGAATATGTCATCAGCCCGGCGCAGTTGCGCGATGTTTTGTTGGGTGCAACCAACCCGGACAACCCGGACCAAAATCTGTTGACCCAGGCCCAGGTTGATAAGGTGCTGGAGGGGATTAGCGAGACGATTATCGGCGACCGGCAGTTTGCGTGGGTGATCGACCGGCTGATGTCCGCCAATGAGGGCTACCCCGGGTTGGATCTGGCGGCGCTAAATCACATCAAGTCGCTGATTTTTAATGAGCCCAATGCACCGGTGAGCTATCCCTTTCTCTGGGATATAACCCACTCTGACTATGTGCAGTGGAATGGTCTGGCGAGCAACGCGGCGCTTGGCCCCCTGGGGCGCAACACGGGTGAGGTGATAGGCGTGTTTGCGATTTTGGACTGGACAGCGCACGAGCGCGGGTGGAGCTTGTCCTCCTTGCTGACCGGGCAAGAGGGTAAAAGTTACCAGATCAAATTCACCTCCTCGGTGGATTTGGTAAATCTGTCACGCTTGGAATCGCACCTAAAAAGCTTGACCTCGCCGGTATGGCCAAGCCTGGATACCGGCACCAATAACCCCGACCAGAAACAGGCCAATGCCTTGTTTGGCGCGCTTCCGGAATGGAAAATTGATTGGGAAAAAGCCCGCCGGGGGCGCCAGTTGTATGCCGATTATTGCGAGTCCTGCCACCATGTCATCGACCGCACTGACTGGAATCGCATCGCACTGGCCAATATGTCACATCTGGAATTGGCGGGAACTGACCGCGCCATGGCAGAAAACAGCGTCAACTACACCGGTTATTCGGGCAACTTTAGTAACACCTACCAAAGTGAGAGTGTGGGTTCACTTGTCATCAAGGAGCGTGCGCCAGTCGTCCAGACACTCACCGCTGTAACTACCGGGGAAGTGACCACTGCCCCCGACCCGGACAAATGGTGGCCGCGCCGCGCGTTGGATTGGTTGTATTTACTGGGTAAATCGCTCTTTGATAATCAAATCAAAGCCAGTGTAAAATCCGGCGACTATTGGCCGGATACCACCGCCAAACCCTACAATTCACTGTTGGCTTACAAAGCGCGGCCGCTGAATGGTATCTGGGCTACGGCGCCCTATTTGCACAATGGTTCTGTACCCAGCATTTACGATTTGCTCTTGCCGGTAAAGCGCAAGGATGATCCGGAAACGGGTTTATATCGCCCGACCGAATTTAAAGTGGGCAGCCGCGAGTTTGATCCGGTGAAAATCGGGTTGCGTTCCGAGGGCTATGAAGGGTTTAATTTCCGCGCCAACCAGCGCGGCGATTTTAACAGCGGCCATGAATATGGCACCGCTAATGCCCCGGCCATCAATGGCATAAAACAGGAAGCCTTAACCGATAAGCAGCGCTGGGAATTGGTGGAATACATCAAGACCTTGTGAGGCGCGCGGTTAACGCCGGCGGTGCCGTGTTAAGGGAGGAATAACGCCAATTTCTATCAACCCGGTGATGCCCGTTTAATTGATGAGAAGAATGACAAGAAAATTCCTGACGGGCCTGATGTGCGCTCTGCTAGTTACCTCCTCCCTGCCGGCATTGGCTAATGGCGAGAAGCGCATTACCGTACCCATAGCCCTGCCGTTCCAGCAGCCGGTCAGCGCCAGCAGTGTTGCTGCGTCACAGGCGCCTGCCCAAACGCTGCAAACTACCCCTTTTACCC
>JAGKXA010000089.1 GCA_021151615.1 Cellvibrionaceae bacterium | reverse complement strand
AAAAAGAGCCGTTTGCACGGCTCTCTTTTTGTTAACCAAAGGCTTTTAAATTCAAAAAAAACCCTATTTTTACAGCACTTTACGCTTGTGCACTAAACAATTGCCCCGGCTCATCCGGATTGTGAGTCTGAGCCAAACGCAGGAAAATTTCATCGGGAATTTGACGAATAACTTCTTGCGTTGAACGATCCAAAACTTTCACCACAGTTTCCCCGGATTCGGGGTCATAAGTGAAGTTTAAATCGCGCTGGGTAGACTGAATATATTCATTCATTTGGGCCACAGCAGCCTGAACTCGCTCTTGCACCGCCTGGGAATTGACAGGATCTTGAGGTAAAGATCTTGCCGCTTCTGCGGCAGGCGGCAAATCATTGCCGGTTTTTTGACCTTGGGAAGCCTTAGGCAACGACGAAACCGGCACGGCTTTCGCCGGAACCGGGTTCGAAGCAACTTTAGTGATGTCATTCATAACTTAATCCTCACTAAAATTTCTCCGGGCTTGCTGTTATCAGCCAGCCCGGAGAGAGCCAGTTATTATCTCAACAGAGACAATACTTGTTGTGGACGCGCATTGGACTGGGCCAACATCGCCGAGGCCGCTTGTTGCAACACTTGCGCACGACTGAGGTTAGCGGTTTCTGCCGCGAAGTCAGCATCGGTAATACGTGACCTTGCAGTAGAAGTCTTCTCAGAAATGTTCGCCAGGTTAGATACAGTAAAGTCCAAACGGTTGTTGATCGCACCGAGGTTCGAACGCACATCGTTGATAGTCGTCAAGGCATTGTCGATCACCTTGATGGCTTTCTGGGCGTTAGCCTGGGTATCAATACTGATCGAAGCAATTGCAGAACCGAAGGCACCACCCGCCGTTGAGTTGGCTTCGAGGATGCCGATTTCAGCAGCAGAAGCATTTAGGCCCAATTCAACACTGATTGGATTACCGCTTGAACTGGTAAGCTTAATTCCTGCTTCTACCTTCAGCGCTGAAGGCAGGGTTGCCGTAGATACTGACGTAGTAACCGCCGCACCACTGGCCATAAACTCGGTGAAGGTAGCCCCAAAGAAGCCAGCACCTGCCGTACCACCAAACACACTTCCTGCCACTGTATTGTTACTAAAGCGGATAGCACCCTGGTCAGATTCCAGAATAACTTTGTTGCCCTGTACCGCCGCACGCACACCAGACAAGTTGCTCTTATCGTTGATTGCATCAACCATCCCTTGGATAGTTGTCACCGCGCTCAAATCAACATCAATGGTGTTGATGGTTAGGGTATCGGCAGACGTTACGGTGAACGCAGAGGTCAACTTAACAGAAGACATGTCGATGGCAACGGTTGCAAATGCATTCGCTGTTACACCAGTTTCTGCAGTTGATTTGTTTATCGCGTTGATTTTTCCAATCAAGCTATCAGTGTCTTTATTACTGATAACAGTACCATTAATTGTCAGGTCGCCTACGCCCCAAGACGTATCAGCATTGGCTGTGGTAATACCGGCACCTTCGATTACGCCACCCTTACCGCTTTCGCGGAAACCGAGTCTATGCAAATCCTGCAAGGAACCTGTGTTCCCACGAGTAATGGTAATTGGGCGATCATCATTAGAGGTAAGTACCAATTGGCCAGTTTGGGAAACACCATCGCCTATCGATGAAACCATACCAATTGAGGTAGCCAGATCCAAACCACCAGCGGCAGCAACCGCAATAGTGGCGCCAGTGTTGTTAGCCAGTGTCAGTACGCCATCATCACCAACAGATGCATTGACTGCACCGCCAGACACGCGGTTAATAGCTTCTGCCAATTCATCAATAGTGGTAGTGTTTTCACGCAGCTGATAGGTTTGAACTGCACCGTTCAGCTCAGTTACCGTGATGTTCAAGCCTTGTCCGGCATCGTTGTCGATGATACCGCTACCTACGCGAGAACCATTCAGTTGGGTGATGGCAGAAGCTGTTACACCGCCGACTTTCTCATTGATATTACCGATCAAATCATTCAGCGTATCCTTGGACCCGGCGAAATCGCCAATGGTTTGACCATTAATCAACACATCGCCGTCTTTCAGATCATTGGCACCCGCCAACAAGCTCAGTGAAGAGAATTCAGAACCTAACAGATCCACGCTGGTAGAACCCATACCCAGGGTTTTTGCATCCATCGCCTGAACTTTAAATTCGATAGTTTGGTTGGCGCTGGAGCCTACTTGCAGACTTACATTGCCCAACTTGCCGTCCAACAGCTTTTGACCGTTAAATGAGGTGGTGTCGGCGATACGATCCAACTCTTTAACCAGTTGTTGTACCTCGGCATTCAATGTTGCGCGGTCGCCAGAGCTATAGATACCGTTCGCAGACTGTACAGACAGTTCGCGCATACGTTGCAGGATGTTGGTGGATTCTGACAAGGCACCTTCAGCGGTTTGGATCAGGGACACCCCGTCGTTAGCGTTACGGATTGCCTGATCAAGACCGCGTACTTGCGAGGTCATGCGGTTAGAAATCGCCAGACCTGCTGCGTCGTCTTTTGCTGAGTTAATACGTGCACCTGAAGACAAACGTTCGGTCGCGCGGTCAAGCGCGTTGCCTGAACTCATCAACTGACGCTGAGCATTCAGAGAGGCGACGTTTGTGTTAATGACTAAAGCCATGATGAATCTCCTGGATTAATAATCTGTTGCAGTAGCTGCGAGTGGCTGGCTTTGCTGCGACATGTCGGTTGATGAAGTCTGAGCACAACGGACTAATCAGCACTTCTAATCAGGTTATCGACACATCCAAGAGGAGCTTTAGAAATTTTTTATGGCGGGAACCAACTATTTACACCAAGAAACGCAGAAAATTATTTCTTATGGTTATATAAAGCAGCAAAACGTCAATTTACCGACCATACGCATCAATTGCCTTGTTAGCAACTACATGCTGACGTAAATCAGTCGCTGCTTTATCGCGATTTTCTTCGGCAAGCACCGACAACTGCTTATTAATTCCTTTAATTTCCTGAATAACGCCCGCCGCTTTGGCTTCAAGATTAGCTTCCGCCAGAGACTCCAGATATTCAGGGTCATTAATAGAAAGCAACCCTTGTTGACGCTGTTGAACCAGGGTTTCAAAAGACTCCCAATCGCCAGCTTGAGCGAGGGATAAAAGCGCTTGGGATTGACTCAGTGCACGTGCCAGGGGATCTAACAGGGGATTGGTTTCCATAGAACAACTCTTTGTAATGGAATAAACGCAGACTAACGCTATAAACCAAGATTAGCAAAAGATAATCGTTTTGGCGCAGAAGTTTGCCGCGCCAAAACGAGAGTAAGAGCACATTACAATCAGGCGTGCTCCACAAAAGTAGGAAAAGCCTGTTAAAGATAGGAAAAGAGCGTGAGCTGGCTAACCTTGGCAAAACTCTGATGAGAGGCATTCAAAATTAAGGTTTGCATGGACAATTGGATACTCGCCTCGCTCACATCCACACTTTCCAAACTCGCCAATACAGTTTTGCTAGAGAGGGTGATATCCATATTCAGGTCTTTTGCACTTTCCAATGTATTTGCACGTGCCCCCACTTCCCCCTGCACCGCCACCAGGTTGGTAATAGTGTTTTCAAGATTAGTCAGGGTTTTAGCAACCAGCTTTGCCAACTCTGCTTTACTCTCCGGCGTGTCCTGCACATTACGCATGGCATCCGCAAAGCGCGACAAGGTAGTTAACAAACCTTGCTTATCCGTAGACTCAATAAAAAAACTATCTCCGGGTTGAACCAATAAGCCGCGTGTAGACGAGGTACCAACGCCCTGCGTCTTCAGGCCTGTTACATCATCTAAAAATGCATTGCCACCCTTAATGGTAACCTTGGCATTTGAGTTGGAAATAATTCCCTGATCCGTAACCGTTAAACCCAAGCGCGCCAATTGCGCTGCATTGGCAGGATCATTAAATGCATTCGCTAAATCGGTCGCATTGGTTATGTTTTGATTAAAAGTAATCGATTCTACTTTGCCATTCACTTCTAGCTGGAAGGTTAAGGGCGACACACTAAAATCATGGGCTGCAGTAAACGCAAACGGTAAATTAACCGATGTGGTACCTGCCCCTTGGGTCGCAAACCCCAATGCAGTATCTGTATTTAGCGTACCGCTATTGATGTTAATATTTTGGCCACTGGCTGAATGGAACCCGGTAGCGTCCACGGTTATACCTAGATTCGCCAATTTATCTGCATTACTGTTAGGTGCCCCCACCACACTATTGAATGCGGCTGCCAGGTCTGTTGCATTAGTAACGTTTTGATCCAGCAACAATGTTTCGGTTTTTCCGCCCACAGAAATGGAAATGTTGGTCGGCGTCAACGAGAAGTCGAACGCGCCCACAGCACCAAAATTCAAATCCGCTGCTATCGCCGCTTCACCTGGATAGGGATTACCTAAAATTTGAAAGCGCGCACCCGCCACTTCAATATCCACACCCGCCACATAGGGTTGGTTCACCAGCAGTTGTTTGCCGTTAGATTTTTGCGTAACTGTGTAATTAGTTGCCGACGCCGTTTTAGTAAAGGTAACCACCATGTCATCAGGGTAAAGCTTATCGAATTCCGCCTGATCAAACACTTGTCCGACGGTAATAATCGCGGGGGGATTCGATTTATTGGCAGCACTCGCGGAAGTATTAAACGTATTGTGCCCACTGGGAATATCAACAAATGCTTTCTTACCCGAATCACTGACGGCAACACTCACTGATGCAGATGCCTGCAACCGCAACTGACCTTCATCACCCAGATAATTAAAGTTTCCACCACCATCACCCACAAAAGGTTTGGTGCTACTTTGATAACCCGCAAAAATATATTGCCCGGAGGCGTTGCGCGTATTCTGTAGGTTCAAAAGTTCCTGAATACGGGTTTCTACTTCGGCAGCCAATGCATCGTAGTTTGATGCGGTCATTACCGCCGTGTTACCGGCATAAACTGCTTGCTCACGCATGCGATGCACAAGGTCAACAATACTTTGTAGATTGGTTTCTTCCAGATTTAAACTGTTTTCCGCCACATCAATGTTTTTCTTGTACTGCTCGGTGCGCGCCAATTCCAGATTCAGTTGCAAAATGGTCGCTGCTGCCACCGGATCATCGGCTGGCGTTAACACGCGCTTGCCTGTTGCGATTTGCTCCTGGGTTTTGGTGATAGCTGCCTGCGCCTGCCCAATTCCAAGGTTGGCAATATTGTAAATCTGGGTGGTAGATACGCGCATAATGAACTCCTCGTTTCCGGCAAAAAGCGGCAACAACTTGCCAGTATCTTGCTGATGGGATATTCAACGCACAAAGTGTTCCAATTATTAATAGTCAGTGGAAACGATTTCTGGGATAAATTGAAGTGATTATGACAGCATGAGAGATTGTGAATGTTGAGGCTGCAATCTTTGCAAATGCAGCCACTTTTCAATAGTTTGTCAGAGAGAATTTAATAAGGTATCAAACAATTCCCGCGCAACAGAAATCACCTGTGCATTGGCCTGATAAAGTTGCTGGAACTTAATTAAATCCGCGGCCTCTTCATCCAGGTTAACACCCGAAATTCCCTCACGCATGGTTTGTGTTTGCTCAAGCAGGCTTTTACTGGCTTCAGTATTTATTTTTGAAAGGTTACTTTTCGTTCCAACCTCTTCAACCATTTTTGCATAACCATCGGCAAAACTCAGGCTGCCATCCTGCAACGTCTTGGCCGACTCTAATGCCGTCATTGCCAGTGCGTTGCGGTTATCATTACTGCCGTTGGTATTAAAACCGACGGTGAATACATCACCCGCTTTAGGTTGACCGCTGACAGCTACCTGATAACCAATAAATGAAGACGCCGCAAAACCCGGCAGGCTACTATCACCAAAATAGGGGCTGTTGGTTGGTGATGTTTGCAGGCTAATACCGTTAGCCATCGTAATATCTATGCGCCCACCGACAGTGACCGCGCTTTGTTCAACCGTGCCCAGGGTAAGTGGATTATCTTGCCCCGATAACCGCACATTCGGATTGCCACTGCCGTCATTAACATCAATAGAGTTAACACCCGCATTGGACGCAGACAGGCGAATATCCAAATTAACACCTGACGAAGCCACCAAGCGTAACTCAGGCGCACCGGTAATCGGGTTATTTGCGCTTTGTGCGCGAATACCCAATGCTTTCAAATTTTCATTGGAATTAATTCGTTCTGCCAGATAATCATTGAACTCGGATTCGCTGACATTGGGATTAGGCACATCAGCTGCAAAAGCAGTATTGGAATAATTATATTCTAATAAATTTTCGCCGTTGACCGACAACTGCAAGGGCGGCGCGTAAGTCGTAGTATCGAAATTAATATCGGTAATGGTCGCCGTCGTGTAAGCATTAGCAGACACACCCGATAACGCACTGATTTGCGCAGCCGTTTGCGCAGCAGAGGCGCCAGGTGTAGTGGTAATAGTTTTGTTGGTGATTGCACCGGTTTCCGGGTCGCGAAACGTAAAACGAAGTTGTTCCGCCAAATAACCATTGGATTGGGGCAAACTGGCTGCGGTCATAGGCCCGGGTAAATCCGGCGGTTCAGTGGCAATTTGCGATGTGCGTCCAGCAGGAAGCCCCACCCGCTCTCCCCTACCGGTAACACGAGTCTCACCAATATCGGAGGTAAATATATTATTACTGGAACCAGGAATAAATGTTTGGTCACGCATAGCCGGTACTAAATCTTTTGGATTTGCCGGGTCAGTATTATCCAGAACATCGTAAGTCGTTTCAGACGTAAAGCGAATAATAATTGGCGGTGTTAACGTACCGGGCTTACTAAAAGCAGGCAACCGGTTTCCCGCAGCATCCACCAAACTCAATACTTCACCCGCGCTGATTAGACCACTACCCGAATTGCTGGTATTGCCTGCTGTGCGAATGGGCGCGGCAAATGCCAAATCTTCTGGCCGTTGAATTTCAGCACGGATACTTTCCGCTCCGCGTTTTGTGGGTTGAATAGTAAAAGTATCACCACCCTGAAAGGAACCACTGGTTAGATTAACGGTAATACCATCAAAAGAAACTTCAGTGGGATAAACCCCGGTTAAGGTGCCTTGGTCAATAACAGCCTTATCCGATAGCCGAGTCACTAAATAGTTGCTACTACCGGGCAGGATTTCAAAACGGTAATCACTGGTGGTTAATTTATTAACGTCATCAATCGTCACTGATATAACGCGATCATCCGGCGAGGCATTTGCTCCATGCATAACACGGCTGGTGGTCAACGCGGGCTCATTAATATCACCAAACATGCGCTGTCCATAATCGCTATCCAAATCAATACCGCGTTGTTGTTGAGTATTAAATTGATCCGCCATCGCCAGGGCGATTCGGCCTAACTCATTCATGGAGGGATATAAAACCTGATCGCGAAAGCTGATCAAGCCGCCTAATTGCCCACCCGATATTTGCCCGCTGATATCACTGGAGACACCGTTACTTGTGATTTGGATTTTTCCATCGTTGGTCACATTGAAAGAACTCACCCCAACACCAACGACTAATGGCTGACCGTTACCGATAAATACATTCAGGTCGCCATCATCCTGCTTTACGACTTGCAGCGAGACCAGTTCAGATAATTGACGCAACGCTTCATCGCGTTTATCCATCAAATCGTTTGGCTCATTGCCATTTCCGGATGCGCGTTTGTCAGCGATCGCTTGGTTTAATGTAGCAATAGACTTCGCAAGCGAATTCATCTGTGATGTAACTGTACCCAGCTCACGATTAACACTTTTCTCGATATCATCCATGCGCTGATACAAATTGTTAAAACGAATACTCAAACTCTCCGCCTCAGTAACAATTAACTGGCGCGCAGGAGTTGAGGCAGGGTCATTGGAACCATTTTGCATAGCAGCAAAAAAAGTTTGTAGCGAACCAGTAAGCCCGGTGCTGATGTCGGCAAACAATTTATCAACCTTGCCAATGTTAGTATTGTATTTATTTAACTGGTTGTAGGTAGAGGTATCTAACCGGAGCTGAGCGGTAACAAATTCATTGACCACCCGCTCTATAGAAGTCGTGTTAACACCGGAACCTATAAAACCGGCCGCGCCAATATTTTGTTCCGGACGCGTTGCGTAGTTAACCTCTTGACGAGTGTAGCCAGCGGTATTTGCATTGGAAATGTTGTGCCCCGCGGTACGCAGCGCATTTTGGCTGGCCTGCAAACCGGAAATGGCGTTAGAGAGAATGCCAGACATAGGATTACTCCACTAATTTCCGGCCAGCTGTGGCCGCATTGGAAATAAATGATTGCGCTGCTTGTGCTAGCTCACTCATTGAACGAATCGCATCGGAATTCAACAGGCTTTTAATTTTCTTGGCATACAAAGGATCAGTTGCATAACCGGCTGATTGCAAAGCCTCCGCATAAGCAGACGAATTATTTCCTGCCTCCAGCACATCCTGATAGCGAGGATTGTTTTTCATTAACTTCACATAATCAGAAAAACTTTCCGAATAATCGTTGTATTTACGGAAATCGGCTTTTTCACTCGCCGCAATGCCATCGCGGTATTCGAGGGTCGCGATATTTACCTTACCGCCTTCCCAGCCAGGGCTAGCTTTAATATTGAAAAGATTAAAACTATTATTCCCTTTCTGGTCATGAATAACGTGTTTTCCCCAACCGGTTTCCAACGCAACCTGTGCAATTAACACATCAGGATTAATTTGTAATTCGGCAGCCGCTTTTTCAGCGTGCGGCTTAATCATCATGACAAAATTTTCCTGGCTTTCGCTGATACTGGATTTTTGTCCGGTACGCGAATTCATGGTTTGGGGCTTGCTCAACAAAGCAGGGATATAGGCAGAGTTGAGAACGCTGTAATCTTGTGGAACAACTTCACTTTTATCAGGGTTCAACAATTGGTCATTGGTGTTATCGCTCATGCGCATAAAATTAACAACCCAGGATTCGAGGTTTTCAAGATCATTAGCAAAAACCTCGCCCTCATCAACATCGGAGGCCACAGAATGTTTATGAGTCACAGCGGCTGGCAATTCGCCAATGTTGGCTGCAGATAAATCCCCTGAAGAAGAACTACTGGTACCCGGCTTCATACTCCCGCCATAGGCTTGGAGCATTTGTTTATAAAAATGATCTGCCAAACCAATACCACGACCACTGGTCAGGTTTAATACCATTTGCTGGTCGAGCATATCGCGATGAAAACGCGTAGTACTACTATCAAAGTAATTGCCTTGCGAAAAAACATCATTGGCTTCGCGCATGGTTTTTAGCATTTGCTGCACAAACATCGCCTCAAATTTTTTGGCGATTTCTTGTAATGCCTGTGGATCTTTGGCGCGCCCCATCGCCTTGACGGAATCAAGGGAATTCGCATCAAGGTAAGTATCCTGAACCTGAGGTGTTTTTACGCCAGTATCGACAGTTAACATTTAGATCACCACTAATTCTGCTTTAAGCGCACCCGATTCTTTGAGCGCTTCCAGAATCGCCATTAAATCGCTCGGTGATGCACCCACGTTATTCACGGATTTCACTATGTCATCCAGGTTAGCGCCAGGTGCAAACTTAAACATTGGGTTGGTTTCTTCATCAGCTTTAACATTACTACTCGGCACCACAACAGTTTGACCACCCGCCAGTGCATTGGGCTGGCTCACGGTTAAACTTTCTGCCACTGAAACAGTAAGACTTCCATGCGTAACCGCTACCGGTGATACGCGTACATTTTTACCAACAACAATAGTGCCAGTGCGTGAATTGATAATGACCTTGGCAACCTCCTCACCGGGAGTTACCTCGACATTTTCCAGCATGGAAATAAAATCCACGCGCTGTGCCGGATTCGCCGGAGAACTCACCATAATGGAAACTGCATCTAACGGACGCGCTACATCTGGACCTAACATCGCATTAATACTTTTTGCCAATTGATTCGCCGTGGTGAAGTCGGCGCGATGCAAATTAAATACAATCGGTTGGCCTCCGGCAAAATTGGTTTCCACCATTCGCTCTACGGTTGCGCCACTGGGAATACGACCGGCACTGGGAATATTCACGGTAATTTTTGAGCCATCGTTACCCGACGCGCTTAATCCACCAACGACGAGATTGCCTTGGGCAACAGCATACACTTTTCCATCCAAACCTTTTAACGGTGTCATTAGCAAGCTACCGCCGCGCAAACTTTTCGCATTACTTATGGAAGAGACTGTTACATCAATGGTTTGACCGGGCTTGGCAAACGCCGGTAGCTCAGCTTGAATCATTACCGCTGCTACGTTCTTCATTTGCATGCGCGCACCTTCCGGTACGGTAATACCAAATTGTTTCAACATGGAATTAAAAGACTGCACAGTAAATGGTGATTGAGTGGTTTGGTCGCCGGTACCATCAAGCCCAACCACGAGACCATAACCTACTAATTGGTTGGCGCGCACGCCAGCAACACTGGCAATATCTTTAATGCGTTCGGCATGCGCAGCGGTACTCGCCCACACAAACATACCGACGACTAACCAACAAAAATTGCGCATAAAAACCTCAACCAAAACGTTACTTGCATAAACATGAAAAACCACATAGGAGCCTTACAAACAGAATCACAGTGGCCACAGGTCGCTGTTAAAAAAGCGCGATAACCAACCCATTTGCTGGGTACTGGCCAATTCACCCGTACCACTGTAGGAAATTTTGGCGTTCGCCATACGGGTGGAAACAATAGTGTTGTCAGGTGCAATATCTTCTGGGCGCACAATCCCGCTAATACGAATGAATTCATCGCCGCGATTCAACGTGATCCACTTTTCACCGCGCACAATTAAATTTCCGTTGGGCAGAATTTCCGCCACAGTCACGGTAATATTGCCTTGTAAACTATTGCTCTGGTCTGCATCTGCGCTGCCATCAAACGTGCGATCCTGCTCCATAGTCGTGGTTAATTCATTGCCCTTAATAGTGGGGTTTACACCCAACAAAGGCCCTGCATTAAAATTCACACCACTCTTTTTACCGGTAGTGACGCCAGACGATTTCCTGGAAACAGTGCGTTCACTCAGAGTTACTGTAATTACATCGCCGACAAAATGCGCTTTGCGATCATCAAATAAATTCATGCCATAAGCATCCTGGTACAAAGATCCTTCGGTACGCTGCGGCACTGGCATATTAGTGGCGATAGTCGGCGCATAAGCAGGATCATCCGCCATAGGCTTTCTATTGGCACAACCACTCAGCACAATAATTGCCACAACAAGGCTGACGTATTTAACGCGTGTGAAAGAAAACTGCCGGGCCATGATGCTGTACTCAACAAATAGAAAAATAAAATTAGAGATTCTGGGTAATAAACTGGAGCATTTGATCGGCGGTAGAAACCACTTTGGAATTCATTTCATAAGCGCGCTGGGTGGTAATCATGTTCACCATTTCTTCCACGATATCCACATTGGAATTTTCCAACATCCCCTGCTTGATAACACCCATACCATTCTCACCAGGTGTACCTTGCACCGGGTTTCCACTGGCTACCGTTTCTACAAACAAATTGCCACCGATAGGCTGCAAACCTGAGTGGTTAACAAAATCCACCATGGTAATGGTGCCGAGTTGTTGTGGATCCACCTGGCCATTGGTGTAACCATTCACAGTGCCATCGGTACCTATAGTGACTTTGTTGGTTCCTTCGGGAATAACGATGGCAGGCTCGAGTAACAACCCGTCAGCATTTACCAACTGACCCTCACCATTAATTTGCAACTGCCCATTGCGCGAATAAACGATACTGCCGTCTGGTTGCAGGAACTGCAGGAAGCCGTGACCGTCAATCGCAATATCAAGCGATTGATCGGTTACTTGTAAATTGCCCTGGGTAAATTCTTTTTGCGTTGCAACCACGCGAACACCCGCCCCCAATTGCAAACCCGATGGCAGCTCAGTGTCTTGTGTTTGCTGGGCACCTGGCTGGCGCTGGTTTTGGTACAGCAGATCTTCAAAAATGGCGCGATCGCGCTTGTAACCAATAGTGCTAGTGTTCGCCAGGTTATTAGAGATGGTAGTGAGCTGACGATCCTGTGCTGATAATCCGGTTTTACTGACATAGAGGGCGGCGTGCATGATCTATTCCTCAAGTTAAATGCATTCCAGGAAATGCATTAAAAATTTACGACATTTGCAATAACTGGGCAGAAGCCGCTGAATTTTCTTCTGCAGTCTTCATCACTTTTACTTGCATTTCATATTGGCGAGCGAGGCTCAAGATCTGGGTGAATTCCTCCACCGCATTGACGTTGCTGCCTTCGTACATGCCGCTGCGAATAACCACTTCAGGTGCAACGGCTGCATTCAAACCATCACGCTGGCGAAATAAACCATCATCGCCCTTTTCAATGGTTTTAATATCGGGATTCACTAATTTCAGTTGTCCAACCTGAACCATGGCTTCAGGCCCCTGCCCCAATCCCACAATCGAGATAGTGCCATCAGAACCGATTTGAACCTTTTCATTTTCGGGGATATTGATGGGGCCTCCCGCACCCAGCACAGGCATACCATTGGCAGTGCGCAGCATGCCGTTCGCATCCACAGCGAGATTGCCAAAACGGGTGTAAGCCTCTGTTCCATCCGGCGCTTGTACGGCAATAAAGCCATTGCCCTGGATAGCAACGTCCAACGAATTATTGGTAGTGATCATCGGGCCGGACTCAAAATTGGAACGCGGAGATTCTGTCATAGCGTAAGCGCGCGTGGGCTGACCTTCTCCGTAATACACACCCATACTGCGCGATTGTTCAAAGTCAGCGCGAAAACCTGTGGTACTGAGGTTCGCCAAATTGTTGGCGCGATTGGTCTGGGCCAACATATTGTGCTTGGCACCGCTCATGGCAATAAAAAGGGCTCTGTCCACAATCGTTACTCCGGTTTCCAGCACCAATAAATAGCGCTGGTTTTTTGGCGAATTTGCCGTTACCGGAGGTTTTGCAAGAGCGGTGCCAATCTTAGAGTGCCTTCTAATTGATTGAAAACAATAGAGGTTTTTGGTTTTTTTGTAGGGGCGCAATTTATTGCGCCCGGATTCGCCGATTCGGCAAATAGAAAGCGGCAAAGAGCTTCCGCTCTTTGCCGCTGTGTGAATGCAATTTTAATCCGTAGGGGCGCAATTTATTGCGCCCTTTTTATGGCGCCCTATTTTTTGAATTCATGTATTGCATCAATTTGTGTGTGTTAAATCATTGGGTGCGATAAATATCGGGCGTGATAAATCACGCCCCTACACAATTACCAGCCAGTTATTACCTCAAATTAATAATCGTTTGTGTGGTCGCATTGGCGGTTTCAATGGTTTTCGCATTCGCCTGATAGTTGCGCTGGGCAATAATCAAATTCACCAATTGCTCGGACAAATCCACGTTGGACTCTTCTATTGCACCCGCAGTAATATTACCCAACTGCGCAGAACCAGGAGCGCCAATAATTGCTTCGCCCGTCTCAAAGGTTTGTGCCCACATGGTATCGCCCACCGGTTTTAATCCATCCACACTGCTGAAGTTGGCCAATGCTACCTGCCCTAATACTTGTGCTTCACCGTTAGTGAAGCGCGCAAAAACAATGCCGGTATTGCTGATATCCAAACCCGCAAGGCGACCAGTGGCGTAACCATTTTGATCCAACTGCTCAACCGCGAAATCACCTTTGAATTGGGTGCTTCCCGCCAGATCAATTAAAAAGTTGGAACTGGCTGGCGGCTCAGCAACAGGAACAGTACCGCCCTGCAATACGTTTAATGGTCCAAGCGCACCAATAGGATTACCGTCTTCCCCGAGCGGAGTCCAGTTGGAAATCAACATCGAGTCCGTGGTAAAGGGATCTATGGTTCCGTCCGAATTAAAATGAATATTGAACGACGCCATAGTTGGCTCAGTATTTTGTGGTGATGGCAGCGAAGGGTCTGGATCCCCAACATTTTTACCATCAATTTGCACATACATAATCCAATGGTTAGGAGATGTCAGCGGATCTGCAGGATCATATTCTTGCTTAACAAAAAAGTGGCGCATGGAGTGTGCATTACCCAGGCTGTCATAAATCGTTGTAGTGGTTGCGTGGTTATAGGTTTTTTGATCGATAGGGTTAAACGCATTAATCGGCACAGGCGTAAAAAAGTTGGGGACGTTAATGGAGCCAAACATACTGCCACCAAATACTGGTACGGTCGGCGCACTACTCGCAATGGAATACCCCTCTTGCATAGTAATAGTCACAGCACCACCAATTTTTATAGCATCGGTTGTATTGTTTACGATTTGCGATGTCCCCTGATTGCCTTGTACTTCCGCAACACCGCCAGCAGTATCGAAGGTGAACTCCAAATCTTTACCGCTGGCAGATACGATTTCCAGGTTACCGTCGGAATCCAGAGTTGCACTGATTCCCAACAAAGTAGATGAACTCAGCGCGTTAATCTCATCACGCATCGCAGTCATATCCGGGGCGCCGGTAGAAGTCAGGTTAACACCATTCAAACGGAATGAACCGTTATTGGTAAACACCTTGGGAGGCACCGCCAAAGCGTCGGAAGCATACAAAACCGCCGTGGTGCGCGCCGTGGCAGAAACACCCGCTAATTTATTTAATTCAGATGCAGTTTCATCCGCGCTTGCGCCGTATTTGCTGATGTAAGGCACATCTTTGCCATTAGGCCCACGAAAAACTAAAGTGTGTGAACCATAATTATTGGTGACTTCAGGAATACCAGCATCATGTGCGGTTGCGTGTGGAGTACCTGCAGCAGTACTCACTGTGGTTACTGCTGTAGTCAAGGCATTCGGATCAGAATTGGGGGCATCAATAGTCACGGTAACTGTCGAAGGAGTGCCAGTGGCTAAATCGCGAAACTTCAATTCATTCGTTGCATTATCCGCATAGGCTTCCACATTGACCGGGCTGGCGGAATCAAAGTTTGCGGAGTTAATCAAGGTCGCAAGCGCCGATAACGATGTTGCAGAACCTGTATTTAAGGTTAAATAAACACTGTCTGTTGCAAGGCTCACCGGGTCAGTGCGCGACAAGGTAAACGCCGTTGTATTTGCCGCACTAAAAGTCAGTGGCGTTGCTATAGTTCCCAAATTTAAGGTGGTAGTGGTGGCAACTTTTGCACCTAGTTGTGCCTCATTAATACCAGAACCGTTAGTAGCAAAGCGAGAACCCGTAGTTTCCAACACCACCTCGCTAGAATCCAGGTTAAATGATGCATTTACTGCGGTAGTTTGACGCGGCTCCTGTGAGCTCACATCAACGCGTAAATCCCCCAGAATTCCACTCACATTACCTGCGTCGTCAGCAGCAAAACCCTGCAGCAATGCACCGGTCCCATTCACGATAAACCCGTCTTTGTCCAAACCAAAAGTACCCGCACGGGTAAACAAGCGCTCACCATTTTTTTCAACCACAAAAAATCCTTCGCCATTCACCGACAAATCCAATTCATTCTGGGTGAATTTCAAATTACCCTGGGTAAATTGCTGGCGAATATTCTGGATAGTTACACCACTACCCGGCGTATTTGATCCCCCCCCCAATAAAGTACTCGTGTATACATCGCCAAATTCAGCGCGCGAAGTTTTAAAACCAATGGTACTGGCATTGGCGATATTATTACCGGTCACTTGCAGATCAGTATTTGCT
>JAGKXA010000320.1 GCA_021151615.1 Cellvibrionaceae bacterium | reverse complement strand
ACATACTGGAGGGTGTACTCGGGGCAAACCTGGCGGGCTTCCACACCTGGGATAACGCCATTCATTTTACAGAGTGTGTAGAGAAACTATTAGGTTATAATCAAAACGGTTTTATCTTTTCGCAGGAAACCCACCGTACAAAAGTAGGCTCCTACCCTATAAGCATTGACTTTGAAAAATTTAATGATGCATATGATAAACCTGAAGTAGTTAAATTAAGAGATGAAATAACCGCGTTATACCCCGACAAAAAAGTAATTTTTTCGGTAGACCGACTGGACTATTCTAAAGGGATTAACAACAGGCTAAACGCATTTGAGGCATTCCTGAAAAAATACCTATGCAGTAAGTAGGATTTATTGTGTCTGGAAAGCGATATCCACGCCCGCCCTCTCCTCGCGTTACTTGCACCTTCACAATTGCATCAGGCATTTGATTAATTTGTAACAACACTAATAACGAATCCAGATACTCTTTTAACTTCACTTCATCCAATGGAATCCGTAAACGTTTTGCTGAGGCAAATAATCGCTCGCGATGAAAATCCCACAATGGAATTCGACCCGCAAAATAACGACAGGTTTCAAATAAACCATCGCCATAGGCAAACCCACGATCCAATGGCGATATGGACGCTTCAAGCACACCGTTAATACTGATAATGGGCAACTGCAAGGGCATAACGACCTCTATATACAAAAACGCCGGACTGTTTCCAGTCCGGCGTTGGCTAAGCTAGGAACGCAGTACAGCTTAAACCTTGCGAAAAATCAACGACCCGTTTGTACCACCAAAACCAAAAGAGTTCGACAACACAGCTTCAATCTTGCGCTCTTGCGCAGTGTTGGGCACCAGATTGATATCACACCCTTCTTCCGGGTTCTCCAGATTGATTGTCGGCGGAGCCACCTGATCGCGAATTGCCAACACGCTGAAGATAGCCTCAACGGCACCAGCAGCACCGAGCAAATGGCCAATCATTGATTTTGTGGAGCTGACAGCAACCTGCCCAACTGCACTACCCATCACTGACTTCACTGCCTGACACTCAGCCTTATCTCCCGCCTGCGTAGATGTTCCGTGAGCATTGATATAATTAATTAATTCAAGTGGAATAGCAGCATCCAGAATTGCGTTACGCATGGAAGCGGCCGCGCCTGAACCATCTTCAGGTGGCGAAGTCATGTGGTATGCATCACCACTCATACCAAAACCAATCAACTCGGCATAAATCTTTGCACCGCGTTTTTTGGCGTGCTCATATTCCTCCAACACCAATACACCGGCACCATCACCTAATACAAATCCATCTCGATCCTTATCCCAAGGGCGACTCGCAGCTTGTGGATTATCATTACGCGTTGACAGCGCACGTGCAGCGGCAAACCCTCCCAACCCCAAGGGCGTAGTGGCCATTTCCGCACCACCAGCAACCATAACATCTGCATCACCATATTGGATCATGCGAGCAGCAAAACCAATACTATGTGTGCCCGTTGTACAAGCGGTAGTAATGGCGATGTTCGGACCGCGCAAACCATGCATAATCGATAAATTGCCAGAGATCATATTGATAATGGCACTGGGAACGAAAAATGGGGAAATGCGACGCGGCCCTTTGTGTTCAAGCGTGGATGAGCCCTCTTCAATAGTGCCAATACCACCAATTCCGGAACCAATAGAAACGCCTATACGGCCAGCATTGGCATCCGTAATCTCCAGGCCGGAATCGCGAATTGCCTGAATGCCCGCAATCATTCCATATTGAATGAACGGATCCATTTTGCGCGCTTCTTTGCTTGGGAAATAATCATCCACAACCAAATTTTTTACTGAAGCACTGAACTGCGTGGTGAATGCCGATGCATCGAAATGAGAAATAGTGGCCACACCACTTTTACCATTAACGATACCTTGCCAAGTTTCAGCAACGGTATTCCCCAATGAACTGATCATACCCAGACCAGTGACAACAACTCTTCTACGCGACACCTGTGAGACTCTCCGCGAAGGACAAGCAAACCGATAAAACCGGCTGATTTGTCGTGATGATTAGAATAAACTCAAAAGCGTATATTGCTTGGATTATTGACAGCACTAAAACTGATAAAAAGAAAAAGCCGTACTATTTTGCAATAATACGGCCTTCTTAAACTGAAATCAGCGATTAATCGGATTACGCCAGGTTGGCATTGATGTAATCGATAGCCAATTGAACGGTAGTGATTTTCTCAGCTTCTTCATCTGGAATTTCAGTTTCGAATTCTTCTTCGAGAGCCATTACCAACTCTACGGTATCCAAAGAATCAGCGCCCAGATCTTCGACGAAAGAAGCTTCGTTTTTCACTTCTTCTTCTTTCACACCCAGTTGCTCAGCAACGATCTTTTTTACGCGTTCTTCAATGCTACTCATGATGTTATGTAACTCCTAGTGGTTATAGTTCGAAACACTTGGGCAATAAAACCAAAACTGGTTTGACCATGTGATCCGGCCAAAATCGACGCGCATTTTACATCGATTTTCAGGTTGTTGTAATGCCAAACGGCAAAATTCTTTGAGGTTTGAAAAATATCCTTTTAAAAACAACGAGTTATAATGATCATTTAAGACATATACATGCCACCATTGACGTGAATTGTCTCGCCACTGATGTAAGAACCAGCATCACTGGCCAGAAAAACAACAACCGATGCAATCTCTTCCGGTGCCCCAAGACGCCCAAGCGGAATACGGGATAAAAGCTGTTGTTTTTGTTCTTCCGGTAATACTTTGGTCATATCTGTATCGATAAAACCTGGAGCTACTGTATTCACAGTAATGTTGCGCGACCCTACCTCTGCCGCTAATGAACGTGCAAAACCAGCAACCCCCGCTTTAGTAGCGGCATAGTTTGATTGCCCGGGATTACCCATAGCACCAACAACAGAACTAATGTTAATAATTCTACCCCAGCGCGCCTTCATCATTCCACGCAGCACGCCTTTACTTAAACGGTAAATTGCGCTTAGGTTGGTATTGATAACATCAAACCATTCCTCATCACTCATACGCATCAAAAGATTATCTTTGGTAATACCTGCGTTATTCACCAAAATTGCAGGAGCGCCAAATTCATCGCCAACTTCTTTTAACAAGTTTGCCACAGAGTCAGCATCAGTTACGGCAAGCAGCTCTTCCGGACTTTCTACAGAAACCGTGGCCACCTCAGCATTAATGCGCTTATTCAAACCCGATAAAACTTTTCCTGGGCCGCACTCCAGAGTCTTTGTAACACCTTTTTTAACCATGGTATTTACACACTCAACCCAACGCACAGGGCTGTAAATTTGTTCAATCATTAGCGCCTTGATTTTTTCCGGATTAGTCTCAACATCCGCTGTTACATTGTGCACCACCGGAACAACAGGTGTAGAAAAAATGGTTGTAGTAATTTGTTCAGCCAAACGCTCTGCAGCGGGGCGCATTAACTCAGTGTGGAAAGGCGCACTTACCGGTAAAGGCAAAGCGCGTTTTGCCCCAACCTCTTTACATAAAACACCAGCACGCTCAACAGCCGCGGCAGTACCCGCAATCACCACCTGCCCAGGTGAATTAAAATTCACGGCCGAAACCACTTCACCCTGTTCTGCCTTTTTACAAGCTTCGATAATTAACGCATCATCAAGCCCAATAATTGCTGCCATTGCACCCTGGCCGGCGGGGACAGCCTCCTGCATAAACTTTCCGCGCTGCTGCACCAGTTTTACTGCATCTTTAAACGCAAGAGCACCAGCGCACACGAGTGCAGACCACTCACCCAGACTATGCCCCGCCATAAGCGCAGGCATAACGCCATTTCTTTCTTTCCACACACGGAACACCGCAACGCTGGCAGTTAACAACAAAGGCTGCGTCCGCTCTGTCAAATTAATTTCCTCTTGGGCACCATTTTGAACCAATGCCCAAAGGTCATACCCCAAAACGTCAGATGCCTCCAGAAACGTCTGTTGCACAACAGGATATTCAGCAGCCAACCCAGCCAACATGCCAATTTTTTGTGAACCTTGACCCGGAAAAACAAATGC
>JAGKXA010000088.1 GCA_021151615.1 Cellvibrionaceae bacterium | reverse complement strand
GTTTTAATGTGCAAATTGCCAGACAACGCGAGCAACTCATGGATGCCATAACACCCTGGTTGAATCACCAATGGAACGCCTACCCTATAGTTGGTGGACATTATTTAAAGAAGGGTTCGGCCACCAAAGTCTTGAATCCAGCAAACAACGCTGAGCAGGTTGGTAGTTGCGTGCAAGCCACGGCAGAAAACGCAACGGCAGCGATTAATCAAGCCGCAGAATTTTCGGTGCGCTGGCGGCAATATCCCGTCAACGAAAAAGCGGCATTAATGGATAAGCTGGGCAATCTGTTTGAAGAGCATCGCGCAGAATTTCTTGCGCTGCTCATGTGCGAAGCAGGTAAAACACTCAACGATGCGATTGATGAGGTGCGTGAAGCGGTCGATTTTTGCCACTACTATGCACAGCAGGCACGCGAACAACTTGCCAATCCACTACCATTACCCGGGCCTACCGGCGAACAGAATCAATTATTGTTGGAGGGCCGCGGAATTTTTGTGTGTATATCGCCGTGGAATTTTCCATTGGCGATTTTTACCGGCCAGATAATTGCTGCGTTGGTTGCAGGAAATACGGTATTAGCCAAACCCGCGCGACAAACCTGCCTTGTTGCGTTTCGTGCAATCGAATTAATGCTCGCCGCAGGGGTTCCGCCCATGGCCTTGTATTTTTTACCTGGCCCCAGCAGTGAACTTAGCCCTATTTTGACCGGCGATGCACGCATTGAGGGCATCGCCTTTACCGGATCAACAGAAAGCGCCTGGGTAATTAACCGCGCGCTGGCCGCACGCAATTCCAGTATCGCCTGTTTAATTGCTGAGACCGGCGGTCAAAATGCATTAATTGCCGATTCAACCTGCCTGCCCGAGCAATTGGTAAAAGATGTTATCCGCTCAGCCTTTGGCAGCGCAGGCCAACGCTGCTCCGCATTGCGTGTTTTATTTATACAAGAGGAAATCGCTGAGCGAGTGATTGAATTACTCAACGGCGCCATGGACTGTTTGATACTGGGTGACCCGCGCGAAACCCGCACCGATATTGGCCCGGTAATCGATAACCACGAACAGCAAAAATTGCTCGCTCACATCGATCAAGCAAAAACACAAGGCAGATTAATTGTACAAACACCTTTACCTTCTGAATTGGAACACGGCAGTTTTGTCGCACCGGCATTATTGGAAATTCACAACATCGATGAATTACAGGAAGAACATTTCGGGCCAATTTGCCATTTAATTCGCTTCCGCATTCAGGATCTGGATAAGGTTATTGAGGGTATTAATCGCACCGGCTTTGGCCTGACATTGGGAATTCACACACGTAACGAAACAATCGGCCAGAAAATTGCTCGTGAAGTGAATGTGGGCAATGTGTATATCAATCGCAATATGGTTGGTGCAGTAGTGGGTGTACAGCCTTTTGGCGGTTGTGGCCTCTCCGGTACCGGGCCCAAAGCGGGCGGACCTCACTACCTGCTGCGCTTTGTGCGGGAGAAAACCATCAGCAATTGTTTGGCTGCGGTGGGCGGCAATATTCAATTGCTAACACAAAAGCCCTCACACGACTAACTTGGATAACACACGTTAGCGAGGGATTTATGACTACAGAACTGAAGTGGTATGAGTGGAACCCCGGCCTGCACAACGGCGATTTGCAATTGCAAGAAGTGATTGCAACCTTGCCTGCCGCCAATCCGGAAGATATTCCCTGGTTGGTGCGTTTATTTGAAAATCCTGCCAGTCCTATCGCTTTTCCCGGTGCAATTAACCTCAGTCGCCACGATGCATTACATGTCTTACTCGGGCGCGGCCTGCGCAATCAGGATGAAGCCTTTGTGATTGGTTTTACCATGGGCACCAGCGATCATATCCACCGCTGGCAGATTTATTTTTTCCGTTGGATTATGACCCACCTCTACCCAGCTCCTTATCAATTTTGTCGGCAGGATTTAATTGCGTTTGATTTGGGATTTAATTTCGGCCAAGCGATTCCTGTGCGCGACCTGGGTCATTATCCCTTTGAAAAATATTCAACAGTCACATTGGATGAGTTGCGTCACAGATTAGGTATTAACGCTGCGAAACTGCATGCGATTTATCGCTTTGAATCGCTATTAATTGCCAATAGTCGCGCAAGCCATAGATTGGATATTGATGATAAACCCCAGGCAGCGCGCTGGAGTTAAACGGAGATTGAAATTAAACAATCCGCCCGCGGCGGAAGCTGGATGATCCCGCCATGCGGATTAAATGATCGCGCGTATTGGCATGGCAAAGCGCCACAGCCAGCGCATCGGCAGCATCCTCTTGCGGCGATGCAGGAAGACGCAAGAGCGTTTTCACCATATGCTGCACTTGCAATTTATCGGCAGCACCATTACCCACTACCGATTGTTTTACCTTGCGCGCCTCGTATTCCGATACCGGAACATTTTGCGCCGTCGCCGCCACAATCGCCGCGCCGCGCGCCTGCCCAAGCTTTAATGCCGACGCCGCGTTCTTTGCCATAAAAACCTGTTCAATCGCCATTTCCTGCGGGCAGTACTGCTCGATAATTTGCGTAAGCGAATCGAAAATCACTTTTAAGCGCGCAGGTAACTCGTCCGAATCTTTCATCCGAATCACACCACTAGTGACATATTCCGATTTACTGCCAATGACATTGATAATGCCAAAACCAGTTTTGCGAGAGCCGGGATCGATGCCGAGAATAAGCGCCATAAGTTGTATCTTTATACAGTATTTATGGCGCAGTGTTGCATGCTACTCATGAGCGCGCAAGTGTGAAATTAGAAATCCGATTTAAAATCAAACTCCAAGCGACCACTGGCCAGAGTATTTAAATGTATTGCTGCGGATTCATTATCTGTAATTAAAATAGCAGGTGTAGAAACCAGTTGATAATTACCATCAATGTAGTCGTATATTTCTGTCGAGATGAGCAATCCCTGGTCTTGACGTGAGGCAGTCACTAGCAGGCGAAATTGCTGATCAAATTTAATCTCGCTCTGTTCACCCAACTGATTAAGGAAACTCATATCCCCCTGAGTACTAGAGCCCATTTCCGCCTTTACCGACAAACTAATCAGTACCTGTTCAGCAGAGGCGCTAGACCACCAACCCAAGGCAATAACGGCTGAACCCAGCAAACCAATCGCTCCCCACCAATTGGAACGACGCGGTTTAACAGGAGCTAATCCATTTGCCACCACCGGGATTTCCATCAACACGGCCAATTCCAGATTCAAGGCCGCCGCCAATGCACTGGCAGACTCCATGGATGCATCCCCGGTGCGTTCAATCCGCTGTACTGTACGCATACTTAAATCAGCCACTTCCGCCAGGTGGCTTTGTGTCCAGGCGCGCTGTTCGCGTTCGCGGCGCAATTGGTCTTTATTGATTTTCATATCCATAACATTTACCTCGCTATGTGTAAAAGCCGTCAGATTTCGCTAATTCAGTCGTTTTGTATACGACAGCAATGCGACACAGCGGTTTTTTTGTACCAGCGAGGTAAAAATTAACCCAGTTGCTCCATAATTTCTTCCGAAATATCGGCATTGGTATAGACGTTCTGCACATCGTCCAGATCTTCGAGTGCATCAATTAATGCGAGGATTTTTTCGGCGGCGTCGTTATCAAGGCTTACGGTAAGCGATGGAATTTGCGTGATTTCGGATTCGGATTCTTTCAACCCGGCGCTAGCCAGCGCATCTTTAACCCGAAAAAAATCTTCGAATGCAGTCATCACATCGGCAGAACCATCATCATTGATGACCACATCATCTGCACCGGCTTCCAGCGCAGCTTCCATTAGGGCATCTTCATTAACGCCCGGCGCAAAACTGATTTGGCCTTTGCGGGCAAACAAGTAGGAAACTGATCCGCTGGTGCCCAGATTGCCGCCTTTTTTATCGAACGCGTGGCGCACATCGCCTGCGGTACGGTTGCGGTTGTCGGTCATGCATTCAACAATAAAGGCAACACCGTTTACACCGTAACCTTCATAGGTTAATTCTTCGTAGGCTTCAGAATCGGTGGTGCCAGCACCACGCGCAATCGCACGTTCAACCACATCTTTTTTAAGGTTGTTTAAATAGGCTTTTTCTACCGCCGCACGCAAACGCGGGTTATCCGCCGGATTGGGACCGCCCTTTGCGGCGACCGTCAATTCACGAATAATTTTGGTAAAAATTTTTGTTCGCTTGGCATCCTGGCGCGCCTTGCGGTGTTTCATGTTAGCCCATTTGGAATGTCCGGCCACGCTCTGCTCCCGTCAATCGTAAAGAGTTTTTCAGTTAAAACAGGTTTTGCTTGTTTAATGCGTCAAGGGTTCATAGGCACAACCGAACCGGATTGCTAAATCAATCAAATTTTTATCAAGAGACCATATTCGGGTACCTGGTGAAATGAGCACAGAAGCAAGCAGTGAGATATCAACTAAACCGCATCCCATACCATAAAGCTTTTCATTTTCAATTAACCACATGACCTCAGCCGTTGTGGCCTCTTTCACCTTCTGCAGCAACGCAATATCACGCAGTGTTTGCAGGCGCGGCGATGGCGGCGTGCCACACGCCAACTCAATCAGAACCATTGAATGAGTGGATACCGCATCCATTTGAATCAACCTGACCAGCTCATCGTTGCGCTTGCGGAAGTGCCCCACCCAAACGGAGGTATCAATCAATATAGTCACGTCTATGCTGCATCCCTATTCCCTGATTGTTGAGGCTCTGGCCCTTGGAATTTCAGCCATGTCCGGCACAGACCCACCCAGTGCTGCCAGTCGTTTGGCGGCTTGAACGCGCACAAAGGTTTTAATTGCTTCACGGAAAATATCTGCCTTATCCATATCCGGATCAGCCATTTCCAGTGCCTGTTCATAAAGTGCATCGTCTATCGTCACTGTAGTACGCATACAAAGTCTCCAGGGCGCATCAAAAATGAGTTAATTTTGATTCATTTTATGCATCAAATCAATTAACCTCACTCCCTTAAAAGTAAAAAGGTGGGCATTGCCCACCTTTTTACCTCAATCAGCCCCTCCTTTAACAGAGGAGACTGGAAGTCTTACATACCGTATTCTGGCGATTCAGCCGCAGCATCTGCTACTTTTTTCTGATTGCGCAAACGAATGTGCAGTTCGCGCAATTGCAATTCGTCCACGGTGCCAGGCGCATCAGTCATTACGCAGGCAGCGCTTTGGGTTTTCGGGAAAGCGATTACGTCGCGGATCGAGCTTGCGCCAACCATCAGCATAATCAAACGATCCAGACCAAACGCCAGGCCGCCGTGTGGTGGGGCGCCGTAGCTCAATGCGTCCAACAGGAAGCCAAACTTTTCGCGTTGCTCTTCAGGGCTGATACCAAGAATCTGGAATACCGCTTGTTGCATTTCTGGCGAGTGGATACGCACAGAACCACCGCCCAATTCGGTACCGTTCAATACCAAATCGTAAGCGCGGGACAAAGCGTCGCCTGGGCTGGCAACCAGTTGCTCTGGCGTGCAGCTTGGTGAAGTGAATGGGTGATGGATTGAAGTCCAGCCGCCTTTGTCGTCGTCTTCAAACATTGGGAAATCAACAACCCACAAAGGTGCCCACTCGCAGGTGTAGAGGTTCAAATCTGCACCTAATTTACAGCGCAGTGCGCCCAGTGCTTCGGTAACGATTTTGTGTTTATCGGCACCGAAGAAAATCAAGTCGCCGTTTTCTGCACCCACACGTTCAAGGATGGCAGCACGCACGGGTACTGGCAGGTTTTTCACAATCGGTGATTGCAAGCCTTCTTCCAGATCAGACTTGTCGTTGACCTTGATATACGCCAAACCTTTTGCACCGTAGATGCTTACAAACTTGGTGTAATCATCAATTTGCTTACGGGTCAGTTTCTCGTTACCACCGGGAACCTTCAACGCAGTGACGCGTGATTTTGGGTCGTTCGCCGGACCAGCAAATACTTTGAATTCAACCTCAGTAACCAGATCTTTGATATCGACCAGTTGCAGCGGGATACGCATATCCGGCTTGTCTGAACCGTATTTGGCAATGGCTTCAGAGAAAGGCATGTGTTGGATTTCAGCGAATTCGACGTTCAGCAAGTCCTTGAACAACTCGCGGAACATGCCTTCAGTCACTTCCATAATTTGCGCTTGACTCATAAAGGAAGTTTCGATATCGATCTGGGTGAATTCCGGTTGGCGATCAGCACGCAGGTCTTCATCGCGGAAGCATTTTGCGATTTGGTAGTAACGGTCGTAACCGGCAACCATCAGCAATTGTTTAAATAATTGCGGTGATTGTGGCAGCGCAAAGAATTTACCGTCGTGGGTACGTGAAGGCACCAGATAATCGCGCGCACCTTCTGGCGTTGCACGGGTCAGGATTGGAGTCTCCACATCGAGGAAGCCGTTGCGATCCAGATAGTTCCGGATTGCGCTGGTCACCTTGCTGCGGAAGCGCAGGTTTTTCTGCATTTCAGCGCGGCGTAAATCGAGGAAGCGATACTTCAAACGGGTTTCCTCGCCCACATTGGTGTAGCCATCCAACGGGAAAGGGATGGTTTTGGCTTCATTGAGGATGGTCAATGCAGTGCCATACACCTCGATTTCGCCGGTAGGCATATTCGGGTTAACAGTCGCCGCAGCGCGCGCACGAACTTTACCGGTCACTTGCAATACATACTCACCACGCACTTTATCCGCCAGGGCAAAGTTTTCTTTACCATCAGGATCAAACACTACTTGCACCACACCTTCGCGGTCGCGCAGGTCGATAAAGATCACACCACCGTGATCGCGACGGCCGTCTACCCATCCGCAGAGGGTGACTTCCTGGTTGATATGAGAGGCATTTAAAGCGCCACAATATTGGCTGCGCATAGGTTTTTCCCGTTATTTATCGACAGTAAATGGATTAGCTTCAGCGTCTGGTTAGGAAGCAGCGCCAGAGCTGGATGCAGACGAAGAGCCGGAACTGCCCTCGCCCGCGAGATTCTTTTTCTTGCCCGATTTGAAATCGGTCTCGTACCAGCCGCCGCCCGACAAGCGAAAACCGGCTGCGGAGATTTGCTTTTTCAAACTTGCCTTGCCACATGCAGGGCAATCCACCAAGGGTGCATCGCTCAGTTTTTGCAGAGCTTCCAGTTCATGGTTGCAGGATTCGCATTGGTATTCGTAGATAGGCACGTCTATCACCTCAGTTCAAAAAATCATCAGCCACAGAATGCAAAGACCCAAAAAGGGTCGCGATTGTAACGTAAAAGGTTGGCGGCGAGAACCGCACAACGCAGGCATAAATAGGGGCTGGCACCGGAATTTCAAAGACAATCAGGGAATTTGTGAATAGTGCATGCGTCTCTGCACGGCAGATGCATGGCGCACCACCCAGGAGGGCATGGATTTTTCGTACTTGCGCGGATTGGGCAACATGACCGCCATACGCGCCGCTGCCGATGCCCCAAGCTGTGCCGCCGGAACCCGATAATAATGGCGCGCGGCAGCTTCTGCCCCGAACACACCATTACCCCATTCCACCACGTTCAGGTAAACCTCCAGAATACGGCGCTTGTCCCACAGCAATTCAATCATCAAGGTAATTACCGCCTCTTCCGCTTTGCGGATATAGGAACGCGAGGGCGATAAAAACAAATTCTTGGCCAGTTGCTGGGTAATAGAGGAACCACCAGCGACGGATTTTCCCCGCCGCTCATTTTTTTTCAGTGCTTGTTCAATACCGCGCAAATCAAATCCACGGTGGTCCATAAAACGGTCATCTTCCGCTGCAACCACCGCACGCTTTAGATGATTGGAGATTTGTGCGTATTCCACCCACTGGTGCTTAAGTTCAGCCTTGGGATTTTTTTGTTGTAACTCATCCAGGCGAATTGCCATAAAGCTGGTTTCGCCCGGGTTTACCCATTTCCACACTACTACATGGGCAAAAATCCACAACTGATAGGCCAACAGCAATAGCAGCAACCATTTCAGCATTCGCCCGGAAAAACACCAGATATTTTTCATGGATAGGAACTATTGAGACTCTTGTTCCTGCACACGCGCCCTCATAGATTCCGCCGCCGCGCGGGCCTTTTCCAATGGCGTTCGCTGCTGCACCTGGGCAGGCCCCTCAACGGCAACCCCCGCATTGTTCTGATCAGGCGGAGAAATTGCATTCTGGATTTTTACGTCTACCTGCTCAGCGCCGGGGCTTTGGGGCTTATCACCATAGTGAACCTGGCCATTGGCATCGGTCCGTTTATAAACCTTAGTTGGTACAGGCTGAGCAGGCTCATCGTTGGTCAAGTCAGTAACCGTTTTTTTCGCTTCCGCAGCAAACTTACTCGATGAAAAGGATTCTTTTATCGCCGTCAGCCAATCACCATTATAATTTTCGCGAATACTGTTAATGGGAAGCTGACCTGTTTTGAGATAAATCAGGTAATTGCCAATACCCACAGCCAACACCACCGCAACCAACATCTTGAAAATTAAACGCATAACAATATCCTTAGATTATCCATCAACACCAATCTGGTTACCTTCATAAACCAAAGGTAGATACACCAATTCATTTACACAAACCGGGCTGCGCGAACGACCAGAGTTCAAATCAAATTCAATGCCGTGCAAAGGACACCGCAGACAGCCGTCATTATAAGTAGCATGCGTGAGTGGCGCACCTGCATGAGGGCAGGCATTTTTTAACAAAATGACCCTACCATTTTCCTGCAGTAACAAATAAGGCCTGCCTGCAATAGTCACTGCTTTGCGATAGCCATCATAAAGTAAATGCAGTTTTTCCAGGGCGACAAAGGGCATTGCTTAACCTCACATGGAAACAGCCTAACGATAGGCCACCATTCTGACGATCCGGGCACAAAAGAACCAGCCGACACCATCGCAGCGACAACAAACTTCATTAGGCCACAATGAACTGATACGACAAATTCTAGCCACAAACCGCTCAGTTAACGATAGAATAGCGGGGCCTAAGTTTCCGCAACCGGCGCAGTCTTGCACTCAAATGTGGCAGCCTTGATATGACCGACCCCGCCTACCTGGAGCGATTGAAACAACTCTCATCGCGCCTGGTATCCCTGCAAAAACCGATTCGCATTCTCGATGCTATTAAATGGCCTGCGGGAACTGAGCAACGTTTTCGCGAGCAGCAAGGCCGGGAATTACCCGCGCTGGATAAGGATTTTTACCAGCGACAAAAGCTGGCCTTTGAACCAGATAGCATTCAGCAATTATTTAAAGAATTAAAAAATGACGTGCGCCGTCAATTGGGACGCGATGACGCCTTGGGAAAAATACTGCAAGCCACTATCGAGCAATACCAGATAGTGATCGAACTGTTGCGCCATCGCGGCACTCATCAGTTTGGCTATTTCAGCAAACAGTTGTATGGTTCGGCGAGCGACAATTTACGCGGCGATCGAAAAAGCCTGCGGCAAATGGGTGAGAAGTTGTGCCATATTTTTTCCTTGCCTGCAGTTGAGCATTTAAATCGCCCCTACACCAACCATATCAGCGCCGAAGAGGCGGTAAAAATTCTGCGCGAGCGCATGAATGATTACTTTGGTGCAGGTGAAGTGCGCGTGCAAATCAGTGACGATATTGTGTCTGATGCATCCGCCGGGGGTGACTGTATTAAAGTCAATCGCCGTTCGTTTTTTTCTGAACTCGATTTGCAAGTGCTGGAAGTACACGAAGGCTGGGTACATATAGGTACAACCCTGAATGGTCGTGAACAGCCCTGGGCAACCTGGCTAAGCGTTGGTTCACCGCGTATTACTGCCATTCAGGAAGGTATGGCAGTGCTGCTGGAAACCCTGACATTCAGCTCATTTCCACAGCGCGCACGCCGTATTAGCGACCGCGTTGTGGCGGTAGATCTCGCAGAACAGGGTGCTGATTTCTGCGAGGTGTACAAGTATTTTATTGACCGCGGTGTTAGCGAGCACGACAGCTACCGCGTTACCCAACGAGTATTTCGCGGCGGCACACTCACCGGTGGTTCGGTATTTACCAAGGATATTTCCTACGTAAAAGGCTTTGTCGAAAATGTAAATTTTATTCGCAGTGCAATTAACTCTGGCGTACCTGAAATTATTCCCATGTTATTTGTGGGCAAGGTGACACTGGATGATTTACCGCTGTTGTACGAGCGCTATCTGGAGGGCGTTATTGCTGGCCCCAAATATTTACCGCCGATGTTTAAAAACCTGAATGGTTTATATGTGTGGTTTGGATTTTCCAGCGGCATGTCATCGGTGATGAATATTACGCGCGTACAACAACACTTCAGCAAATTATTTGAAAAACTGCCCATGCCAGAACATTTATATGGCACGAGCGACGCAGAAATTGATTGATTGTAAATTATGACGTATTACAAAGTGGTACTCTCTGGCGAGAACATTTTTTTTGAAAATTACAGCGATACACCAGAACCGGTTATTGGTTTTATCGCTTGCAAACTTATTAATGCAGATTCCGAAGAGCTGGCAATAGCGACAGCCAAGCGTGACCTGTTGGTAAATTGGAACCACAGTTTTAATTCAGATCGCAAACTGGGTATGCCCAAACTGGCAATCGAATTTGTCGAACCGGTAAAAGGCTGGTTTAAGCCCAAAACCAGTAACGATTACTATTGGTTTACCGACGCAGCCCATAAGCAGGAACAACTGGATAAATTTACCCGGATTCCCAGTCGCTGGTTTTGGCGCAGGAATAAAAGCGATGAAATCGTGGAAGAGAAAAGCCCCGAAAAATAGCATCGGGGCTTCATCAGCCATCAGGCATTAGCAACTGCGGCCTGCGGTTCCACATTAATCAAACTCAACAGGGTAGCCCGCAAACCGGGAGAAGTAATTTCTTCGCTGCGCGCCGATAAGGGCGAATTTCCCACCCATTCAAACCGCCAGCGGAACAGATGCACACCATCACTGGCGTCGCGCACTTCAATCATTTCCATACGGCGCGCATCCAGAGCTAAATGCTCACGTAACTGGAATGCAAAGGGTTCGGCATTTTTGCCGACAAAACTGGAAGCTTGCTGGGTGGGAGCAGCGACAAACACATAATCGCGCCCTTGATGTTGAAGGTGGTAAACCCCGAGGTGTACCGCTTGGCCCAAACGATTGCTTAAGGAAACATCAACAAACATAGGAGTCAATAACATAGAACTTTCCGCTGCGCTTTTTATTCGCGACCTATACCCGGAGGCATATTTCACTGGTTGATTATTCGCCACTTGGTTCCGTAGAAAAGTCCCTTTTGCGGCGAGGCGGCAGTCTACGCACTATTTATTACAGTTCAAGCAAAAGCTGCCAATACCGCCAAATCCTCTCAAACCATCCTTCAGGTGTTACTTTCTTACCAATTTCATGACTATCAGGTGACATTTATCGGGTAAAGACACCTGATTTACTAATGCCTTGCGCCATTCAATCTGCTAATGTCATTAGTTAAGGCTCATAGGAATCTGAATAGTTCCTTAAAAGAAGTCCTTTTATTTGCTTTTTTATTTGCTTCTCACTCATAAATATTTGATGTTAGCCCTGTAAACACCTTCGTTTTTACCCATAAAGGAATGATTATGGACTCATGCACCTCACCTCGTTTTTTACCATCCTTTTGGCTTAGTACGCATATTGCAGTCGCAGTTGCCCTTGCTGGAGTATCCGGCTGCACCTATATGTCCCAGGGGGTTGTGGTTGATGGCAATCGCAATGCAAAAGCCAGCCAGCAAGATAGTTTTGGCGATAGCGCCAGCCGCGTGGTTTACCCGGAACAAAACTGGAGCGCTGCCGAAAGCCTGTGGTTTTACAACATCACCCAGGGTTCCAACCTGATTCCTTACGACATATTTCTGCACCTGGAAATGCCGGACTCCGAACAGTTATTCCGCAGCGATGACCACATGAACCTGCTGCGCTACCTGCCGCAAAAAGCCTCCTTCGCAAACCCGGATGGCCTGCCCGTTGGCTGGGTCAAAGATGAATACCAGGGCAAGGAATATATTGGTTACACCTGTGCCGCTTGCCATACCAATCAAATTAACTACCAGGGGGCAGCCATTCGCATTGATGGGGGAGCAACCCTCGCGGACATGGTGTTAATGCTAAAAACTCTGGCCAGCGCTCTGGAGGCCAGCACAAATCAGCCAGAAAAGTTTGAGCGACTGGCACAAAAGGTCCTGAAATCCAAATACCCTGCCGAAAAAGACGCTTTCCGCAAGGAGTTGGTAGCAGCAGCGGAACAAATTCGTCTTTACAACAAAATCAATGAGCCAACCCATGGCGATCGAGTGGTCGATTACGGCTACGCGCGTCTGGACGCATTCGGGCGAATCTTTAACCGTATATTGGCACACCTCACTCCCAACGACCCAACTAATGCCAACCCCGCTAATGCCCCCGTCAGCTACCCCTATTTATGGGATACCCCGCAACACGACTTCGTGCAGTGGAACGGTGCGGGTGATAACGCGCTGACTGGCCCGCTAGGGCGTAATACAGGCGAAGTTCTTGGGGTGTATGCCACCATGGATCTTGACAAGAAAAAGGGTGATATTGGCTATCGCTCATCCACCGCCGTGCGCAACCTCAACCGCATTGAGCGCCAGTTAAAAAGCCTTTGGTCCCCAAGCTGGACGGAGCTCGCTGAACAAAAGGTTCTGCCACCTATAAATCAAGCGCTGGCAGATCAGGGGCGCGACGTCTTCGTTGAATACCAATGCCATTCCTGTCATGAGGCTATCGATCGCACCGACCCCAAACGTCGGATCATCGCCCAATTTTCTCGCTTGGAAACTATAGGTACAGATCCCTTTATGGCCGGCAACGCACTCAAATACACCGGTAAAAGCGGCTTCTTCGAAGGGGAAAAGACCATGCCCTGGAAGGCTAACTCTGATCGCTTTGGGCCCACCACACCCGTCGTAACGGCGGTGAATCTGGCTATTGAAGGCGTAATCCTGGAGCCGGATCACGATAAATCAGCGATTCGCCGTACAGCAGAAAAAGCTTACGATCTGGTGGCAGCCATTGGCGATAACCCCATCAAAAAGACCGAGCGTCACCTGGATTTTGAGGTGGTAAATAAAGAAGACCCCAGTACGCTGATTGCCTACAAGGCCCGCCCTTTGAATGGTATCTGGGCTACCGCTCCCTACTTGCATAATGGGTCAGTGCCCAACCTCTATGAACTGTTTATGCCCAGTTGTAGTGATGCAGAGATTGCATCTGGCAAAACCTGCCGCCCCAACCGCTTTACTGTAGGTACACGCGAGCTCGACCCTGTGAAAGTGGGTTTTGTGCAGCGCGACCCGGCCCAATACCCAGGTTTGTTCGTATTTGATACCCGCTTGCCCAGTAACTCCAATAAAGGTCATGAGTACGCGGCAGGTGTAACTCCGGTGTTCGTCCTGGACAAAGATGGTCGCCCGATCAAAGGAGCTGATGGCAAACCACAAATGCGCACGTTGAAACCCATTAACAATGAGCAGCGCCTGGCGCTGGTGGAATACCTGAAAACACTGTGACCTGCGTTATGCAAGGGGAACCGACAGCAGCTGCTGTTGGTTCTTTTTAACCTCAATCCATCCAATTGAATCCCGGGACTTACCGTTGCAAAAGTTCTAGTCCCTCCAATTTCACAATTGCTCACAACTTCATGCGACTGATTCGAGGTAGATTGAGCGATGCAAACAACAAACTGAACCAATCCCGGTATTTAGCGGTCTTTAAGCACGCTATTTTTGCGTCAGAGCGCAATCAATTGCGCCTCCACCGGCGATTTGATTGAC
Source organism: Cellvibrionaceae bacterium (assembly GCA_021151615.1). Lineage (GTDB taxonomy): Bacteria > Pseudomonadota > Gammaproteobacteria > Pseudomonadales > Cellvibrionaceae > Cellvibrio. The sequence continues at coordinate 1,993 of JAGKXA010000088.1, read as the reverse complement.
ACCAAGCGTCGCGACACACAGAATCACCGACCAGTTTTAACCCTCAGGAACCTGCTGAATGAATATTGATCGCTTCTCACCGCTGTTTCAGCGCACCACCCTGCTTGTCTCGCTGCTGGCAAGTTCAATTTTACTAACTGCCTGCGGCGGCGGTGGCAGCAAATCCTCAGCCAGTTCCTCATCCTCCAGTATTTCCTCTTCGTCACGCAGTAGTTTTAGCGCTGCGTCAGTGCCCGCCAACGGTTCCGGTATTTGGCCTAGCGTGAAAGTTGAATCACAAAATACAAAACAACTGAATTTCCAATGGAGCCCGGTTGAAGGTGCTACCTACTACAAACTCTTCAAGCGTGATGCAGCAACCGGCGGTGTCACTCAGGTGGGCGGAGATTTAGCTGCCACCCAGGCCAGTGATGAAATTGGCGTTCACGTTCACGATTGGGTTAATAGCTACTACTACGTCGAAGCCTGCGGCGCAGTCGGTTGTCAGAAATCCAATCTGACATTTACGGCAACAGAAATGATTAAGGCGATTGGTTATGTGAAAGCACCAAATGGTGAGGCGTTCGATAACTTCGGCTGGAGCATTGCACTATCTGCAGATGGTAAAACGCTGGCAATTGGCGCCCCGGCAGAAGATAGTAAGGCGATTGGGGCCAATGGGGACACCACTAATAATGACAGTGTCAACTCGGGCGCTGTATACGTGTTTACAAAAGAAAATGGTGTCTGGATCCAACAAGCCTATTTGAAGGCTTCCAATACGGAACAACCCAACCTGAACAGCAGTCGATTCCTTCCAAACGACCGCTTTGGCTACAAAGTCGCCATATCTGACGACGGCAACACCCTCGCCGTATCCGCTTTGCTCGAAGACGCAAGATCTACGGGGATTAATTGCAATCAAGACAACTATGAATTGCGAACCACTAACAGTTCCAACAGCTCAGACGACCCTTCTGGAAACACTTATTCTGCAGTTGACTACAATAATGGCGCTGTTTATGTGTTTACTCGTAGCAATAAAACTTGGACTCAGGAGGCGTTTGTAAAATCCAGCTATGTCGCCCAGGAACTGCGCTTTGGCGAAACACTGGCCCTGTCTGGCGATGGCAAAACGCTCGCCGTCGGCGCTACCAGCGATAGCCTGGCGATAAGCGGCATACTCATGTACCAAGCATCCTCTATGCCCGAGTGCACTGAGTACTACCCGTCAAGCACAAGCTCCTCGAGCTCTTCCAGCAGCTCATCAAGCTCCAAGAGCTCAACGAGCAGCACCTCGTCCAGTTCCAATAGTTCCACCAGCGTTTACACCGGCGGAACGGGTTCAGGATCTGTACACGTCTTTATTCGCCGCGAAGATGGCTGGATGCAACAGGCTTATTTGAAAAACTCGAATGCGCAGCAGGGAGATGCCTTCGGTGCCAGCATCGCTCTATCAACTAATGGCAACACGCTGGTCATAGGTGCTATAGGTGAAGACAGTCAGGCCAAAGGGGTAAATGGTGACCAGGCAGATAACTCTTGCTACTACCAAGGCAACGATGGATTGTACGTACTGGATCTGGGCTGTGAAGATGCGTTCTACCAATCTTACGGTATCAACAATGGTGCGGCTTATGTATTTGCTCGTAGCAATGCAATCTGGACACAAGAAGCCTATCTAAAACCCGCATCAACCTTCTTTACCACCCTCTTCGGCTCAAGTGTCGATATTTCCGGTGATGGTAATACCCTGGTAATAGGAGCCAAAGGCGATACCACTGACACGGTAAATACCAGTGACCCGAAAAATATCGATAAAGCCAAAGTACAGGAAGTGGCCAAACAATTAGGTTCAGGTTCTGCGTATGTGTTTGCACGCAGTGGTACCAGTTGGGCACAAGAAGCCTATCTGAAGCCATCTACAGTCACTATTGCGGGAGAATTCGGTGGCGATGTCAGCCTATCGCAAGATGGCAACACACTCGCGGTAGGTGCCAAGGGCGATACCGGT
>JAGKXA010000319.1 GCA_021151615.1 Cellvibrionaceae bacterium | reverse complement strand
ATGTTAAATATAGGGATATTAAATCAAATGTGGCGGTCAAATATCCTGCTCGGTGATCTTGCCGGTAACCTTGTCTTTCAGGATCAGTTTATTGCGTCCGTCGTGCGTGACTTCCTGTTTGATCAGATAATGCGTGTCATTGTATGAAACATAGTTGGACGGCTTTTCCACACCTTCCCGACCACGCCATACCGGCAGCTCCACCTTCTCCCACAACTTCGATTTTGCAGATTTATACGCTGCATCGATGACCGCATTCACAATGTAGCCATCGTAAAATGTTTCGGCAGGCTCGGTCTGTTTTTCGGCAGAATTGAACATATCCGTGAACATATGGTTATACCCGAGGTCATTTACCTCATCGCCTACGGGAAACAGCCAGCCGGTGTTGCTTTCGGCTTTCTCGGCTACATATTCTTCACCTGCTCCATCCGGATTCTGTCCTGTCGTAAACATTTCGAAACCCGTCCGTAAAAAGTTATTGATCCAGATTGTGCCTTCGGTACCCATCACTTCGTCGCGCAAGTCCATACCACCACGAAACGTCCAGCTCACTTCAAATTGTCCGATTGCACCGTTTTCATATTTCACCAACGCAATAGCGTGGTCTTCCGCATCGATTGGCTTCACTTGCGTATCTGCCCAGCACATTACTTCCACCGGCTTGATGTCTTTACCAATAAAATTGCGTGATATTTCAATACAATGGCAGCCAAGATCCAGGATACAACCTCCGCCGGCCTGCTCGATATCCCAAAACCACTCGCTATGCGGGCCAGGGTGCGCCTCGCGCGACTTGGCCCATATAATGCGACCTAATGAGGCATTTTTCACACTTTCCAGCGATTTCAAAAACTTGGGTGTGTAGCAGAGGTCTTCCAGGTAGCCTGCAAAAATCCCTGCCTCTTCCACGGCTTGGAGCATTCGCAATGCCTCCGCGCCATTGCGGCCCAGCGGCTTGGTGGAAACCACGGCCTTTTTATGCTTTGCACAGAGCAGTACTGCCTCTTCATGAATATTGTTGGGCAATGCAATGCAAACCATATTCACATCGGGATGCGCAATGACCTCTTCCATGTTGGATGACCAAAATTCACATCCATAGTCGTCGGCAAACTTTTTAGCGCTTTCCTCCCGCCGTGCGTAGATCGCCACCACACGGTCGCGGCTGCGCTGGCCATGAATAGATTCGGCGTAAAAACGCCCAATGAAGCCCGAGCCGAGCATTGCAATTTTCTGCATATGTACTATTTGGTTAAGGTTTTAGAGCGGGTTGTGTATTGTCATGTGTTGACCACACGACGACACCCCACAACAAGTCGCGTCACGCCGTCTTTACTTCATTCTCCCAGCCGGTAGATTTCAGTGCGGGGTCATTCTCCTTTTTGAGAAAATCCGCATGTTCGAACGATTCTGCATTCCATTCAAGCAATGCGTGGTCCGGCACGGTTGAAACGGGAACCCGCCAAGAGTTGGAAGTTTCCGAGTAGGCGATATTGGATTGGGAATTATAACACGAAATAAGCGACCAGCGCGGATGGTCCGACAAATTGGCCTCCGAACGATGCAAGAGGTTACTATGGAAGAATAATGCGTCACCCGGCTGCAATTCACAGTAAACGAGGTCCATCGTTTTCAAGGCGTGATTTACCATCTCCATATCCGCTCCAACCTGCTCGCCCGCGAATCCATGATTGACCCGCCCCATTTGGTGCGAGCCTTTGATTACCTGCAAACAGCCGTTCTCCTTATTAGCCGGCGTCAATGCAATCATGACGCTCATGAGTTGATCAGGAAAAATGAATTGGTTTTTATACCAATATCCATAGTCTTGATGCCACTCCCATGCGCCGCCAACCTTGGGCTCCTTTTGCATGAGTTTCGAATGAAAATGGCACACCGCTGAATCGCCATCCAGTAATTGATTTACAGCGCTAACCACTTTTTCCGTGCGTGTTAATAACCCGTAGGTGTCGTCGCCCGGTGTAAACCAGAGGGCCAGTTTGGTTTTTTTACCGGTGCTATCGTTCAGGTCATAGCTGTGTTTATTAATTTCCTGATCGCTTACCGCTATTTTATAGAGTGCTTCCGCTTCGGTGGGTGAAAACATTTCGCGCACAATAATAAAACCGTCGCTGTGGTAATTCTGAATTTGTTTCCGGGTGAGGCGGGTCATAGTGGCGTACCTGGTTAGTGACTATTTTGTTATTTTATGCAGGCTGTTTTTAATCAGCTAACACCCCTTAAGCTCAGGCTAATACTATTTTGCTGTGCCTGTTTTTTTAAGAGCCTGTTTTTATGAGCCTGGTTAAAGTTGCTCACGTAATAATTTCATCATGTGCAGATTAATATCCCATTGGCTGGCACAGGGTTCACCAGTCCAGGGCGCGCAGGGCATATAAGGCGCCGGGCCGAATTCCGGTGTTATGGTTAGTGTTTTTCCTGTCTGTGCAAAGCGTTTTGCAATAGCTCGCCACCAATCCAGATGAATAGTGACTGCATCACTCCATTCCGGCGCACGCGGATCGTTTACTTGTGGCCCCTGTGGGTGCCCCACACGCGCATGGATATGTTCAGCGCGTTGAATGGCTATATCGATTGCATCGCGCTGATCATGTAAAAAATTCTCTGCCACACATAGCCAGTGGGAAATATCCAGGGTGATTTTTAATTCCGACATATGTTCGAGTGCACTGCGTGCGGCATGGGCGGCAAATAAACAGCGCTGTCGGTGGGTTTCGTGAATTACCTGAACCCCTTTGTTTTCCTGATAAGCATGGGCAAGTTGAAACAGCGTTTTATTTTGTTCCCAGCTAAAACAATCGCGCCCGGTTTGCGCGTTAATTTTTTCTGCCGGGTAGGGTGATACCAATTCAAACCAACACGCAAATTGTTCCTGGTGTAGTACAAAATCGCGCGTAACCGTGTCGTAGTGATGAGGAATTATTTTTAGTTGATACTGGCTGGCAAGATTCCAGACGCGATCCAGTTCTGCGCGCGCAGTATCTTGTGCAATACCGTATTCAATACCGTCGTAGCCGCTGGCTTTTACGGCCTGCATAAATGTATTCCAGGGAGTTTGTTCGCTGCCCCAGCGGGTACAATAAAATTCGAGCGTGGCTTGTGCCGGCATTTTGTTTGTCATCCTATTGCTATGTCATTTTGTTGCAGGCGCAAATAGGCGTAGAGCGGCCAAGCGTGGGAGTGCGCGCAGTAGGCCGCAAAATTAAACCAGAGACCGTTATCGCCATTGCGTGGTAAACCGGCGATGTCACCTGACTCAAAGGTATTAATCGTATCTGGCGATGTCCATTGCCCCACCCAATAATCCGGATAGCATTTGGCCGCATGGTTAAAGGTCATGCGCTCCAATAAAA
>JAGKXA010000087.1 GCA_021151615.1 Cellvibrionaceae bacterium | reverse complement strand
ACGGCACCCAAACTTTAGTGCCCTGGACTGAAAATGAACTGGAGCGCTTGTCTATACTGGTAAGGGATGCAGTGGGGTTCAGCGCTGTGCGTGGCGATAGTGTCAATGTGTTGAACTCGGCATTTGCCAATCGGGTAGAAGATCCTGCAGCAGGTTTGGATGTGCCTTGGTGGGAAATATGGATCATTCCGTACATCAAACACATTGCCAGTGTGTTGATCATGCTGCTGGTTGTGTTTGGCTTACTGCGCCCCATGTTCAAAAGTCTTTCCAAACAAGGCGGCAAACTGGCGGAAGAGGAAGAGGCGCGGCAGTTGGCAGCGCTGGAAGCGGCCGGTGGTATAGCGGGCTTGGAAAATATGTCCGATGAGACAGTCACCCTGACTGGCGGCCACGCGCTTTTGTTGCCCGGGCCCGAACAGGGTTACGAAGAACAAATTAATGCTATTAAAGGTTTGATTGCCGATGACCCGGGCCGTGTTGCCCAGGTTGTTAAAAAGTGGATAAATCGCGATGACTGATGCAAACACCAACGATAAAGCGGTCGCCAAACCGCCAGCATTGAAGATGCGCTATGTGGATCAAGCGGCGATTCTACTGATGTCGCTCGGTGAAGCGGACGCCGCTGAAATTCTCAAGCATATGGGGCCGAAAGAAGTGCAGCGCATAGGCGCGGCCATGACCCAACTGCAAAATGTGCAGCAATCGGAAGTGCAAGCGGTACTGGGAAATTTTTTGGATGAAGTGCGTACCTTAACCGGCTTGGGTGTAGGTGCTGACAATTACATTCGCAAAATGCTGGTCACCGCATTGGGTGAAGACAAAGCCAACAGTTTGATTGACCGTATTTTAATTGGCGGAAATACCACCGGTTTGGATACGTTGAAATGGATGGAAGCACGGTCGGTTGCCGATATTATTCGCAACGAACACCCCCAGATTCAGGCAATTGTTATCGCATATTTGGATGCAGATCAGTCTGCAGAAATCCTGGGTTATTTCCCCGAAAAAGTGCGCCTTGATATTATGATGCGCGTCGCCTCATTGGATACCGTACAGCCCAGCGCCTTGCAAGAACTTAACGATATTCTGGAAAAACAATTCTCCGGTAATGCCGCTTCGCAAACCAAAACGATGGGTGGTTATAAGGTGGCAGCGGAAATTATGAATAACCTGGATGGTTCAATCGAAGCGGAATTGATGGAGGGTATCAAAGAGATCGATGAAGACATGGGCAACCAGATTCAGGATCTTATGTTTGTGTTTGAAAACCTCAAAGATGTGGATGATCGCGGTATCCAGGCATTGCTGCGCGAAGTGTCTTCCGACGTATTGGTCGTTGCGCTCAAAGGTGCTGACGACGAGCTTAAAGAAAAAATCTTCAAAAATATGTCCAAGCGTGCAGCCGAATTGCTGCGCGACGATCTGGAAACCAAGCCGCCAATGCGTTTGGCCGATGTGGAGGCTGCGCAAAAAGAAATTCTTATTACGGCGCGCCGCATGGCGGATGCAGGCGAGATCATGTTGGGCGGTGGTGGCGATCAGATGGTTTAATCCATCTCTCACGTTGTCATCATTTATTGTTTGTAATGTTTTTTGTTGTCACGGCGCCAATGCTATTGAGACAAGCGCTGTCGGGATTGCCTAAGTATGTCGGATTCCAGTTTACCCAACCGTATTCCTGCCGAAGCGGTTGAACAAGTTACCACTTGGGTGTTGCCGCCAGTCAGTGACAACGGACGCGTGCTTTCATCCGCAGAAAAAGAGGCGCGTGAACGCCGCGAGCGGTTATTGCGACGTGAGCAGGAAAAAATCGAAACCGTTGAAATTCCGGTTGAAGAACAGCCTGTGCAAATGGGAATGACGGCCGAGGAAATGCAAGCGATTTTCGATGCGGCAGAAAAAGACGGTTTTGAACAGGGCCACAAAGAAGGCTATACCAAAGGTAATACCGAAGGTTATGAAGCCGGGCGCCAGCAGGGTTTAATGGAAATGCGCGCGCAGCTGGTGGCGGAGCAACAACGTTTTCAAAAACTGGCCAATGCGCTATTAAATCCTATCGACGCGCAGGACGATGATCTGGAACATTTGTTATTGGATGTTATCTGCACACTCACCCAAAGTGTGGTACAGCGTGAAGTGCAAACTGATTCATCGCAAATTCTCGAACTGGTACGCAATGCAGTGGATGCACTTCCTGTTGGTAGCAAAAATATTCGTGTGTGTTTAAATCCTGACGATTTGGCAGCCATAGAAACTTATGCCGCAGAACAACAGTTGGATTGGAAATTTTTAGGTGATGCTGAATTGTTACCCGGCGGTTGTCGGATAGAAACGCCGGAAAGTCGCGTGGATTTTTCAGTGAGTTCCCGCTTAAAAACGGTGTTGGAACAATTCGTTACCAAGCAATTGACGGCGGGCGATGAAGAGGATTTCGATGAGGCAACAACATCGGCTGAGCTCTCAACTCCACTTGAACGATCAGCGCCATCTGAATCTGATGATAACTAGGTTGCTATGTCTGAACGTCAATCCATAGCGTCACGTATACGCAGCTACGCGCCGCGCAAACCCGCTTACGCAGAGCCACAGGCAGAAGGGCGAATTACCCGCGCGGTAGGTTTGACCCTGGAAGCGGTGGGGCTCAATGTTTCTGTGGGTCGTCAATGTGAAATTATCAATAGCGATAATCGCCGGATCGAAGCTGAAGTCGTTGGTTTTGCGGGCGATAAAGTCTTCCTGATGCCCATCAAACAAGTGGAAGGTTTGCAACCGGGCGCGCGCGTTGTTCCTGTATCCAGCCAAATGGGGATGCGTATCGGGCCCGAGCTGCTAGGTCGAGTGGTTAATGGTATTGGTCAACCATTGGATGGCAAAGGCCCTTTGATTGGCGATGAATTTCTGGATTTTCACCCCAGTGCCATTAACCCCTTACAGCGTCACCCGATCAGCGAACCACTGGATGTTGGTGTACGCGCGATCAACGCACTAATCACCGTAGGGCGCGGGCAGCGCCTCGGACTTATGGCTGGTTCTGGCGTCGGTAAAAGTGTGCTTATGGGGATGATGACCCGCTTTACTACGGCCGATGTAGTCGTAGTTGGCCTGGTGGGTGAACGGGGGCGAGAGGTAAAAGAGTTTATCGATCATATCCTCGGCGAAGAAGGTTTGCGTCGCGCGGTAGTTGTGGCCTCACCGGCAGACGATGCACCCCTGATGCGTTTGCGCGCCTCGCAATTATCCAGTCGAATTGCCGAATACTATCGCGACCAGGGGTTAAACGTGCTGCTGTTAATGGATTCATTAACCCGCTTTGCCCAGGCCCAACGTGAAATCGCCTTGGCTATTGGTGAGCCCCCGGCGACCAAGGGCTATCCCCCTTCGGTATTTGCCAAAATTCCGCAGTTGGTGGAGCGTGCCGGGAATGCGGCGGAGGGTGAAGGTTCCATTACCGCGTTCTATACCGTACTGACTGAGGGTGACGATCTGCAGGATCCCATCGCAGACTCAGCTCGGGCTATTCTGGACGGTCATGTAGTGCTATCGCGCCGCCTGGCGGAAGAGGGTATTTACCCGGCGATAGATGTGGAGGCGTCAATCAGTCGTGCAATGCAAAACATTGTGGACGAAGATCATCTGAAAATGATGCAGCGTTTTAAGCAGCTGCTTGCCAAGTACCAACAAAACCGCGACCTGATTGCCATAGGCGCCTATACGCCCGGCGCAGATCCAGATACGGATATGGCGATTGAGCGCTTCCCCCACCTGCGTGCATTTATCCAACAGGGCATTAAACAGGGCGTGCATTTGCCTGAATCCGTCGCCAATCTCAAGGCGTTACTTAAGCCCCCGGCCAATACCAAGGCGAATAGCCCTTTGGCTGCACAACATCGCCAACGCTAGTTTATTTTTAATTATAAAAATAAATATCAGCTATTTTTAATACGTAGTAATTGCTATTAATTTGAAGGTTATGAATGGCTGAGTCTCGCGCGAAACGAATGAAAGTAGTGTTGACCCTGGCAGAACGCCAGGAGGACGAAGCTGCCCAAAAATTGCGTCAGTTTCGCGATCAACTGGCACAGGAGGAGCGGCAGTTGCAGGAGTTGCGTGACTATGCCAAACAATATCTGGAAGCCCAGGGTGGTTTGCGCCAAGGTATACTAGCCCACGAGTTAATCAACTACAGCAGCTTTATTCACCGTTTAAATGAGGCCTGCAGTGAGCAGGAATCCAAAGTGGTGCGTATGCAGGGTGTCTTGGCCAGCTTACAAAAGCAATGGCAGATCAAGCACCAGAAACGCAAATCAATTGAGGATTTGATCAAACGTTTGCAACACGAAGATGATTTACTGTTGGATAAACGTTTGCAGAAAGAGCTGGATGAACTAAGCTCGCTGCAGTTGCAACACCGGGCCGGGCAGGAGTAGCCTGCAGGCCTATGGAAAACTGAAAAGCCCTACTGCAAGCTCGGCGTTATAGGCTATCCTTAGGGGGTGCCAGCCGATGGGCGACCCCCAGAGCCGGGAATGATCTGAAGTTTTTTTACGAGGTAAGACATGGCGATCACGTCAACTGTATCCCCTGACGGCAATCAAGTCACAATTTATATCCAGGGCCGATTCGATTTTAGTTCCCACCAGGAATTCCGTAGCGCCTACGAAAAACTCTCCCACGCACCTTCCCACTACAGGGCAAAGGTTTGTTTCCACCTTCGTTAAATGATTGTGTGTGAGTGATGTATGGAAGCGATCTTATGAATGATGTGCGTCGCTTAAAAATTCTGGTCGCTGATGATACAGATACTGACAGACTAATTTTAGAAAGTATCGTTCGTAAGGAGGGGCACACCGTTGTCTCTGCCTGCAACGGCCTTGAAGCTATTAGGGTATATTCTGCCGAGCGACCGGACATAGTGTTGCTGGATGCGTTAATGCCCGAGTTGGACGGTTTTGGTGCTGCACGCAAAATCAAGGAGCTGGCGGGCGATGAGCTGGTTCCTATTATTTTTCTCACTTCCTTATCCGATACCGAATCGCTGGTGCAATGTCTGGATGCCGGCGGCGATGATTTTCTTTCCAAGCCCTACAACCGCATCATCCTCCAAGCAAAAATAAAATCCTTCAATCGCATGCGCGAATTGCACAGCACCATGCTGACCCAGCGCGATCAAATTGTGCAGTACAACAACCGTTTGCTACAGGAACAAATGGTTGCCAAGCACGTGTTTGATAATGTCGCGCACAGCGGTTGCTTAAATGCAAATAACGTCCGTTACTTTCTGTCGTCGCTTGCGGTATTTAACGGCGACGTATTAGTTGCCGCTATGCGCCCATCAGGCAGCATGATGGTATTGCTGGGGGATTTCACCGGTCACGGCCTGCCCGCAGCGATTGGTGCTATGCCGTTGGCATCTACTTTTTATGGCATGGTGCCCAAAGGGTTTTCCATGACCGATATCCTTCGTGAAATTAATGGCAAATTAAAAAATATCCTGCCGGTGGGAATTTTTTGTTGCGCCGTCATGATGGATATTAATTTTCGTAAGCGAAGAATTAAAATCTGGAACGGTGGGCTTCCTGATTGCTTCATTCACCGTCATGCGGATGGCAGTATTACCCCTGTCAAGTCTACTCATTTGCCATTGGGTGTATTGTCAAATCGCGCCTTTAAGGACAACTGCGAATATTTTGAGTTGGAGCGCCATGATCGCATCTTTGTGTGGTCCGACGGGATACATGAAGCGCGTAACTCTACCGGCGAGATGTTTGGTGAAGAGCGTTTGAAACGTGTTTTTGCTAGCAATCAAAACCACAACCGCCTGTTTGATGAAATTATTGAAAACGTGCAGCAATTTGTTGGTAGTGGTGAGAAAGATGATGATTTATCGCTGCTGGAAATTCGCATGGATGAGCCTGAGCACGTCAATGCATATGCGAAGGAAGCCAGTGAGCGTTACGGTAATAGCGATATCGAATGGGCGATGCGTTTTGAAGTGAAACCAACCAGTTTTAAAGTGTTTGACCCTCTGCCTATGCTGTTAAATGTGCTAATGGAAGTTCCCAGTTTGCGCGCATTTAGTAGTACGCTCTACACCATACTGGCCGAACTCTATACCAATGCACTGGAGCATGGTGTGTTAAAGCTTGACTCTGAACTCAAGCAAACACCGGATGGTTTTACCGAATATTATCGCTTGCGCGAAGAACGTATTAATAAGGTTGATAGTGGTTATGTGCGCATTAATATTTCCCATAAAACCAATGAAAATGGCGGGTTATTAAAAGTGCGTATCGAGGACAGTGGCGAGGGATTCGATTATTCCAATCGCGCCCCCAATAATTTAACTGCTTTCGGTTATAGTGGACGAGGTATTGCTCTAGTCGAGAAGCTGTGCGGCGGGGTAAGGTACTCCGGGCGCGGCAATATTGCTGAAGTAGATTTCTCCTGGGTAAGTGACGACTAGGGTAACTGTCAGGGACAATATTAACTTGGTGAGATGTGAATAAATGGATCATCTGGATTACGAGACACTGAATACCTTAAGGCAAGTCATGGAGGATGACTTTGGTTTATTAATTGAAACCTTCAAACAAGATTCGACGGAGCGGCTGAAGAAGCTTTATGAAGTCGTTGAGGGGGCTGATGCGGATCTGATTCGTCGCTCTGCGCACAGCTTTAAAGGTAGTAGTAGCAATGTTGGCGCCAAACAATTATCGGCTTTGTGCGCAGCACTGGAAAAAAAGGCCCTTGCGGGTGACTTGCAGGGGCTTATTGATGATGTCAGGGCGATAGAACAGGAGTTTTTAGCGGTTCAATCGCAATTGGATTCTTTCTAAGGCTTCATTTTTATTAAGTGTTTCTTTTCAATTAGGTGTTTTGGCACCCCCCTTGCAGTACCTCTGCTGAACCTGGTTATTGAATGAGTGAGCGGCAAACCCTTGCCGTTACTCCTGGCTGGAGCAGCACATGAATAATGGCAACCTTCTTAATAGTTTGCTCGGAGCAACCGGCGTTAACTCAGCCGCTGGTAAAACGTCATCCGTAAAACATCGCCCTGAAACCGGCGTTGATAGCAGCGAAAAATTTCGCGATGCGCTAGAGCAAGCGCGGCCAGAAGTTGCCGCTCCTAAATCTGTTGCACACAAACCTTCACCACAAATGGCACGTAAACCAGAATCTCGCCCAACGGTTGCTGATTCTCGCGCAGAGGTGCCAAGAGATACGAATGTTGGTGCTAATCGTAAAACTGAACCCCCCCCCGTTGACAAAAAATCAGCTGAACCTCAAGGAAAAGTAGAGTCGCACCAATCTGACGTAGAAAAAACTGTGGTTGAAATGAAGCCTGTAGAGGACGTGGTAGTAGCGGACAACAAATCAGAACTTCAGGTTGCTGAGTCTGCTGAAGAGAATGTGACGGAAGCGGCTTCTGTTCTTGTTCTACTGGATCCGGAGTCATTAGCCGGTGCAGATAAAGCAATAATTGCAGGAGCCAGGGCCATTGAGATGGAAGAGGAAGTAGATGGAGCGAACAGCGAAGAAGGTACTTTGGCGCTTGCTGAAGCCGTAATAGCTTCCACCACAGATCCGCTGTTGGCGAATCCGCTAACAGTACCTGCTCCCGAACCTGAAGCTAATCTATCTGTCACAACAGACATTGAGGCTCCTGAACCTGAATTCGCGGTAGGGCCTGATGGTGTTGAATTGCAAGTTGCCAATGTTTTGACCTCTGTGTCCACTACTGCTGCGCGGACAGATGCAGCAACAACTGGAACTGCATCGGGCACCGCAACTAATCCGCTTGCTGCATTGGTAAATCAGCTTGGGAAAGAGTCTGGAGCAAATGACTCATTGGTTACTGTCGCCGGCGATACCCCAGCAGATGTTGATGCAATTGATAATCCCGATTTATTCATCCTGAGTGGCAAAGCCGCTTTCAGCAAATTGATGGATACCAGTGTCTCTGCCGACAAAGCAACACCAATTGTCGATACCGCCAAGCCGACATTGACTGCCACCAGTCTGGCGGAACCTTTGGTGAGATTGAGTGAAGCCCAATCACCGTCAGCTAGAAGCTTTGTGGTTCAGACAGGATTGCCCGTTACCGTTGGTCAACCCCAGTGGAGCCAGGCTGTGGGTGAGAAGGTGTTGTGGTTAGCGGCGCAGAATGTCAGCTCCGCTGAAATCAGGCTGGACCCGCCCGACCTCGGTACTATGCATGTCAAGGTGAGTGTGAATCAGGATCAGGCCAGTGTTTCTTTCACCAGCCCACACCCGGTAGTTCGTGAAGCGCTTGATCAACAACTAAACCGCTTGCGTGAAATGTTTTCCGAGCAGGGATTGAATCTGGTTAATGTCGATGTTTCCGACAAATCCTTTGCCCAGCAGCGAGATGATGGGCAGGGGGACTCCAGGGGCGCAGCCAATGAAGCAGATGATGAGGAATTGATGCCCGTCGCAACAAGCACAATTGTGTCTACGCGTCTGGTTGATCACTACGCCTGATCAATTATTTACTAAATTTTGCCGCAATTTGATGAGAAGCTGAACAATCTGCTCAGCTTCTCTACATCTTTGTTTTTTATCGCTTTTCACCTCGCAAACTGCACAGCCACTGCTAAGCTTCAAAGGCGATACTGGCACAGGTATTGCTGAAACCCTTTTGTTCCCTGAAAGTGACGGAGTTTTGACATGGCTGCTGCTCCACAAAAAGCGACGACTGATGCTGGCGCTGATGCCGGCAGTAAAAAGAAGAAAAAACTGTTCCTGATAATTGGTTTGGCAGTTGCCTTGGTGGCTGTTTCTGTTGGTGGCACTATCGCCGCGTTAAAAATTCTAGCGCCGGCACCGGCAACAACCGAGGAGGCCGCTGCAGAAGAAATCGAAAAAGAATCCACACTGGCGCCAGCCATCTATTTCGATATGGCACCGAATTTTACGATTAACTTTAACGTGAACGGGCGGCAGCGTTATTTGCAAGCCGCTATGACATTGCTCTATCGCGATCCTGCGTTGGAGGAACTATTAAAGTTACATATGCCTGCCATTCGCAATGGTTTGGTGATGTTGTTAAGTGGCAAAAACTTTGAGGAGTTACAAACCTCTGAAGGTAAGGAAACACTAAAAGAAGAAGCCTTGGAAATTATCAATAAGCAATTAAAAAAAGAGCAACAATCTCTCGCCGAGAAAAGTGAGGATGAAGAAAAACCCAAATTTACCGAGGTCGAGGAAGTACTCTTTACCAATTTTGTAATGCAATAAGGATTCCGCCGTGCAAGATCTACTCTCACAAGACGAAATTGACGCGCTCCTCCATGGCGTTGATGACGGCGATATAGATACCGAGTCGGACGTAGAGCCGGGGACGGTAAAAAACTATGACTTAACCAGTCAGGATCGCATTGTACGTGGGCGCATGCCTACGCTGGAGATGATCAACGAACGTTTTGCTCGCTATACTCGTATCAGCATGTTTAACCTGTTGCGCAGAACCGCCGATGTTTCAGTAGGTGGTGTGCAAATTCAAAAATTTGGCGAGTACGTTCATACCTTGTATGTACCCACCAGTTTAAATATGGTGAAGTTTCGCCCGCTACGCGGTACAGCGTTGATTATTTTGGACGCGCGCCTGGTATTTAAATTGGTGGACAATTTTTTTGGTGGTGACGGTCGCCATGCAAAGATTGAGGGTCGTGAATTTACCCCTACGGAATTGCGTGTGGTGCAAATGGTATTGAACCAGGCGTTTGTCGATTTAACTGAAGCCTGGAAAGCAGTTTTCCCAATTAACTTTGAATATGTTCATTCTGAAGTAAATCCCTCACTAGCGAATATTGTTAGTCCCAGTGAAGTAGTGGTGGTAAGTACTTTTCATATTGAACTGGATGGCGGCGGTGGTGAAATGCATATCACCGTTCCCTATTCAATGATCGAACCCATTCGCGAAGTGCTTGATGCCGGTTTGCAAAGCGATAGCGATGAACATGATGAGCGTTGGGAAAAAGCGTTGCGCGAAGATATTCTGTCGGCAAAGGTAGATTTGGAGTGCGACATAGTGCGTCGCGAAATTACCTTGCGTGATATTGTGGATTTAAAAGTGGGCGATGTTATTCCTGTTGAGTTCCCTGATTATCACGTGTTAACAGCGAACGGCGTCCCCATGTTTCGCACCCAGCTTGGTCAATCAAATGGGTTTCTTTCGTTAAAAGTTAAAGAATTTATTGATCGCAGTAGTGCCTATAACATCACAGGTACTAAAGGCGAACCTGCAAACGCGGAAAAAGGGGATAAAGATGGCAGATGATGATGTTGATCAAGATGCAATGGCTGATGATTGGGCGGCCGCGATGGCGGAGCAGGCCGATGCAGATGAAGCTATGGCGCAGGCAGTTAGTTTTGATGAACTAAAAAGTGAGACGCTGAAGCAGGCACCTGGTAGCCCGGATCTGGATGTTATTCTGGATATCCCGGTTTCCATTTCCATGGAAGTAGGGCGCACGTCAATTACCATTCGCAATTTATTGCAGTTAAATCAGGGGTCGGTCATTGAATTGGATCGCCTTGCCGGTGAGCCTTTGGATGTATTGGTGAACGGCACTTTGATTGCTCACGGTGAAGTGGTGGTGGTTAATGAAAAGTTTGGTATTCGCATGACAGATGTGATAAGCCCTGCTGAGCGAATTAAGAAGTTGCGTTAAAACGTTTTATTAAAAATCTGCGTCAAAAAAATTGTTAGGAATGCCAACCATGAGCCCCGCCGTAAAAAATTTCATTCTTTCATTGGCAAGTGCGGGGCTGTTGTTTGTTGCAGTCAATGCTTCTGCGCAGGATGGCGCGGTTGCAAATTCCTCAACCACTGTTGACAGTTCTTCGAGTGTTTCTATAACCAATGCGTCTGCAGAAGCCGAGTCACCCACGAAGAATGAATTGCCAGCCGATTCAAATTCTATTCCTGTTGCCAACAGCGCCAGTAGTACAGGCAAGCCTGCCAGTGCTTATTACCCCAACACCAATACAACAAGTCCGCAAATAGGCAGTGGTGCCCATTTGGTTAATGTCACTTTGGGGTTGATGTTTATATTGGCATTGATTTTTGGGATCTCCTGGTTTGTAAAACGTTTCGGTCAAGGTACTTTTTCGGGCAATTCCCATATGCGAGTGCTCGCGACTTTGCCGCTGGGAACCCGTGAGCGAATTGTATTAATTGATGCAGGTGGCCAACAATTGTTATTGGGTATTACTCCGACACAAATTAACACCCTGCATGTATTTGAAACGCCTGTCATTGCCAATGCTGCTGAGGCCAACACCTCTGAATTCAGTCGTAAATTAATGGCGATATTGCAACGCAATGGCAGTGAGGGCGATGACGCCAATAACAATAAAAATTCCGGAGCGCAAAAATGATGATGAATAATCACCAACCGCGCAGCCTGCCGCAAGTATTCTTGAAACATCAGGCGAGATTATTATGGTTGACACTATTGTTGGCGCTGGTGCTTGGCGTTATATTGGCCAAGCCCGCCGAAGCGCAAACTAATTTGCCGCCTGTTACCGATTCAGCGAATTCGCTGCCTATGACCCAGTCGGCCGGCCCTGGAGTCCAATTAGGTAGTTTGCCTGCTATTCCCGGGTTGCCCGCGTTAACGGTAAAAACCAATCCTAACGGAACGCAAGAATACACAGTAACCCTGCAAATTCTTGCCATCATGACGGCGCTGACGTTTTTGCCGGCTATTTTAATGATGATGACTTCCTTTACGCGCATCATTATTGTGTTTTCCATTTTGCGCCAAGCGCTTGGGTTGCAGCAGTCGCCCTCTAACCAGATTTTGATTGGCCTGGCGCTCTTCTTGACGCTATTTATCATGCAACCCGTATTGAATAAAGTGAACCAGGATGCATTGCAGCCCTACATCAATCAGCAAATCAGTGCGCAGGAAGCACTCGCAAAAACGGCAGCACCTTTTCACAGTTTTATGCTGGCGCAAACACGTGAATCCGATATTGCGTTGTTTGTGGGTATTGCCAAACATCCGCCCATAGCAACACCGGAAGAAACTCCATTTAATATTCTGGTTCCGGCTTTTATTATCAGTGAATTAAAAACAGCGTTTCAAATTGGTTTTATTATTTTTATTCCGTTTCTAGTGATTGATATTGTGGTATCCAGCGTGTTGATGGCCATGGGGATGATGATGTTGTCACCACTCATTATTTCCCTGCCATTTAAAATTATGTTGTTTGTGCTGGTGGACGGTTGGGCGATGATTGTAGGCACGCTCGCCGCCAGTTACGGTATATGACGGAGGTATAGCTATGACACCCGAAGTCGTAATGGATTTATTCGCCAATGCATTTTTTCTCACTATTTTGATGTTACTAGTGATTATTGGCCCTGGTCTGATCGTGGGATTGATTGTTAGCATGTTTCAAGCTGCCACACAGATTAACGAACAAACCCTGAGTTTTTTGCCACGTTTAATTGTTACTCTTATTACTTTGATGATCGCTGGCCCCTGGTTGCTCACCAAGTTCATGGATTTATTTAATCGCCTTTATTCGAGCGTGCCAAGTTTAATCGGGTAGCGCAGTCTAATTAAATCGGTCAGTTTGATTGAGCAAAAAAGCGATGCAAGAACTCGTGATTTCGGAAGAGCAGCTAAGCCAGTTTATCGGTACCTATATTTGGCCGTTGTTACGCATTAGCGCGTTTTATTTCGCGATACCTGTTATCGGTGCGCGGACTGTGCCTGCGCGCTTGCGTATTATCCTCACGCTTTTTACCACCATGTTGATTGCGCCAGTATTGCCGGCTTCGCCGGTAACATCCCTGTTGTCGGCGCAGGGCTTTATGATGGTTATCCAGGAGGTGTTAATCGGCTTGGCGCTCGGATTTTGTATGCAAGTGGTACTGCATGTGTTCCTGCTTGCGGGCCAGTTTATGGCCCTGAAAATGGGTTTGGGATTTGCTGCAATGAATGACCCATCCAGTGGTGTTAGCGTGACAATCCTTTCACAATTTTATTTGTTGTTATCGACATTATTATTTTTAAGTACCAATGGTCATTTGGTGGTATTGCAGCTAATGATCGATAGTTTTACTACCTTTCCTATCGGCGGAAGTGGCATGAATAGTGCGCATTTCTCCACCATTGTCGATATGGGTTCCTGGATGTTTAGCGCCGCGCTGTTAATTACCTTACCGCTCTTTACTTCACTGATGATTGTCAATATGTCCTTCGGGGTGATGAGTCGATCAGCCCCGCAGTTGAATGTATTTACCGTAGGGTTTCCAATTACACTGATTTTCGGCTTTATCCTCATGTGGTTTACCCTCGCTAATTTCCTGCCGGTCTATTTTGAGGTGATGGAAGAGGGAATAAGCACACTGCGTACTTTGGCATTGAATCCCTAGAGGGCGAAGGCAATGGCTGAAGAAGATGACAGTGGGCAGGAAAAAACGGAAGAGGCCAGTGCGCGAAAGATTGAAAAAGCGCGCGAAGAAGGCCAGATTCCCCGCTCACGCGATTTAACGACTACGGCGGTATTGTTACTCGCAACTATTGGCCTTTATATTTTTGCCGGCTTTATGGCTGATAAAATAATCGGTATCACGCGCGCCAGCTTTGTAATTCCCCGCGAAACTATTTTTGATACCAATGCAATGATTGGTCTGTTGGTAGCGGCTATTTACGATGGCCTTTTTAGTATTGCCCCCTTAATGGCAGTTTTATTGATTGCCTCTATCGCGGGGCCCATTGCATTGGGTGGTTTTATTTTTAGTGGTAAAGCAATGGAGCCAAAACTCAGTCGCATGGATCCGATCGCTGGGATCAAGCGTATGTTTTCCATGCACTCATTAATTGAGTTGCTTAAATCCATTGCCAAGGTGGCGTTGATTTTGTGGGCAACGATTTTGATTTTGCAATACTACGCCCAGGATATGTTTCGCATGTCGGATGAATCTATTGGCGATGCCATAGTTCACTCATTGGATATTTCTATTTTTGCCACTATTTTGCTCTCGGTGACAACCATATTAATCGCAGCGATTGATATTCCAATCCAGATTTACCAGTACAACAAAAAATTAAAAATGTCCCGGCAGGACCAAAAGGACGAAGCTAAAGATACTGACGGAAAACCTGAAGTAAAAGGCCGTATCCGCCAATTGCAGCGCGAAATGGCACAGCGCCGCATGATGGGCAATGTACCGCAAGCAGACGTTGTGATTACTAACCCGGAGCACTTTTCCGTAGCATTACGCTATGACCCGGAAAAGATGGATGTTCCCGTTATGTTGGCGAAAGGTGGGGATCATGTCGCCATGAAAATTCGCGAAATTGCTAACGCCCATAAAATTGAAATTATTCAATCGCCCGTATTGGCGCGGGCGATTTTTTATACGACGGATGTGGATGAGGAAGTCCCTTCTGGTCTATACCTTGCTGTTGCACAGGTTCTGGCTTATGTATTCCAATTGCGCAATTACCGAAAAGGTAAGGGCGATAAGCCGATGTATCCGCGCAATATCAATGTGCCGCGCGATATGCGTTATGACGCTAAAGGCAAGCTGGAATAATATTTCAGCATTAACTGCTGTGCATCGTTAATGTGATTCAATTCCTTCAAATAGGTACGCTTCTTGCGATAACACGGAAAAACGACTCAACCGTCAAGAACCCGTGATTATGGCGCTACCGACTTTCAACCAACTTAATAACGTAAATGGCCGGGCAGTTCTGGGTTCCATCAAGGGTGCCGGGCGCGGCAATTTGGGTATTCCCATTTTGTTGATGATGTTGCTGGCAATGATCATATTGCCCATTCCGCCATTGCTGCTCGACGTATTTTTTACCTTCAATATTGCGCTTTCCCTCGTGGTATTACTGGTCAGCATCTATTCCTTGCGACCGCTGGATTTTGCGGCATTCCCAACGATTTTACTGATTGCCACCTTGTTGCGTTTGGGCTTAAACGTGGCCTCTACCCGCGTGGTTTTGTTAGAAGGGCACGAGGGTGGTGATGCGGCCGGTAAAGTGATTGAGGCTTTTGGTCATGTTGTAATTGGCGGCAATTTGGCGGTTGGTATTGTGGTGTTCATCATTTTGATGATCATCAACTTCGTGGTAGTCACCAAGGGTGCTGGTCGTATTTCGGAAGTCAGCGCGCGTTTTACCCTGGATGCAATGCCGGGCAAGCAAATGGCGATTGATGCTGATTTAAACGCTGGGCTGATTGACCAGGACCAGGCGCGGACTCGCCGTCAGGAAGTGGCCTCAGAGGCAGATTTCTACGGTGCAATGGATGGTGCGAGCAAGTTTGTGCGCGGTGATGCGGTTGCGGGCATCATGATTATGTTTATCAATATCTTTGGTGGACTTGCGATAGGCATGGTGCAGCACGATCTGGAATTTGCCGATGCGTTTGAGAAATACACCATCCTGACGATTGGTGATGGTTTGGTGGCACAGATTCCCGGTTTGCTGTTGTCCGTTGCTTCGGCAATTCTGGTGACGCGCGTTAACAGCGCGCAAGACATGGGTAAACAAGTGGTTTCGCAAATGTTTACCTCACCCAAGGCGCTGGCGGTGGCGGCCATCATGCTCATGATTATGGGTTCTGTTCCAGGTATGCCCCATCTGGCATTTCTGGGCCTGGGGTTAATCTGTGCTGGACTGGCTTACTATATTCATTGGCGCAAGCACCAACCTGCTGCCGTTGAAGAGAATTCGTTCATTCCTGCCGGACAGCGGTTGGCCGGTGAGGCGCCTTCGGCACCGGCGCCAGGTGGTACAGCGAGTATTGCCCCCCAGCCACGTTCAATGCCTGCGCTGCCGCCGGGCGCTCCCGAATCCCCTGAATTGGGGTGGGACGATGTACAGCCTGTGGATGTGATCGGCTTGGAGGTGGGTTATCGCCTGATCCCTATGGTGGATAAAAACCAGGGAGGTGAGTTATTGGGCCGCATCAAAGGGGTTCGCAAAAAGCTCTCACAGGAAATGGGTTTCCTGATCCCCTCGGTTCATATCCGCGATAACCTGGATTTAAACCCAACAGGATATCGCATCAGTTTGATGGGCGTTGCTATGGCCGAGGCGGATGTTTATCCGGATCGGGAGTTGGCAATTAACCCTGGTCAGGTATTTGGCTCATTGGACGGCATAAAAACCAAAGATCCCGCCTTTGGCCTGGATGCCATCTGGATTAGCCCTGGTCAGCGCGAGCAAGCGCAAACCCTGGGTTACACAGTGGTTGATCCGAGTACGGTGGTGGCGACCCATCTCAACCAAATTCTCCAGCATCACACCTTTGAATTGCTTGGTCATGAGGACGTGCAAAAGCTGTTGGATATGCTGGCCAAGTCTTCACCCAAATTGGTGGAAGAATTGGTGCCCAACACCATCAGTATCAACACCTTGTTAAAAGTGCTGCAGAACCTACTGCGCGAACGGGTACCGGTGCGCGATATTCGCTCGATTGCCGAAGCCTTGGCGGGTACCACTGGCAGGAGTCAAGATCCCGCCGCTTTAACCGCCTTGGCCAGGGTGGCGCTGTGCAGGCAAATTGTCCAAAACATCATTGGTAACGAGCGAAACCTGCCTGTTATCACGCTCGAGCCCAGTTTGGAACAGTTGTTGCTAAATACCGTGCAGCAGGCACAAAAAGCTGGCGCTGATGACAGCGCGTTTATTGAGCCCGGCTTGGCGGATCGTTTGCAGCAATCGCTGATTACCGCAGCGCAAAAGCAGGAGATGGCAGGCAAGCCCTTGGTATTACTGGTTGCCGCGCCTTTGCGCCCGATGCTTGCTCGCTTCGTTCGTCACAGTGTTCCGGAAATGCGAGTCCTGGCTTATACCGAAGTGCCGGACAACAAACAAATCAGTATCGATGCCAGCGTTGGCGCCGATAAGAAATAACCCAGGTCGCCCCTAAGGGCAGGAGTTGAATATGCAAGTCAAACGTTTCGTAGCTGCTGATATGCGCCGTGCGTTGGAATTGGTTCGCCAGGAATTGGGGCCAGATGCAATTATTCTCTCCAGCAACCGCATCGCCGAAGGTGTGGAGCTGCTGACGACTATGGGGTCGGATTACGAACTCAAGCAATTGCAAGCGCGCCCATTTTCCGAGGC
Source organism: Cellvibrionaceae bacterium (assembly GCA_021151615.1). Lineage (GTDB taxonomy): Bacteria > Pseudomonadota > Gammaproteobacteria > Pseudomonadales > Cellvibrionaceae > Cellvibrio. Next base: position 3,448 of record JAGKXA010000087.1, on the reverse strand, counting down.
GACCTTTGCGCCTACTGAACCCTTGTTAAGTGATGGTGAAATTTCCCCGCGCATGATGGGTAAACCCGTGCGTAAACAAACACCGGTTATTACTCCGGTAGCGGATCACCCCAACGCGGGAAAAACGGGCGCACAGCTTGCTGATGATATTGAAAAAGCGCGGCAACGTATGATGGCGTCGCGCAAGGCAGAAGAATCCGCAAAAGAATTTTTGGTGGGCAAAAATACTGTCGTCAATGCCGGTATTCCTCGCAATGCTTCTGCGCCGGTAACTCGTCCAAAACCCGGTATGAGTGCGGCAGATAGATATCCTTTGGTTGATGATGCGCCTGTCACTGCAAAATCGTCCGCACGTGCATCGGTGTTGTCAAAAGAATCGCTTTCATTCCGCGAGACACTGGTGAATGAATCCCGGGCCAAGGAATCGCGCGCAAACGTCAAAGATGCTGCCGCCTTTGCAGCGGAGTTTTCATCGGCTCATGGTTCATCCGCAGATCGCCTTTCAGGGCATAAGGATTCGGCAGATCAAAACGCTCAGCTTTCCGAGTTGCAAGCAGAAATTGCCGATATGCGTTTTTTACTCGAGCAACAGTTGGATCGCCTCACTGGCCAACAAGCGATTCCTACTGATTCACCGGTATTGGCCAGCGTGAGCCGTCGCCTGGAGCGTTTGGGATTGCCAAAAGAGATTGTTGCCAGCGTGATTAAGGCCTGCACCAAGAGCAAAACCCTGAGCGATGCTTGGCCTGATGCCTTGGCAAACCTCGCCCATCAATTGCCCATTAATGGTCGCGACATAGTAGAGCAGGGTGGCGTGTTCGCATTTGTTGGCCCAACCGGTGTGGGCAAAACGACTACCATTGGTAAGCTGGCTGCACGCTACGTATTGCAACACGGCGCCGATAAAGTTGCGCTAATTACCACGGATACCTATCGCATTGCGGCACACGATCAACTGCGTTCGCTCGCGCGTATTTTGCGTGTACCCGTACGTGTAGTGGATGAGGCCAATCCGCTCGACAGCGTATTGCGCAGTTTGCGTCATTGCTCCCTGGTGTTAATTGATACTGCCGGCTTCCGTCATGGCGACCCCCATTTGAAAGCACAATTAGCGGCCCTGGCCGAGCAAAAGCAGGTAAAAACCTATCTGGTGATGTCCTGTAACAGCCAGGCACAAATGCTCAAGGCATCTGTTCACGCTTACGGCGCGGCGCGTTTGCAAGGCTGCATTCTGACCAAGCTGGATGAAACCGCCAGCATGGGTGAAGCGCTGGGTGTGGTAATGCAAAACCGCCTGCCAATCGCTTACACCACTGATGGTCAGGACATTCCCAAAAATATTGAAGTGGCACGTGCCCACCAGCTTGTATCAAAAGCAGTCGCCTTGCTCAAAGCCAGCGCAGCGACGGCGGTTTCTTAATCAGCAGCCAGGTATAAGCACATGATTTTGCGGGTGAAACTGAAATTAGTCAGATGAATGGCCAATCCCTAACTATACTCAGTTCACCATTAGCGGCGCCCTCGCAGGTAGATTTGCCTCTCGGCTGGGCGCGTCACAAAGCAGGTTTGAGTTATCGACAGGCATGCGTAACGAAATAGGTTTGGAGTGAGTCAATGAGCCAAATGCGACCAGTACAAGTGATCGCGGTATCCGGCGGTAAGGGCGGGGTAGGCAAGAGCAATATTTCCGTCAATTTAAGTATTGCGCTGGCCGAATTGCGCCGTCGAGTGGTGTTGTTGGATGCGGATCTTGGGTTGGCCAATGTGGATGTCTTGCTTGGCGTACGCGCTACTCACACGCTCGCCGACGTACTCGCTGGAACCCATACATTAAGTGAGGTACTGGTGAATGGTCCGGGGGGGATGAAAATTGTTCCCGCTTCTTCCGGTGTTCAACGCATGGCGGAACTGAGTACAGCTGAGCATGCCGGTTTGATTAACGCATTTAATGAATTATCTGATCAGGTCGACATATTGGTGATAGATACCGCTGCAGGTATTTCCGATACCGTCGTCAGTTTTGTGCGTGCAGCCAACGAAGTCATTATTGTCGTCTGTGACGAGCCTTCATCCATTACCGACTCCTACGCCCTGATTAAATTGCTGAACAAAGAGTACGGCATGTTCCGTTTCCGTGTGGTGGCGAATATGACGCGTACTCCGCAAGAGGGGCTCAACATGTTTAACAAGTTGAACACCGTCTGCGAAAAATTTCTGGATGTGAGTTTGCAGTTTGTGGGCCAGATTCCATTTGATGAAAACGTGCGTAAAGCGGTGCAAAAACAAAAAGCCTTGCTGGAATTTGCGCCCTCATCAAAAGCCTCAATGGCGATACGCGCACTCGCCCAGGCTGTCGATAAATGGCCTGTGCCCAATGCACCTACCGGGCGACTGGAATTTTTTGTTGAACGTTTATTACAGGCCGCCAATGCGCGCTAGCCTGCATCTTTATAGAGAAAACCTGAGTGAGTTGTTGTGCAGTCATGGAATGGATCAATCTGCATCCTGTAACTGCAAAGAAGGTGCTCGATGGCCGCAGTCAATGGTTTAGCCATGTACGATAAAAAGACCTTGCTTGATACGCAAATCAATATCGAGGACTACGCGCCTTTGGTTAAGCGTATCGCCTATCACATGATGATGCGAATGCCTGCCAGTGTGCAGGTGGACGATCTCATCCAGGCCGGCATGATCGGCCTGATCGAAGCCTCCCAAAAGTATGACATGTCCCGCGGCGCGAGTTTTGAAACTTACGCCGGTATTCGTATTCGTGGCGCAATCGTGGATGAAATGCGCCGCGGTGATTGGGTGCCTCGCTCGGTACATCGCAATGCCCGCCGGGTTTCCCAAGCGATAGCGGCAGTGGAAGCACGCACCGGCCGCGATGCAACCGATGCAGAAGTTGCGGAGGAATTGGGTGTTTCGCTGGATGAATACTTTGCCATGTTGCAAGACTCCAGCAGTAGCCGATTGTTTAGCTATGAAGAAACCTTTGGTGAAGAAGACAGCAACATAGATGCTTCGGAGCATAGCAGTGCCTTCGTCAGTCCATTGGAGGGCATGCAGCGTGAGGGTTTGAAAAAGGCGCTGGTGGACGCCATTTGCCAATTGCCTGAGCGCGAACAAATGGTGCTTTCCCTTTATTACGATCAAGAGTTAAACCTGAAGGAAATCGGCTTGGTGTTGGGTGTGAGCGAATCTCGTGTTAGCCAGATTCACAGTCAGGCTGCCGCGCGTTTGCGCACCAAGTTAAGTGACTGGCACGCAGGCTAGCCGGTTAAACACTGTACCTGTGATTAATAAATGCAGGGTAGCCAATCAGATAGGCTTGAATAATCTATACATGCCGGAAATTGAGCTATGATTTGCATTAAAAGTTGAAGATTTGCGTGCCGTAACTGGCCGATGCTTTAACTCCTACTAGACTATGAGTAAATGAAAATCCCGT
>JAGKXA010000318.1 GCA_021151615.1 Cellvibrionaceae bacterium | reverse complement strand
CCCCAACATGACCATCTCCCTGCACACACCGAAAGCCCGATATTTGTGATTGTGATCTAAATTAGCAACGTGCCATTTGCAATGACGAATGTTGGGGGAATAAAGGGGTGAATCAGCAGAATTTATAAGGATATAAATAAAGCCCATAAGGCTTTATGTCATTTTTATTGAGAATCCTTCTGCGCTTGTCGATAATACGCAGCCCAAATTCGCCCCCTTTCCCAGCGGCCTTCCTTTATTGGACAATCATCATGAGTTTCAGCGAATTAGCCATCATTCTGCTCAGTACCGTGCTGGTGAATAACTTCGTACTGGCCCAATTCCTCGGTTTGTGCCCCTTCATGGGAGTGTCAAACAAACTGGAAAGCGCGATTGGGATGGCCGGCGCAACTACCTTTGTTATGACCCTGGCTTCCATTTGTACCTACCTGGTTGATACCTGGGTGCTTGCGCCCATGGGTTTGCAGTACCTGCGTACTATCGCGTTTATTCTGGTGATTGCGGCGGTAGTGCAATTCGTAAAAATGTTTATGGAAAAGACCAGCCCGCTGTTGTATCGCGTGCTCGGTGTATTTTTGCCATTGATCACCGTGAACTGCGCGGTGCTGGGCGTAGCGATTTTGAACACCCAGAAAGCCCACAACTTTTTTGAATCCACCATGTACGGCTTTGGTGGCGCCTTGGGTTTTGCCCTGGTGCTGGTACTTTTCTCGGCCATGCGCGAACGCCTCGCGGTAGCCGACGTTCCTGCACCCTTTAAAGGTGCTTCCATTGGCATGATCACCGCCGGCCTGATGGCATTAGCCTTCCTCGGCTTTGGTGGTCTGGTTAGCCTGCAATAGAGGGAGCCTGCGCATGATCGAGTTTATCCTGCAAAACCCGGTAACCAGTGCCCTGCTCGCGCTGGGCGGTCTGTCTGCACTCTTCGGTGCGGTACTGGGTTTTGCCGCTGTGAAATTCAAAGTGGAGGGCGATCCGATTGTGGATCAGATCGACGCCCTGTTACCCCAAACCCAATGCGGTCAATGTGGTCATCCCGGTTGCCGCCCCTACGCCCAGGCAATCGCCGGTGGTGAAGCTATCAATAAATGCCCGCCCGGCGGCCAGGCCACAATTAACGCCCTTGCCGACCTGCTCGATGTAGAAGCGCCCTCACTCGATGCCGAGCACGGCGAACACTCCAACGTGAAAAAAGTAGCCTTTATCCGCGAAGACGAATGTATTGGCTGCACCAAGTGCATCCAGGCCTGTCCGATGGACGCTATCCTTGGTGCCGCGAAACATATGCACACGGTTATCGCCGATGAATGTACTGGCTGTGATCTGTGTGTAGAGCCTTGTCCGGTCGATTGTATCGATATGATCCCGGTGCAAACCGACCTTAAAACCTGGAAATGGGATTTACCGGCCACCAACCAAAAACCGGTTTTCCATGTAATCGCCAACGAAGTGAATTTGATCGCCTCTGACCAGGGGCGCGGTGCCGCTTTCGATACCAGCAACGCCACCGACGAAACAGGTAAAGCCGCGTAAATGACTAGCCTAATCAAAGTCTGGGAGCTGCCCGGTGGTATTCATCCGCCGGAAAACAAACACCAATCCTTGCAATTACCCCTGGGTGAAATCCCCCTGCCACCGGTATTGGTCATTCCGCTGAACCAGCACATGGGCACGCCGGCACAGCCGGTGGTGCAAGTGGGCGAACGCGTATTAACCGGCCAACTCATTGGCGCAGCCGACGGTACTTTTAGCGCCAATACCCATGCATCTACCTCGGGCACAGTGATCGCGATAGAAGCGCGCGCAATTCCGCACCCCTCCGGCATGGCGGCTGAATCCGTAGTGATTCAACCGGATGGGAAACATGAGTGGATAGAGTTAACCGAGTGCACTGACTACCGTGCCCTCGACCGTTTGGAATTACTCAAGAAAATCCGTGAAGCCGGTGTTGCCGGCCTCGGCGGTGCAGGCTTCCCAACGGCAGTAAAACTCGCACCCAAATCTACCCAGGTGATAGATACGCTGATCCTGAACGGTGCCGAGTGCGAGCCTTATATCACCGCCGATGATATTTTGATGCAGGTGCGCGCCGATGAGCTGGTCGCAGGCACTTTGTTGCTGAGCCATATCCTCCATCACCCCAAACACCTGCTGATTGGTGTTGAGGACAACAAACCCAAAGCGATTGCGGCGTTGAAAGCGGCTGTCGCTGGCGCTGCGGTGAATGACCCGGAAGCGGCGAAGATTAAAGTAGTCGCCTTCCCCACCAAATACCCTTCTGGTGGTGCAAAACAGCTGATCCAGATTTTGACCGGACGCGAGATTCCCAGCGGCCATCACTCGGCGGATATAGGCGTTATCTGCGTTAACGTCGGTACCGCTGTTGCAGCCTGGCGCGCCGTCCGCTATGGCGAACCCTTGATCTCACGCGTTACCACTGTGGTGGGCGAAGCACTGCAAACCCAACGCAATATCGATGCCCTGATCGGTACGCCGATCAGCTATCTGTTGGAGCAACACGGGTTTGATGCCAGCCGCGCCTCACGCGTGGTCATGGGCGGCCCAATGATGGGCTTCAGCCTGCTGGATATGGATGCGCCGGTAATCAAAACCACCAACTGCATACTCGCGCCCAGCAAACAGGAATTGCCGCCGCCAGAGCCGGCACAAGCTTGTATCCGCTGCGGTATGTGTGCCGAAGCCTGTCCGGTCAGCCTGCTGCCGCAACAATTGTTCTGGTATGCGCAAGCGGAAGATTTCGAGCGGCTGGAATCGCACAACCTTTTTGATTGCATCGAGTGTGGTGCCTGTTCCTATGTCTGCCCGAGCAGTATCCCGTTGGTGCAGTACTATCGCGCCGCCAAAGGCAGCATTCGCCTGAATGACATAGAAAAAGAGAAAGCCGACCGCTCGCGTCAGCGTTTCGAATTCCGCAAGGCGCGCATCGCCAAAGAGGAAGCCGAAAAAGAAGCCAAGCGCCTCGCGCGCCAGAAAGCCGCTGAAGAAGCGAAAAAGAAACTCGCCGAAAAAGCTGCCGAAGCGCCAGCAACCGGTACCGCCTCTGTAACTACCGATGTGGTCAGCGCTGCGGTTGCCAAGGCCAGCACGGCCCATGCATCACCCGATGAACAAAAAGCCAAGCTCGAGCGCCTGCTGGCCGCCGCCAAAAACGGTTTGGAGTTTGCGCAAAAACCGCTGGTGCCCAATGAGGCGGGCGTTGCGATTACTGAAGAGCAGCTTGAAAAGCAAAAAGCACGCATCAAGCAGGCCGAGTTAAAAGTTGCCGAGGCCGAGAAAAAACTGGCCGAGTTTGCTGCGGGCCAGGTTACAACTGCCCCGGCACTCGCTACTGCGCCCACTGCTGCACCGACGTTAGATCCAAACGATCCTGTCGCCGCCGCCATCGCCCGCGCCCAGGCCA
>JAGKXA010000086.1 GCA_021151615.1 Cellvibrionaceae bacterium | reverse complement strand
CCCCTCATTGATAAACCCCTCGCCATTAAACTGCTCGGCATGATGCTCGGTGGTTACAACATCGAACCACTGGTAAACCTCCTCGACGACGCCACCCTGGCACCATTGGCCGCCGAACAACTCAAGCACACCCTGCTGATGTTTGATGCATTCCACGATGTGGAAGAGAAAGTAAAAGCCGGCAATGTTCACGCAAAAGCGCTGATGCAATCCTGGGCCGATGGCGAGTGGTTCACCAGCAAGCCAAAAGTTGCCGAGAGCACCAAGCTCACCGTATTCAAAGTCACCGGTGAAACCAACACCGATGACCTGTCACCAGCACCTGATGCCTGGTCACGCCCTGATATCCCGCTGCACGCACTGGCCATGTTCAAAATGGCGCGCGACGGCATTACCCCAGACCAACCCGGTTCCGTAGGCCCTATCAAACAAATCGAAGCCCTGAAAACCAAAGGTTTCCCACTGGTATTTGTAGGCGATGTAGTAGGTACCGGTTCTTCACGTAAGTCCGCTACCAACTCCGTGCTCTGGTTTATCGGCGACGACATTCCCGGTGTACCTAACAAGCGCACTGGTGGTGTGTGTATCGGCGGCAAAGTTGCGCCGATTTTCTACAACACTATGGAAGACGCAGGCGCACTCGTATTTGAAGCCCCCGTAGACAACCTGAACATGGGCGACGTGATTGAGATTCGTCCGTACGAAGGCAAAATCCTGAACGCCACTACCGGCGCAGTGATCTCTGAATTTGAATTGAAATCCGATGTACTGCTGGACGAAGTTCAAGCCGGTGGTCGTATTCCATTAATCGTTGGCCGTGGCTTGACCAGCAAAGCGCGTGAATCCCTGGGCCTGCCACCAAGCACCCTGTTCCGCCTGCCACAAGCACCTGCTGACACTGGCAAAGGCTACACCCTCGCGCAGAAGATGGTAGGTAAGGCGTGCGGTACTACCGGTATTCGCCCAGGCACTTACTGTGAGCCGAAGATGACTACCGTGGGCTCACAAGATACCACTGGCCCAATGACCCGCGACGAATTGAAAGACCTGGCTTGCCTGGGTTTCTCTGCCGACCTGACCATGCAATCTTTCTGTCACACCGCTGCTTATCCCAAGCCGGTCGACATCGAAACCCAACACACCCTGCCCGACTTTATCATGACCCGTGGCGGTGTTTCCCTGCGTCCAGGCGACGGCATCATCCACTCATGGTTGAACCGTATGTTGCTGCCTGACACCGTTGGTACCGGTGGCGACTCTCACACCCGTTTCCCGATCGGCATTTCTTTCCCGGCCGGTTCTGGTCTGGTTGCGTTTGCGGCGGCAACTGGTGTTATGCCGCTGGATATGCCTGAGTCTGTTCTGGTTCGTTTCAAAGGCGAATTGCAACCCGGTATCACACTGCGCGATCTGGTTAACGCCATTCCGCTGTATGCCATCAAGCAAGGCCTGTTGACTGTTGAGAAGAAGGGCAAGAAAAACATTTTCTCCGGTCGCATCCTGGAAGTAGAAGGCTTGCCCAACCTGAAAGTAGAACAAGCGTTTGAAATCTCTGACGCATCTGCTGAGCGCTCTGCAGCCGGCTGTACTATCAAACTGGACAAAGAACCCATCATTGAATACCTGAAGTCCAACATCACCATGCTGCGCTGGATGATCGAACAAGGCTACGGCGATGTCCGTACCATTGAGCGTCGCGCACGTAAAATGGAAGAGTGGCTGGCTAACCCGGTATTGATGGAAGCCGATGCGGACGCGGAATACGCAGCGATCATCGACATCGACCTGGCTGACATCAAAGAACCAATCCTCGCCTGCCCGAATGATCCGGACGATGTGAAAGTATTGTCTGACGTACAAGGTGCGAAGATTGATGAAGTGTTCATCGGTTCTTGCATGACCAACATCGGGCACTTCCGCGCTGCCGGTAAATTGTTGGCAGCAACCAAAGATGCATTGACCACTCGCCTGTGGATTGCACCACCCACAAAGATGGATGCACACCAATTGATGGAAGAAGGTTACTACAGCATCTATGGCGTGAAAGGCGCCCGCACCGAAATGCCCGGCTGCTCATTGTGTATGGGTAACCAGGCGCGCGTTGCGAAAAACTCTACCGTGGTATCTACCTCTACCCGTAACTTCCCGAACCGTTTGGGCGAAGGTGCAGATGTGTACTTGGCCTCTGCCGAACTGGCGGCAATCGCTGCCGTACTCGGCAAGCTGCCAACGCCAGAGGAATACCTGAGCTACGCGCAGAAGATCGATAGCATGTCGGCCGATATTTACCGCTACCTTAACTTCAACGAAATTGAGAGTTACCAAAACGCCGCCAATGAAGGCAAGCGTATTGCAGCGGTTGAGATTCAGACTGTTGCTGTGTAACAAGATCCCTCTTGATCGTTCTCGTTAAATAAAGAAGCCCGCTGCCAAGCGGGCTTTTTTTGCCTCAATTTTCACGGTAATTAGCCATAACAAAAACCGGCAAAAAACCTTATCGCAACTATACTTCTGGCATAAATACTGCTCTTTCAGAGTAAATTATCTCCTTTCGTCATTTTTTTGGCGATTCATTTTATTGAGGCCCCACCATGGATCAGCTACAAGAACTTCTTCGTCAGGCAGAACTAAAACAAAAAAGTCTTGAACTGGAAATGGTATTTCAAAAAAACATGGAGTTTTTCCGTCAAGCAGAGCCAACAATTTACAACAAGTACCTGAATTACAACCCTACCAAAATAAAAATGATGCTCACCCCGGAGGGTTACATCAATCTTGCAAACGTAGATTTGGACAACTCCCCCGTATTCAACAAAGATCCTGTCGCCTTTTGCCAGGAATATGTCGATCAATACAAATTGATGCCCTCTCGTTACCGGGTTCTTGCGCGCACAACGCAAGCGTTGGATATAGAAAGCGATGCGCACATCAGTAAAATGAACCCGATGATTGACTATATAAATTCAAAAGAGCTCACCAACATACTTGTGCCGCTCGAAAAAGAAACACAATTTATGTTAGTGATGGGAATCGGGTTGGGTTACCACATCAATCAGCTACTGGAAATTACGGACATCAAACACCTGTGTATTCTGGAACCACACGAAGATATATTTTACGCCGCATTACATACGCTGGATTGGCACAAGCTTTACGATCATTTCGATCGTCGCTACACCACGTTTAACTTAATTGTTGGACAAAAGCCCAGTGAATGCTACGAGCAGATGCGCATATATCTCAATCAAATCGGGTTATTTAATGCAGCAAGACCGAATGTTTTCGATCACTTAAGCAGCCCCGAAATGAAAGCAACTACGTCGATGTTTTTTGAAAAATTACCTACGCTGATTGGTGCAATGGGTTATTTCGACGATGAACAAATCAGCCTTTCACACTCAGTCGCCAACTATAGAAACAACACACCCATCCTGCGTTCCCATGCCCTACTGACCAATAGCTACACTAACAAACCAGCATTTGTTATCGCCAACGGGCCTTCCCTGGACAAAGCAAAAGACTTTCTGTTGGCTAATCGAGACAAAGCCATCATATTTTCCTGTGGAACTGCACTTGGTTCACTCGCAAAACTTGGGATAAAACCAGACTTCCATATCGAAATGGAACGCACACGCCCCGTTGTGGAATGGATCGAAACGTCTACCACAGAAGAGTTCCGTAAAGACGTCATATTACTTGGGCTGAATACCATCCACCCGGATACATTTGCACTGTTCAATACCGTTGGGATGGGTATGAAAAGCAACGACCTTGGTACTCACTTTATTTGCCAATACATTGGCGAAGATCAGTTTGTGATAAATATGGCATTATCCAACCCAACCGTTGGCAATACAGGTATGGCATTCGCCGCTGCCTTGGGATTTTCCGATATCTATATCTTCGGTATGGACTTTGGTTTCCCTGCTGAAGGAAAACACCACTCTGAATTAAGTAAGCACTATGATATCGATGACAAACACCAGGAGGATTTGCATTTATACAAACATGATGCAGAAGGAAACATCCTTTTGGATGGAAACTTCGGCAACAAAATTGTAAGCACCGCGGTCTATTCCCATGCTCGTCTCGCTGTAGAAACACTACTCATTCAAAACAAAAAAATAAACTGCTATAACACCAGTGAAGGTGTACTAATTAGAGGAAGCAAACCGATACGCTATGAAGAAATAGACCTAAATAACGCGCCAGTAATCGATAAAAAATCATACGCTCGCAGTCTCTACAACACTCACTTCAACATGAATGGACTGAAGAAAATCCATGATAATGCGGAAGTAATGGAAAAGTTCTCGCCGGTATTAGATTTATTCGATCAATTTAGAGTAATTTTCACCAAAGATGCCACCAGCAGAAGTGAGGCATTTTTGATGCTAACTGAACACCATCACATTGCACTAAACGCCGGCAAAGACAAAATCAAACAATATGCCTACTCATTAATTAAAGGCAGTGTTCATTCGTTTAACTTTGTATTGGCAAAATCACTTTATAACGGAGCGAGCGAAAAAGAAGGGGTAGATATCTTCAACCATGCAAAGAGTTACTACCTGGAATTTATGGATCACGCCGAACAAAAACTTCGTAATGAACTCTTAAAACCTGACGCCCGCACTCGTAATCTGGCGGAAAAAATCAAAACCCAGCCAAATTTACATTAACGCCTTCATTCACTGCATTGAAGCTAACAAAGTTGACGCAGCAACCAGGCGTCAATTTTTTTATGCGTCGCTTTAATGCTTGACAGAAGCGCTGCCGTAACCAAATGACCGTCAACATGCTTACCTGATAAAGCCAACTGAGACTGATCAAATAACGTCGTGGAAAATCCGGTTGCAGTCACATCAACGGCTAAGGCACTTAAATTAAGCTCCCGATATAAATGACTAATTTGCGGATAACTAACTAATCCCAATGTCGGCACACCCATCCCTATAGGGCATACATTAGCGTGAAAACGCATTGCCAAAACCAGGCTCGCCTGCTGATACAGTGAAAATTGCCTATCGCCGCCGACGGTTCCTACCAAATATGGCGCAACAGCAATTCGACGACGACGCAGGTTATCGGGCAAAAACTCTATTACTGAAGATATAGGCGCATAATCGCGAAAAATATGCGGAACAAACACGAGGTTCAAATCAGGATTGGCAGTGAGCAGATGTTCAAGGCAGCAAGCAAACTCTTTAAAAAAACCCTCAGCCGAGAGAAAGTTTTCTCCACCTTTGAAACGAGTTTCCAACATATCTCCAGCCAAATTTATAACAATATTCCGGGGAGAATTTGCCAATTCGGGAAGACTATGCGCACCTGGCTTCACAAAAAAACCACCATCCGGAACAGCAGACACCGCCCGTGCGTAATGCTCGCCTAGATATTTATCCAGGGTATCCACAGCGCCATCATTGCGCACCGCCACAAAAAATTTATCGTCTGCCAGGATATAATCCATAAACTCACGAAAGCGTTGCAAACAGACATCCGGCACCCCCTGACCTGCATCAACACCTAACCCGTAAAAAAGCACAGGGCAACGAATTTTAGCCAGGAGTTCGGGCGGCAAATCAATTGAACACCCAGTACGCGAATACTCAACCCAAAGCTCGAAATAATTGCCCCCCCCTATCAATAAAAGATCAAATTGATTGGCATAGCTAATAAAATCATCATCAAAAAAACGCTGTTTCCAATAAAACTCCCGAATTTCCAGCTCGGTAAAATCCAGCTGAAAAGAAAGGTTCTGCGCAAACTGTGCGCGCGCACCGGCATGATTGGCGTTATCACCAATATTACCGGAGAAGCTGGCCAGGTGAAGAACCTTCAACACTCGCTTCACTGCTGTTTACCTTGCCAAACAGTGTGGCGCAATTGCCACTGACCAGAATCATCTTTAATCCATAAATGTGGTGAGCGGAATTTGTCGACAGTCTCCCAAAATTCATTTTCACTCAAGCTGATGTAATCCAGAAACTCATGGAAATACTTTTTGGGAAACTCCTGATCATATTTTTTAACCAGGTGAACCGCCTCCTCCCGAGTGATTTTCCCATTGCGAACTTCTTGGGCTGCATCATAAGTTGCCCTACCAATACCAAATTTAATCAAGGTGGTGAAATAGTGAAATGGGTCTATCTTATCGTCGATACTGCTGTACTTTGAATAGGAGCCTTCAGTCCGATCTGGATTCGCCTGAAAACCCGTATGCTCGGATGCATAGTAATAACACTCTTGAGGATCCCATTTCAGGTAATACCCCAGGTAGTGAACTTCAATTTTCTTTTCTTCCAATAATTCCGGGCGCGGTGCGATGTAAGGTGTGAAATCGTTCAATGTAAAATCATAGCGCTCAATAATTTCCCGCACAGTAACGCCACCCAGGCGCATATCCAATGGATCATCAGTGGAGAAAAATTTTGGATCCATTGTTGGTTTTTGGTTTTCATCAACCTTATTGCCATATTCAGCCTGATTCTCACCATACATCACCAGTGGAACATTAAATTTTGCAGCCATTAATGGCCCGATAATTCGCTGACCAACAATAAACGGTTGAAATGGATGGAGTAGATTAATAAACGCCAAGCGCGTTAACAGACGGTGTAACTTACCATTCGGGGTAAATAACACATTATCCAAACCACCAACATGCATCCAGTTTTGCATGTTTTTCCAACCAATATCAGTGTACAGATGCGGAGACCAGGTTACTGTCAAAGGATTCATCCCATATTTATATTTCAACACATGCGCAGTGTAGGCACTGTCTTTTCCTCCGCTGCCAGGAACTATTACATCGTAACCACCATCATTGCGCTTAAAACGGGCCAACAATGTTTTCAGTTCCTCCTCTTTTTGTTGCCAATCTATTCCTCGATCTTTCTGTTCAGCAAAACGACAAGCACTGCAAATACTTTCTTCGTCAAAATCGATTACAGCCTTTTTTTCCGTTGCCGTATGCTTGAACTCAACGGTAGAGCTAGGGCGCTGATTGGAAATTACACATCGTTTACAAAATGTGACTTGCGGAGGGAGACCAAAAAAAGCTTCCATAATCAGACTCACTTAGTCATTCGACACAGTAAAATAACGTTTATTAATCATCACTTTGTTAATTGAAAACAAATGCCTTTAGCAAAGACAAGCCTAATGTACCGCTTTTCTCTGGATGAAATTGCACACCACACACCCGACCTTTTATTGCCATGGAGCAATAGTCGATTCCGGCATAAGAGGTTGAAGCAAGCAAGTGCTCGGTATGGTCTGGCACACATACAAAACTATGTACAAAATAATAAAATCCGCCCAATGCAGTAGTTGCAAACAATGTGTCAGCATCAGAGTTTTGATTCCAGTTAACCGCATTCCATTCAATGTGCGGCAACCGGGCGGGAACTGGCAATTGATTTTCCTCAGCATAACGGGAGAAATGAATAACTCTACCCGGAATTATTCCCAAGCCTTCTGCCCCGCCATGCTCCTCTCCAAAATCAAATAACATTTGCATTCCGACACAAATACCCAACATGGGCTTACCCCGGGATACATAAGTTTTGATCGCTGTATCCAGTTCATACTCTTTTAGTTTTTCCATGCAATAAGGAAATGAACCAACACCCGGCAGAACCAAACGATCGGCGGCAAGAATACGTGCAGGATCACGAGTCAACTCAACATCACAACCAATATGATCAAATGCGTTCGTCAAACTACGAATATTGCCTACACCATAATCAACAATCACCAGCTTCATACACTGACCTCGCGTCTCACTGGATATCCTGCATCCGCGATTGCCGCTTTGACGTTGGCAATAGAAACCAGGTCATAATGAAATATGCTCGCACAAGCAATGGCGCTGGGAACAGTCGCATTTAAAAGGCTCGCGATATCGCCCACTTTACCCATTCCGCCGCAGGCTATCACTGGAATAGAAACCGCTTGATTTACTGCGGCAATTAATTGATCGTCGAAACCCCGCTTTGTACCTTCCTGATCAATGGAAGTTACCAATAATTCGCCAGCCCCAAGTGATTCAAGCTTTTTAGCCCATTCAATGACATTTAGCTGTGTTGGTTCGCGACCATTATCTATGTAGGCTTCCCAAGAGTTTCCCACGCGCTTGGCCTCAATCGAGGCAACAACACATTGGTTACCAAAACGCAGGGATGCTTTTTTAACAATGTCCGGGTTATGTACAGCTGCCGTGTTAATGGCAACTTTATCCGCTCCGGACTGTAAACACTGATGAATGTCATCCAGCGTACGAATACCACCGCCCATGGTGATAGGTATAAAAATCTCCTTACAAGCAGCCTCAACAATATGAAATAAATTATTACGATCATAAAGGCTTGCCACTGCATCCATAAACAGGATTTCATCAATTCCATTGTGGTAATACTTCAGCGCCATTTCATTGGGGTTACCTACTTTACGCAGGCCTTCCAAGTGAATGCCCTTAATGACAAACTCATTTTTAATATCGATTCTTGAAATAACTCTCACGCGGTACCTGCCCAATCAACAAACTTTTTCTGATTGCTGGTATTCCACACATTTTCGTCACGCAGAATATCCAAAAACCGCATACAACTATTTCCCTCACCAAAGTGCTGCACCGGCTCAACGCGAAGCTTCTTTACCGATTCAATTGCAGAATCAATGGCATCTTTTTGACTCTCACAATTAATCACGCTTGGAAGCTCAGCACGATCTGTTTGTCGACTACCAATGTTAATTGCTGGCACACCATAGTAGGGTGCTTCCATCAGCGCTGAGCTGGAATTACCAATCATGTAATTAGCATTTTTCAATAACGTTAAGAAGTAGTCAAAACGCATGGAGGGATACACCTTAAAGTGCAAGGTATTGCTTTCTATACGTCCATATTCATGAATAATGGCTGCGCTTCCATTATCGTTGTTAGGATAAATAACAACATAGTTTTCACCGGATTCCACCACTGCATCAACAAGGCACTTAACTTGCCTGCGCATGTCGTCCACCTCGGTCGTTACCGGATGGAACAACATAATGGCGTATTGTTCAAACGGAATGCCATACCACTCTTTCACCTGATCAAGGCTTGGTAAGTCTGGTGAAAATAGCGCATCCACATCGGGTGAGCCAATCGGATAAATATTGTTGCGATGCTCTCCCAGCTGAATCAGGCGTTGCATAGCCCGCTCATTAGAGACGAAATGCAGATGAGACAATTTACTCACGGAATGGCGAATTAAGTCATCAATGGTACCCGATACCTCACCGCCCTCGATATGAGATACCAGGATATTATTCAGGCTACCAACAATAGCGCCTGCCAAGGCTTCCACCCTATCGCCATGAACCACAATCATATCCGGCTTAATTTCCTTTACGTAATCCGAGAGCCCGGCAATCGTTTTAGCGAGTATGGAATCCATGGTATCGCTATAATTTTGATTGATAAATTTGTAAATGTTTTTGTAGCCGCGATTCTCTACCTCCATGCAGGTCAAACCATATTTGCGCAGCATGTGCATACCAGTTACAAACACATGAATCTCAAACTGATTCGCCTTATCCATCACATCGAGCAGCGAGCGAATTTTCCCGAAATCAGCGCGCGTACCAGTGAGGAATACAATTTTTTTTCTCATTACAATACCCAATTAATCATCAAGCACGTGGAGTTAGACCAACAACCTGACGGTATGCCACCAATTCATCTGCTGCTATATCCTCTGATGCTGCCTTGCCTATCACTTCATCATAAAACTCAGCCAGTATCTCACCTGTACCGGGGCGTTTAACCCAAATATTTTCGGCGCTAAATAGCTCACCTTTTTTTACAGATTTGATAGTAACTACAGTAGCGTAAGCAAAGTTGATTGTTGGCTGCTCCTCTTTAACAATGCCTTTACGGCCTCCACGCATCTTGTGCAACAGCGCTGCGCCATTGATAAGTTCATTTAATGCAGCCGGGTCCATTGAGCAGACAATGTCCGGCCCTTCGCGGGACATAGAGTCAGTAAAGTGACGCTCCAGAATATCCGCTCCCAGAGCAACGGCCCCCAGGCAAGCATAGTTTCCTAATGTATGATCAGATAAACCGACTACCGAATCAGGAAATTCCTGCTGTAATTCACGAACTGCTTCCAGCCGCACCAATTCCGGTGGAGTCGGGTAAATGTTGGTACAGTGCATCAACGCATAAGGGACCTTATATTCGCGAAATATCGCCACCGCCTTGCGAATACTTTCAATGGTATTCATGCCCGTACTTAAGATGATAGGTTTACCTTTTTTGGCAATGTGCTTAATTAATGGATAATTATTGCATTCACCGGAACCAATTTTATACGCGGGAACATTCATCCGTTCGAGGCGTTCAGCTGCTGCGCGCGAGAAAGGTGTACTAATAAACACGGCGCCTCTGGCAATTACATATTGCTGCAATGCAATCTCATCCGCTTCGTTGAGCGCACACTCTTCCATGATTTTATAAATAGGTTTATCGGAATTGCCCGGCTTGATACGCTTGGCTTCACCGGCCATTTCATCTTCCACGATGTGGGTTTGATGCTTGATAACTTCTGCCCCCGCCGCCACAGCAGCATCGACCATTTGTTTAGCAATTTCCAAGGAACCATTGTGATTGATGCCAATTTCCGCAATTACCAGCGGTGGATAATCCGGCCCAACCAAACGACCGCCGATGTTAATTACATTATTTGCCATCTTTTAACCTCTCACGTAATCGCTGTTCAGCAATCTCTAAATCATCAGGAGTATCAATATCCAAACTGTCATAGCCAGACATTAAATAGGGGATTATATGTGTTCGTGGAATTTTCTCTTCTCGCAAAAAATCTTCCACTTTAAAAATATAAATAGCGCCATTCGGCATATAGAGTGAGGGCAAGTCCTGACGACGCGTATAGGAAGTATGCTCACCCGCCAGGGGATGCAAAAACTCCCCCCCCCCTACATAAGCCTTCATAAATTTATTACTAATTTCATAAACGCTAATCAAGCTGTGGCAGGTGGGGAAATCATTGAACTCAGCGAGAGCTTCGCGAACATGCTCACCAGTGCGTAACGGCGATGTAGGTTGTAATAAAATGATAATGTCTTTTGCTGCAGGCTTAACGCGATGGATAAATTCTGCAATGACGGGATCTGTTGGAGAATCATCGCGTGCCAGATGTGGATCGCGTTTTAATCGCTCCGCCTTGTAATAATGGGCTACCGCTAAAATTTGATCGTCATCCGATGAAACATAAATTTCATCGATAACGCCGGATGCCTGAGCTGCCTGGATGCTATATGCAATCAGTGGCTGATCCAGTAAGGGGGCAATATTCTTCTGCAATATGCCTTTTGATCCACCTCGAGCAGGTAAGAACGCAAATACTTTTGGCATAGTCTGTCCGGTTTTTGACGGTTTCAATGGTAATTAGTTATATAGCAAAGGATCTGCCAAAGGTCACGAAAGTCCAATGGAATAATTGAGAAAAAACAATTTGGTATAAAATACAGGCAGGAATACCCTAAGGCCCGGTGTACGAGCCTCACGGCGGATTAACTACTTTTCGCGGTAAATGGCAGACGATCCAAAATCCCATCCAAAAAGTCACCGGTAGAATTCAATGCGCGGACGATAGACTCCATCGCTTGGAATTGCGACATCAAACGCGCACGATATGCCTCACTACGACGATTCAATGCTTCCTCATCTTTTTCCACTTTATCTATGTCCTTATTAACCGTTGTTTCGCGCTCCTTGATTAGTCCAGACGATTTAACATAGTCGTTAACCAGATTGGTCATAGCACCAGCAAAGCCGCGCGAAAAAGTAATTGTGCCTGAGGTTGCGCCCGGGCGAACTGACATACTCAAACCTTCCGCCTTACTACCCAATGCCGGTAAAAGTACATTACCGTAACCAAAGGCTGCTTCACCGTTTACGGTGCCTCCAACGTTGGTTCCCGCCGTGCCCGCCCCCAACGCGATACCCAAATCCGCCATGTCAGTTGAAATCGCCGAAATTTCCACTTTGCTGGATGAACCGTAGGCATCAGAGGTAAGCACTAATTTGCCCGCATCCACACTGACTGCCACAGTGGATTTGGCAGCTTTAACATTAGCATCCAGGTTAATTAAACTTTGTATTTCAGTGGCCAGTTCACTGGCCGACGCATAGGTTTTTCCTGCGGGAATCGTAATCAATGCCGACTCAGTACCATCAACCTTTACTTTGAAATTGTAATCTTTGCCGGTGGTATCCAAAGGAAATGTGGCAACCATGGCCGCACCGGTATATTTACCCTTCGATGGCTGCTGGGTAATCACTACATCATAAGAACCAGCCTGACTTTTTGCTGAGAATTTGGTGACATCAATGTTAGTTACTGATGATGATGTCTTGGGAACAAACAAATCGCGTACAAACGCAAAGTTATTGTCTATTGCGGCACGGAAACCGGTATTACCTTCCGTTTCAACAATTTTCAAAGAGCCATCCAGTTCTGTGCGAATACCCAAATTGGATAAACTGGTAAAACCACCACTAAGCCCTGGTACTGCAGCAGAAAGTGTACTTCGAATACCACGCATCAAATTATTAGCCAGCGAATCGCGGTGCAAACTACCGTAATCCTTTTTCTCGGTATCATAGCCAACCAGCTTTTCCACTTCCGTTTTAAACGTGTTATAGGCGGTAACAAAATCGCGAATTGCTTTTTCAGCAATTGATTTATCCTCATTGATAGTCACGCTTACTGTTTCGGTAAGCGACGCCGCAAACAAATCGAATTCCAATCCATCAACCACGTCTTTAATCTGGTTGGTTTCACGAGACACTAACAGGCCGTTTACGCGGACTTTCGCATCAAGCCCTTCTTGCTGCTGGGTGAGGTTGCGCGTGGTTTCATTAAAATTAAAACTGGCCAAGCCGGGGGCGCCCGCCGTTTCAGCTGCTGTAATTTCAATTTCGTTTTTGGCACCTGACTTAGAGGTCAGCAACAAACGATAGGAGGAACCATCACCCACAATACTTGCAGAAACCCCAATGTTTGCCTTGTTGATAGCATCACGCAAACCCGTTAGGGAATTGTTGGAATCATCAATGGTGATAGTGGCGCCCGTTTTGGTGGAGTCGACGGTAAAGTCATTGAGCGCGGCGTTCCATTCTCCCAGGCGAATGGTAAGGGTGCCCTTACCGATGGGATCCGTCATGGAGGAGAAGGTCGTTGAACTCAACGATTGCGATTGAGCCACCTGCTCCACTTTCAGCTGATATGCTCCCGCAGCCGCTTTGGCATCCAGTTTGGTGATGCTTAGCAATTTGGTATCTGGAATAGAGAGAGATTTGGCGTTAAAGGTATCTGAGCTACCCAGCGCCGTTGCAGCGGTCTCCAGCTTGGAAAGGGAACTTCGCAACAGTCCATAATCAGAAATCTGGGTTTCCAACAAGGTCTTTTTAGTGGTCAGGCGCTCGGCCTGAACCATCTTGTTGGCTTCAGTTAATTGATCCGCCAGCTTGTTGGTATCAATGCCAGAACCAGTCCCCAAAGCGCTAATGATGCTGGAACCTGTCGATGCATTGCTGTTGGTTGTGCTTGATGTTGCGCTCACCATAATACCCTCACGCCACAGAATTGCCGCTCCTCATCGAATGAGTGCTTGCTTCTAAAGATAGCGGCAACCTATGGGTAAACTTTAGCCGGTTTTGCCGCTTTTATTAAAAATAAAGTGCCAAATAGGCTCTCAATAA
The DNA here is from genome assembly GCA_021151615.1 of Cellvibrionaceae bacterium. Lineage (GTDB taxonomy): Bacteria > Pseudomonadota > Gammaproteobacteria > Pseudomonadales > Cellvibrionaceae > Cellvibrio. The sequence continues at coordinate 2,328 of JAGKXA010000086.1, read as the reverse complement.
CCCTCTGAGCACAAACCGAGCCAATTCACGGAAAAAAGGTATATATAAACGATGTAAAGAACTCTCGCGAAATGCCTTTATTCAGCGATAGGTAAGGTGAAATAAAAAGTGGAGCCCTGCCCCTCTATGGATTGATAATCAATTTTGCCCCCGAAACGTTCTACGATGACTTTGGTAATACTCAAGCCAAGACCAGTGCCATCACGCCGTCGAGTATCCGATGAATCCACCTGCGCAAATTTTCGGAAAATTCGCTGGCTAAAATCGGCAGGAATTCCCTGGCCGTGATCGATCACGGAAATTTTTAGTTTGTCATCAACCTTTACCAATGCCACCTGGACTTTGCCGCCCAAATGGGAATATTTGATAGCATTAGATAAAAGGTTCGACATCACTTGTAAAAAGCGATCAACATCCAGGTTGGCACTGAGCTGCTGCGCATTCTCATCTACCTCACCCAGAATTAACTCCACGCCGTAGCGCGTAGCGTACCCCTGGTTTTGTTCAACGGATTGTTGCAACAAGGGATAAACTACCTTTCGTTGATTATGTAACTGCACATTACCAAATTCCAGCTTATCAATATCCAAAATATCATTAACCAAACGCGTTAAGCGATCCACATTATTGCTGGCAATAGTCAGTAAATCTCTGGAACGAATTTCCAACGCACCTAAATCACCACTCAATACGATACCTAAAGCGCCCTTGATTGAGGTTAAAGGAGTACGTAGCTCATGACTCACGGTAGAAATAAATTCGTTCTTGAGTTTATCAATTTTTCGTTTTGCAGAAGCATCATGAATAATCAGAGTGAATAGATTTCGATCCTGTAATGCAACAGGGCTTAAACTTAGTTCAATCGGCAATTGATTACCATCACTGCGCAATGCAATACCTTCACGCCAGCTAATAGTTTCTAAATATTGCCCTTCCTGAGAAAAAAATTGATTTAAGCTCGGGATCAATTCGCCAATTAGCAACAGCTTCTGTGGATCAAAAACATAACCAAACAATTGTGTCGCTGCCGGGTTAGCGCGAATAATTAAACCGCGCTCATCAACCACCAAAATAGATTCAACTGCATTCTCCAGAATTGCAGTTAATTCCTTGGTCCGCTGTTCCACCAAATCACGCACGTGCTGAGTACGCCCGCTAATCAAAAGCAGGAACCCCCCCAAAAAGCTACAAAATAGTAATCCACCGGCCAATACAAACCAGGATTGTAAACTGCGATTCCCTAGCAAAAAGGCTTCCGAGGGCATTATGCTAATCGATAAACGATGACCAGCAAATGAGATGTCTCGGATTACTGCTAACGAGTTGGCGTACGCAGATCCGCCATCTGAAATCGCAGTATAAAACTCCAACGGAGCGGCCGGATCAGTGACATCCGTAATTAAAATATCAATTTCTGATGTACGGAAAGACTTTAATGCAGGAGGAATCAAGGTGTTGATTCGCACGATTGCAGTAGCGTAACCCAATAAGTTTTTTTGTCGAAGCTCAGCCGTCAACGCTTGGTCGCTATCACGAAAAACAGGATAAAAGACAATTACCCCAGGAGAATACTGAGTATCGCGATATAAATGCAGAGGATCAGTCATAGACAAAGACCCAGTATCGCGAGCTCGCTCTTGTGCTGCGGCGCGAGCTGGATCTGCAGCCGAATTAATCCCTATTAACCCTTGATTTTCTAACCAAGGCTCGACATAAGTAATCACCGTGTAATCAGAACGTACCGGTGCCTCTATAAAATTTCCCGATGCACTTTTTTCTTTTATATGGAAGTTTTCATAACCTTCCGAGCGCATTTGATCTTCAAAACGTGAACGCTGTTCGTGGGGAACAAACTGATTCCAGGAGAAACCTGAAACCCCGTTAATTCCTGGAATTACACTTTTTACATAATCAGAAAACTCCTCGCGAGTAACTTGATCAGATGCAATAAACAACCCGCGCAATGTTGCAAGACTATAAGCCACTGCGGATAGGTGCGACTCAATAGACGTGGTTATTAATTCTGCTTGCTGTTTAAACTGATCCTCCAATTTTTTTTGCTCGTTATTACTAGCAAGCACAAATACTATTACTACTGCCAAGCTGCTCACGACGATTGGCATACCGACCGTGTAGCGACGCCCGTGCCAAAAATGCCGTGGCGATGCGAAGAGTACGCACATCAGCGGAGTCGCAATTAGCACCCCAATAGCATCACCAATCCACCATGACCACCAGGTAAACAGTACTTGTTTAAAATGAATAATGCCGTTGAGATACAACACCAATGAGCCGCAGCTCGCACTCAAACTAGTCGCTACTGGCCCA
>JAGKXA010000317.1 GCA_021151615.1 Cellvibrionaceae bacterium | reverse complement strand
AAGCAGTTCTATATAACGTTAATCCTTCATCTACCTTCTTCTCTGCCATTCGAATACTTGCCTGCAAGTAAAGACGTTCAGCTTCGTTTTCGTCGGTTTTTACAAACTGATCCAGGAGTTTTTGTGCCTCGGCAAAATTATTATCGGCGAGCTCAACCTCAATGAGGTTATTCAGGAAGCCGGCATTTTCAGGAAACAGTTTCACTGCGCGGAGAAAGGCGGCGCGGGCATCTGCTAATTTTTTATCCTTGCGCAGCATGACGCCCTGAGCCTGGTAGAGGCGTGCCGCTATCTGTTTTACGTTAGTAGCCGCATTACTACGACTCAGTGCATGCTCTATGTACTCAATTGACTTATCAATTTTATTATTCTGCAACTCAAGTTGAGATAACAATACTGAAGGTTGCCAGTTGGTACTGCTGTTTTCCAAGGTGCGCAAAAATTCCATCGCCTCATCCTGGCGATTTAATTTTTGCATTAATGAGAGCCAACGACCATAGGCAGCCGTCATACTGTGATCAGCCTCTATCGCCATTTGCCAGCTGGCAACTGCTTTTTGCGGTTGATCCTGTAATTCATACACCTGGGCTAAACCTGAGTAAGCAAGTTGTCGCTCGGGATTATTTTTAACGGCCGCGGCCAGTTCGAACGATTGTTGAGCGGCCGTATAATTTTTTTCTTCTACGTTATACCAACCTTCGATGAAATGGCCTCGAGGATTTTCGGGGAATTTCTGTTTGAATAATTCTACTTCTTCTTTTACACGTTCGGCGGCGCCATTATCGAACAGTAACTTTAAATAAGTTTGTTGGATAATAAGGTCCAGCGGCTGCTCTTGATATGCCTTTTGTAATTGAGCGATTGCTTGTTCATTTTGCTTTAATGCCATGTACCTTTTAGCAAGTGCAATGCGAATGCGCTGCTGTTTCGGATCCAGAGCAAGGCTTTTTTCAAGTGCCTTGGCACCGTCTGCACTTTTCTCATCCTGATCAAGTAGTGCCAAACCATAGGTAGCCAGAATAGCTGCATTATTGGGTTGGTTATCCGTTGCTGCTTTTAATAGTTTAATCGCATCATCCATTTGGTTATTGCGATATTTTACTAGCGCGGCAGCTTGAATAATGGTGGGAGTCGCCGTTTCAGGATCGATAAACTCATCAAACAATGATGATGCCTTATCATCTGCCCCTTTACGAAACTCAACGAGCCCGAGCAAGGTCGCCGTATTTTTATCATTCGGGAACTGTTCGCGTAATTCACGCAAAATATTTTCCGCTTCATCCAACTTACCCTGCTGGAAAAGCTCCATAGCTTCATTAAAGCGTTGTTGTGCAGCATTACTATCTGGATTTGCCTCCGCTATCACCTTCTGGTAGGTGTAGGCTTCACTGGTTCGCCCTAATTGAATCAGGGTTTCAGTCAGTAACGTGAGCACACCGAGTCGTTGATTGGTTAGAATATCCGTTTTGGGCAAACGCCCCAACGCCTTAGTCAGATGAGTTTCAGCAGTGTCCAATTTGCGATTGAACAGATTAATGCTACCCAGCATTTGCAAGATTTCTACACTTTCGGGTGCCGTTTGTAAGGCAGCATTTAATATTTCCAGCGCCGTTTCGGATTTGCCTTGCGCCAGGGCAGCAGTTGCGTTAACCAGAGCAACATCTTCTGGAGCTGCATTCAGTTGCTTCAGGGTTGCCAGATATTTCTCACTAGCATCATTTTCACCCAGATAAATACTGGATAAGCTGGCAATCTTTGCCTGACGCAGCTGCCCTTCTTTTTCACTGGCGGGATGCTCAGCAATAACATTTAATGCCGAGCGATATTTTTTTCCATTCAAATAGGCTTGCGCCAACTCCGTTGCAACAGCGGGAATTTTTTCGATTTTTGGTTCAAGCAATTTGTAAACAACCGAACTTGCACCCAAATCATTATAAATATCGGCCAGCAATACATATCCCGTGGGATCTTCCGGCTGAAGCTGGATAATGTTGCGCGCCTCGAGAATTGCCGCTTTTAGCTGCCCCTGTTGCTTGTAAGTTTTTGCTGATGTGGTGTGACGAGCCACCTCATTTGCAACCTCGGCTTTTTTGTCACTGCAACCGACCATCAGCATTACTGCCAATAATAACGGCATCATCAAAAACTTTTTCATGGGCGCCCCCAAATCCTCAATAGACATTAATTTTTAATTGTCGCGATAACGCAAATCGCAATTTATTATTCTGGCTAACAACTCCAGCTAACCCGTATTAAAACGCATAAGATATGGCAGCGCCCACAAACTCTTCATTGTAGGTTCTGTCATTATCATCTGAATCCCGGTCTTCAAGTTCCATAAAAACGCGAAAACTAAAACTTTCTATAATGCCAATGGCCAACTCAAGCCACTGGGTTTTATAGTCATAATCCCTGCCGATCAACGACCCAACAAAACGCTGTTTCATATCACTGGCTCTATAGGAGGCCTTAATATCTTCAGAGAATGAATAAGTAAACGAAGCTGAACCACCTTCCTGGCGACCCTCATCCGGCAACAACAAGTAGTCATCTTTATTTCGATGCAGCGACAAGCTCAGCGTGCATTTAATACATAGAACTTGTGTCCCCCAGGAAACCTCAGTATTCACTCGCTCAATCTGATCAACTTTAAATGCCCCATCGTTATCGGGGTTTTGGTTAACGCCCCGGATGTTTCCATTACCCATGGATGAGTCGGTGATCGCCTTGCTAGACATTAATTTAAATGAATGCAAGGGTGTTTTATAGCTTGTACTGAATGCATAGGTTGGGCTGCCATAATTGCCCCCCGAATCTCGCTCACTACGGTTGTAACCTACCGCAAGCGAATACGACAAGTTGCGCAACTGTGTAGAATAAACGACTACGGCGTTGGTATAGCTATAATCGGCTGAATCAAAGTTATCGAAACTAATATCTGACTGCTGTGCCTGCAAGTTGATACTGCTTACTTTTGACGCGCGCCTCTGCCACGCCAATGCTGCTGTTGTACGCTTGGAATTATTTAATTCGTTTTTAGTGAAATCTATCTGCGTAAAATCTGCGGATACCATCAACATATCAGCAGCGGAGATACGTTTTTTTACTCTAGGAATTACGCTGACTATCTCGCGCTCATCCTGATTGGTTGTAATATTGATTTCGTCCGGGGCAGATAACAAAGTGTGGCGCGAGTGCTTTAATTGAAGATCAACAGGATCAGTCGGCGCCCCCAGCATCAATGACGCAGCACCGTCGAGCGTGCGCATATCTTCTTGTGAATGCTCAGCAAACCGCCGATCCAACCCTGTATATTCAGCTGTAGTACTTAAAAATTGATTGTTATATTCACCTGCAAGAGCAATTTCATAGGTATCTTGTCGCTCAGTCAGCAACTTGGTATCCGACTTGTAGGCATTATCGGATTCACC
>JAGKXA010000085.1 GCA_021151615.1 Cellvibrionaceae bacterium | reverse complement strand
GTTAAGTGCCTGAATATTATTTCCCATGTGCAGGATGTGCCGCGCACCCGCACCCAGGATGCCAGTGCTACCAAACCACAATCTGCACAATAAATATTGAACCTGTTGAATTGTAAGAGCGAGGTTCAATCTCATGCGCATTAAACGGCGATTTAAAGAGGACCCGGATCTCGACATCACCTCCTTTATGAACTTGATGATCATATTGGTACCGGTGTTGTTGATGAGCATGGTGCTCTCGCGCACAACAGTCCTGGATTTAAAATTACCGGACATGGCTGATTCCAGCATTCCTATGACGGAAGAGCCGCCGCAACAACTGGAATTAATTATTCGCGCCGATAAATTTGAAGTGAATTATCCCGCAGGTATCAAATTAAAGTGGGTCGAAAAAACGGCCGATGGCCAATATGATTTCAAAATGCTGGCGAGTGTGTTGCAAGAAACAAAACGCCTTCTGGAAGATAAAGGCATCCAGAAAAAAGATATTTATATCCTCTCGGAAAAAGACACCGACTACCAAACGCTGGTCACCACTATGGATACCGTGCGTTCGTTTAAAGCGGTGGTAGCGGCTAATCTGGTGGACGCGGAATTGTTTCCTGAAATCTCCTTGGGCGATGCGCCTCCGCCAGGTCAATCCACCGGCGCAGTAGCGCCAGCAGGAGGTGCGCAATGAAACAGTCGCTGCGCGCCAAGCGCATGGCAAAACATCACCGCCGTTTGAATCAGGCCTCCAAGTTAAACCTGGTTTCTTTGATGGATATTTTTACCATTCTGGTATTTTTCCTGTTGGTAAATTCCGGTGATGTGGAAGTATTGCAAACGGATAAGAGTATTAAATTACCTGCGTCTTTTTCCGAGCAGGTGCCGGAAAATAATCTGGTGGTGTTGGTGAGCGCAACCGATGTGTTAGTTGGTGGCCGCGCGGTAGGTACAGTGACTGATCTGGTGGCACCCACCAGTGATTTGTACGCGCCCTTGCAACAGGAATTGAAATACCAGGCTGAGCGTGCGGGCCCCTTGGCTGAAAAAGACAAGCTCACCGGTCGCCCGGTGACCATCATGGCGGATCAAAAAATTCCTTACCAGTTGCTGAAAAAAATTATGGCAACTTGCGCCGCCGCTGAATATCGCGATATCTCTCTCGCCGTCACCAAAAAGGAATTGCCTGCTAATACCGCTAATTCCGGTGGGGAGGGCTGATATGGCGCTTGCCCTGAATCTGGAACTACCCTGGAGTTCATCGATTGATGACGACAAGCGCTACAACAAAATTTTGTTGGTGTGTATTGCGGTTTTATTAGTGGTGAGTGTGGTGGTCACGGTAATTAAAGTGCCGGAGTTGGCGCGTGCGGAAAAAGAAAAGTTGCCGCCGCAACTGGCGCGTGTGGTGTTGGAAAAGCAGGAGCTGCCGCCACCAAAACCCCTAGAGCCGCCAAAACCTGAAGAGAAAAAGCCCGAAGAAAAGAAACCGGAGGAAAAAAAACCTGAACCGGTGGAGGCAAAGCCGGAGTCCAAACCAGTAGAAAAACCCAAGCAGCCTTCAAAGCTGCCCCCCAAGGAAGCGGTTGAACGGGCGCGTGAGCAGGCTGAGAGCCAGGTGAGTCAATTTAAGGATGATCTCGCCGAAATGCGCGAGATGATGCAAACCTCGGCGATAGAAACAGCGGCCACCACTGTGACCAACAATACAGGTGAAGCAGCTCAGGTTGATCGTGCCATGATTACCAGCGGTGCCAAGGTTGCCAGTGGCGGTATCAATACCGCTGCCATGAGCCGCGATACCGGCGGTGTTGCATTGTCCGGGCGTGAGACGACCAAGGTGAAAAGTGGTCTCGCTGAAGCGGGTAAAAAAACCGGTGCCGCTAAAGCGGGTAATAGCGATGGTGCCGGCGGTGCGGCGCGCAGTGAGGAGGAAATCCGCAAGATCATGGAGCAGCACAAAGGTGCTATCTATTCGATTTACAACCGCGCCCTGCGCCAGAATCCGGCCCTGCAGGGCAAGATGGTGGTGAAAATAGTAATCGACCCCAGCGGCAGAATTGTGGACGCGAGCCTTGTGTCCAGCGAGCTGGGTGATTCAGCATTGGAGAGCAAGATCCTCCAGCGTATTAAGCTCATCACATTTCCAGCATCCAATGTGGCGCGCACTACCCTCAACCAAACCTTCGATTTCCTTCCGCAGTAACCCAAACCCACGGCTCAGTTAACACGGGCCGTGGGTGCTATGTCACAGCTACTAAACTGTTCCATTTCATTTCTGCATGAAGACTTTTTATCCTTTTTACATAAAATAATTGTAATCGGTTACATTTTTTATAATAATGGCGTCGCTAAGGCCTTTTTATTCATGGTTATGCAGTGGTAATCGGTTACAGTTTTGGCGGTTGATGATTCAATTGTCAGGCTCCGTATACCCTTGTGTGTTAGTGATTAATTGTTGAGCCAAAGCCCGCTGTTGTGTTTTTTCTACCCCGGCTTGCCGGGGTTTTTTCATTTGCGCCCTGGTGAATCCTCCCGCAAAATGCTTCTGCACTTCAGCCGCAATCAGCCTATTCACTTCATTTCTCGCCAGGGGCGGCGCTGCGAATTGGGAAACTCTCTTATGTCACAAGCATTGCGTGCGGCCGCGAGCCGACTTGAAAGCTGGATTAAAAACGATGCCCTGCCGCTGTGGCTGGAGCGTGGAATTGAACCAAAAACCAACGCCAACTATGAGCGTTTAACCCCGGCCGGAGTACCGGACCTCGAGTCCAGTACGCGCGTGAGGGTGCAAGCGCGCCAAGCATTTTTCTTTGCCGCGGCTTACCAGCGCGGTTGGTGTGAGCAGGGGAAACCGGTTGCTAAAAACCTGCTGACGTTCGTGCACAATGTTGCCGCGCATCCAACGGTAGGTGGCGGTTACACACATCTGCTGGATAACAATTTTGTGGTAGTAGATACCAAACAAGACCTCTACGATCACGCCTTCTTTTTACTGGCCAATGCCTGGTGTTACCGCGCGTTCAACGAACAATCCTATCTCGATGAAGCCGATAAATTAATTGCGCATTTGGATGCGCGTTTTGGTTCGGCCGTGGGCGGCTGGATTGAAGGCGATTACGCCTATGCCTGTCGCCGCCAGAATCCCCACATGCATTTATTTGAAGCCTTCCTTGCGCTTTACGATGCAACCGGCAATGCGAAATATTTAGCGCGCGTTGGCGAATTATTTGCGCTCTTCCAGTCACATTTTTTTGATGAAACTCACGGCGTGTTGTTTGAATTTTTCGACGATAGCTGGACTCGTTTACCCAATGCCAAAGGCGATACGGTAGAGCCCGGCCATATGATGGAATGGGTCTGGTTGCTGGACTGGTATCACCGCCGCACCGGCCGCCCGGTTGCGCACTACACCAAAGCGCTTTACACACGCGGTTTGGAGATCGGTATGGATAAATCCGGTTTGTTATTTGATGCAGTGTCCTACACGGGCGAGGTTATTGATCGCAACAAACGCTGCTGGGGTATCACCGAATTAATCAAAGCCAGCCTGGTGCAAATTCGCGAAGGTAACCCTAATGCCGAAGCCATTGCCGTTAAAGGCGTGGACGATCTATTTACTTATTATTTGTGTGCATCAACACCGGGCTCCTATGTGGACCAGCGCGGTGCTAATGATGAAGTGGTCGTTGATGTAGCGCCCGCCAGCACGCTCTACCATTTAATTGTCGCGGCGATGGAATTGCTGGATCACGTGAACGCCGCGGTAAAGTAAACATTCTTTTCGTTGTTGGAGTACCTGCAGGTACTCCTATTTTTTGCTGCTCTACACAGGCAAAGTTTGCCACTAATGAACTATTTGTTTGTTAGAAAAAAATTAGCTCTGCATCTAGATATTGAGCTGCCACAATTTTCTCCGCAATCCAATTTGCTTGAACCTATTCCGCTTTTTTCCGGTGCGTAACTCGATAATGCGCTCCGCATCGCATCACCATGCCTTCATCGCCTGCTGTATAGGCTCTCTGAGTAAATCACCTTGTAATCGAGGGAATAATGAAAATCTCAAAAATTCCGTTGCGGCGTTTTGCTGCGACTTTTTGTGGAATGCTGGCACTGCATTCGGCTTCCAGCTACGCAGCCCGCTGCGAATACGTTGTGCAAAGTGAATGGAACAATGGCTTTGTTGCCGCTGTGCGAATCACGAATGATACTCAAACTGCAATTAGCAGTTGGTCTGTTTCCTGGCGTTATACCGATGGTTCAACACGCACTGGAGGTTGGAACGCCAACATTAGTGGAAGTAATCCTTATACCGCGACCGGCATGGGCTGGAACGACCGGATAAATCCCGGGCAGACGGTTGAGTTTGGTGTACAGGGCAATAAAGGTGTGGCTAACGCGCCCGCTCAGCGGCCCAGTGTAACGGGTAGCGTGTGTAGTGGTGGGGTTTCCAGTATTCCATCCTCCAGCAGCAGTGCGCGCACGTCGAGTAGTTCATCAGTCCCGGCAACGAGCAGCTCGGCGGTATTCACTTCCAGTAGCATAGCGTCTTCAAGTTCGTCCGTTTTTACGAGCGTATCGCGATCATCCAGCTCAATTCCACTGTCCAGCTCGGTTGCATCGTCCAGCTCAGTTCTCTCTTCTCTCTCAGTTCCGTCCTCTAGTTCAGTTGCATCCTCCAGTCTGGTGTCGAGCAGTATGAGTTCGCGCGCAAGCAGTTCGGTCAGTTCAATCGATGCACATCCATTGGATAATCCTTTTGTGGGTGCGCGCTGGTACATTGATCCTAACTGGTCAGCAAAAGCCCGTGGTGAAGTTGGTGGCGATAAAATTGCCAACTACAACACCGCTATTTGGATGGATCGCATTGGGGCGATAGATCCTGCAGAAGGCTTTGGTTTGCGTGATCATTTGGATGCAGCTCTGGAGCAAGGCGCGAACCTGATTCAGATAGTTGTTTATGACCTGCCCAATCGCGATTGCCATGCACTTGCGTCTAACGGTGAATTGACCCAGGGACCAAACGGAAGCGCGCGTTATCGCAGTGAATACATTGATGCAGTGGCGAATATTTTCGCTGATAGCAAATACCGCAATCTGCGCATTATTGCGATCATTGAACCTGACTCATTGCCAAACCTGGTGACGAATCTAAGTGATCCTGATTGTCAGCTCGCGACCGATGCGGCGCATGGGTATATTGCCAATACGCAATACACGCTCAATAAACTTTCGCAAATTCCAAACGTCTACAGCTATGTTGATATCGGCCACTCAGGTTGGTTGGGGTGGGATGATAACTTCACTAAGGCGGTTACCTTGATCGCGAATGCAATCAAAGGCACCACCAATGGTGTGCGCTCCATCGCCGGCTTTGTGTCAAATACATCAGGTTACACACCTGTGTACGAACCCTTCCTGGACTCGTTGGCGAATAGTGCTATACCGGGCAGCGGTGGTGGCACTCAGGTGCGTCAGGCAAAATTCTATGAATGGAATCCGCACTTCAGCGAAGTAGCGTTTGTACAAGCTTGGCGAACCAAAATGATTGCGGCGGGATTCCCTCAATCTATCGGCATGTTGGTCGACACCTCGCGCAATGGCTGGGGTGGTCCGAATCGTCCAACAGCGCAATCCACCAGTACCCAGGTTGATTCCTTTGTCGATCAATCCCGCGTTGATCGTCGTATCCATCGCGGCAATTGGTGTAACCAACCCGGTGGTATTGGTGAGCGCCCACAAGCAACGCCTGCGCCGGGTCTGGACGCCTATGTGTGGGTGAAACCGCCAGGTGAATCTGATGGTGCATCGTCCCTGGAGTTGTCGTTTGATCCACTGGATCCGGCCAAGGGATTTGATCGCATGTGCGACCCAACGTACACCTTTACCGAAGGCAATAATTCCAACCTGGGCACGGGTGCCCTCGCTAATGCCCCGGTTGCAGGCCGTTGGTTCCCGGAAGCGTTCCAATTGTTGGTGAGAAATGCTTACCCAAGCCTTGATCCGGTCTCCAGTGCAGCATCCTCAAGTTCAGTGCGCAGTTCCATCAGTTCTATGCGCAGTTCCAGCAGCCTGGTTATCAGCTCAGTGCTCTCAAGTGCGGCGCTTTCAAGTTCTGCGGCGTCCAGCTCGGTGAGGGCCACAAGCTCTGCCGTTAGCTCGAGTTTATCGTCATCCAGAACAAGTTCGTCGGTTGTAAGTTCGTCGGCGAGCAGCATGTCAGTGCCAGCGTCTTCCAGTGTGAGATCCTCGTCCAGTAGTTCAGTGTCGGATGTGGTTCGCACCGACTGCCCCGCTGCGCCACCTGCGACTCAATTTGGCTCCTGGGCGCCGTACAACACTAATGATGAAGCGCAAAAGGTGGTGAAAAATTATCGCGAGCTGATGGTGAAAATGCCGGCCTTCAATAACGGCAATATTGCTTTGCCGTACAACCTCTATCAACCATCACAGGCTGCCGCCAATCCACAAGCGAAATATCCACTGGTGATTTATTTACACGGTGGCGGCGAGCGAGGTAGTAATGAAGAGCATTTAACATCGCGCCACGCGCTGCCATTTTTTGCATCGAGCAATTCGTTGTTAACGCCGGAAAATCGCCAAGGCAAACCCGCTTATATTGTTGCGCCCCAATGCCAATGTGAATTTTATAGTAACGAATGGTCATCAGGTGGCGGTGCTCCTTTCTCTATCAGCGGCAGCCCTTCTCGCTATGGCAAAGCCTTGACGGATTTAATTGAGCACCTGAAAACGATTTATCAAATCGATCCTGATCGCATTTATGTCACCGGCATTTCCATGGGCGGTGGTGGCTCCTGGGAATTGGCCGCGCGCCGCCCTGATTTAATTGCGGCGGCGGTACCTATGTCGGGGCATCCAGTTAGCAGCAATCACGCGCAAGCTGTTGCCAATTCCAAAGTAGTTATTTGGCCACAACAGGGCGAAGGCGATGAAAATAACTCCGTGACTGATACCGAAAATACGGTGAGTGCAATTCGCACTGCGGGTGGTTGTGCGACCATGAATAAATTTCCGCGTGGCACTACCGCCATGGTAGATCCAGGTGATCCACCGAATGGCAATGACTTGCAGCACACAGTATGGATGCGCGCCTATATGAATCCGCAACTGTGGGACTATGTGTTCTCCATCAAGCGCGCGCATACCGGTGTGATGACCAGCTCCAGTTCGTCCAGCATTCGCTCCAGTTCATCGGTTAGCAGCTTGGTAAGCAGCAGTGTTTCGAGTGCTTCATCCTTGAGTAGTGCAATAAATTCGTCGCTTCGCTCTTCGAGCGTTTCATCATTGCCAAGATCCTCATCCAGCTCCAGCATTGCTGACCGCAACTTGTATATCGCGCCCAAGGCGCAAGTGGCTCCAGTGATAGATGGTGCAGTGGACTCTGTGTGGGCGCAGGCGAGTTGGGCACCGATCAACGTATTCTGGTTGGGAACTCAATCTAATCCGAGCGCCGCCGATTACACCGGTCAATACAAAGCCCTGTGGGATCAAAACTATTTGTATCTGTTGTTCGATATTACCGATGATCGCATCTACGATCGCACCCGCGATGCGTTGAGTAATTATTGGGAAGATGACACGGTAGAAATTTTTATCGACGAAAATAAAAATGGCGGTCAGCACCAGTACAACACCAGTGCCTGGGCGTATCACGTCAGCACCTATGGCGATGTTGTGGACTACACCACCTCTGGCCCTAAATTGTTGAATGACCACATAGATGTACGCATGGTCAGCAACGGCGATAAACATTACTGGGAAATGCGCGTGCGTATTTACGGCGAGAATTATTCAGACTCGCTGGCAAATACTCCGCTGACGCTCACTGCCGGTAAGTTGATGGGATTCTCTGCCAGTTACATCGATAATGATGGCAGCGCCCAACGCGAAAGCATGATGGGCTCAGTGGATACCCAGGGTCACAAAAACAACCAGGGTTATTTGGATGCGAGCGTGTTTGGCTCCATGAGATTGGTTGAATAATCTGTGTATGAATGAAAAAGCCGCCTCACAAGGGCGGCTTTTTTATAGCTTTGGACCATTGATAGACATCATTTACTATTTTCAGTGCAATCAACAGCAACAGCCCGCCAATTGGGTTATTGTTCTCCGCAATAAAAAATCCACCACCGATAATCGCGAAGTGCAAAACGACGATACGTTTGTAAGGCGCGGACATTATGTGCTCGACTTTTTCCGCGCTGGGCCAATGGGTTTTTGCATCGCGCAGCCAATCAATTAATTGATAACTGGCCAGTGCCAGCAGCGGCCAGCCAAGTTGATGTTGGCTCACAATTAATGCGATTAACTGAGTGATGTCGCCAAATTGGGAGCGATACTGTTCATCGGGTGCGAAGAACAACACAATAAAACATCCATGGGCCAGGCAAAAAATGCCGTAATGTACGCTGAAAAGAATCGATGGAAATATCCGGCCAGCGACTTGTGAAAAATTTTGGTAGGGGTAAACCATCAATTTTAAAACGGTGAAGACGCCGATGATTAAATTTTCCAGCCAATATAAAAAAATCAGGTCGAAGCTTTTCCAATCCCAGTGAAAAACTCCATAAGCAGGTACCAGGTTGAGTAATATCAAGCTGGCAAGAAAGATAAAATTGTTACCGCGTGTTTGATTGCTCATATCGAGGTTACCCGGAACTCGGCGTTGATTATTGTCGGTTGCCGTTAATTACTTGCCACCAATAAAAAGCGCGCCATTAAGCGCGCTTTTCGTGTTTTTCATAACAACAGCAATTACTTCTTGCCCGGCGCTGGCCCCGTACTTTTACGAATGATAAATTCCGTGGGCAATACGCACTCGCGCTGACTGAGAGGTTCACCTTCAATCACTTTCAACAACATATCCATCGCCATTTTTCCCATTTCCTCGGCAGGTTGTGAAATGGTGGTGAGGCTTGGGTCCGAATATTTGGCGTAGGCGATATCGTCAAAGCCGGTCACGGAAATATCTTCCGGAATACGAATGCCCTGGCTTTTCAGCGTTTGCATGGCGCCTATGGCCATTTCGTCGTTCATGGAGAAAATTGCCGTGGGGCGATTTTTCATATTGCAGAACTGGAAGGCGGCGTTAAGGCCGGACCACATGGTGAAGTCGCCTTCGGCAATTAAATCTTTTTCAAAGGGAATGCCCGCATCGGCGAGCGCTTCTTTGTAACCCTCAAGGCGATCAATCGCGTGGGGATTGTCTTTCAAACCGGAAATAACGCCGATGCGCTTGTGCCCGAGTGAAATCAAATAATTCACCATGCTTTTGGCAGCGCCGCGGTTGTCGATCCGAATCGCAGGGCCAGTGGTGTATTCGCAGCCGCACGCATTGACGCAAGGGACATCCGCAGGGATGTTGTTCTGGCTTTTTTCGGAGCTGGGGCGCAATTGCACTATGCCGTCAGCGAGGCGGGTTTCCACGCGACGTATATATTCCATTTCGCGTTCGGGCGTGCCGCGCGTATCACCCAGCAGCACTGCATAGCCTTTCTGGTGAGCGCGATCTTCCAGGGCGCGGATAAACAACGAATAGAAGGGGTTGGCGATGTCGGGCACCAGCACCACGACGGCGTAGGCGCGTGCTGAGCGGAAGTTGCGCGCCAGCATGTTGGGCCTATAGCCCACTTCGGCAATTGCCTTGTGCACTTTATCCAGGCTTTCCGGGGATACTTTCTCAGGGTTGCTGAGCGCGCGCGACACAGTAGCTACAGAAACACCCGCCAAGCGGGCGACATCGCGAATATTGGACATAGAAAGTAACCTTAGGAGAGCCAGTAAAGAGCTAGTTGATATTGAATTTATTGGGGTTTTGCTTATTTGCGGGAAAATTTACTACAGCGCGTCAAAAGAGACTAGAAAAAAAACATGTAAACGGTTACATTAGCTTTCTGTGACAAGCCTTATGGTCAGCTAGGCTATATGCTGGTTTGAAAGGTTTGTCGATTGCAGTTTCCCTGAGTCTCAGTCCTTACCGGTAACTCCGGAAGCTACTGCACGGATGTGCTGGGCCAGATAAGAAAAGCGATCACCTCGTCCACTGAATTGGCGATCCACATAATAAATTGGTGTGTGTTCATGAATCTTCCTCTGCTCGATATTGCGATTGTCCTGCTCTTTATTTGCTCGACAATATTTGTAGGTTTCTGGGTATCGTCCCGCGCGTCCAAGGATATGAACAGTTATTTCCTCGGGGGTAATAAACTCAAATGGTACATGCTGGGTTTATCCAATGCCTCGGGCATGTTTGATATCAGCGGCACTATGTGGCTGGTGTATCTGCTGTTTGTGTATGGCTTGTCGAGTATTTATATCCCCTGGTTGTGGCCCACCTTTAACCAGATTTTCCTGATGGTGTTCCTCGCTACCTGGTTGCGTCGCTCCGGGGTAATGACCGGGGCCGAGTGGATTATTTTTCGCTTTGGCGATGATCGCGGCGCGCGCTTGTCCAACATTATTGTGGTGGCCTTTGCGCTGGTGGGAGTGATTGGCTTCCTCGCTTATGGTTTTATCGGTATCGGTAAATTTGCATCGGTATTTTTTCCGTGGAAACTCTCTGATGATCCGCACATGAATGATGTGTATTACGGCTTGGGGATGACCATCATCACCACCTTTTACATTATTAAGGGCGGTATGTTTTCCGTGGTATTTACCGAAGTATTCCAATTTATTGTGACAACTATTGCGAGCATTGGTGTGGGCATTGTGGCGATTCACAGTGTCTCTCCTGAAATGATTGCAGCGGTTGTGCCTTCGGGCTGGGATAGCATTGCGGTCAATTGGAACCTCAATGTGGATTGGGCTGGCCGCCTGGATGCTGCTAACGAAAAAATTGCTGCCGATGGCTACTCGCTGTTTGGAATTTTCTTCATGTTGATGTTGTTCAAAGGGGTTTTGTTGAGCCTTGCTGGCCCTGCCCCGAATTACGATATGCAGCGTGTGCTCTCCACGCAATCGCCACGCGATGCTGCAAAAATGAGTGGCTTTGTAACCGTTGTATTGATGTTCCCGCGCTACATGTTAATCGCTGGTTTGACGGTGCTCGCGCTTGCGTTTTTTATGAATGACTTGCGTGCAATGGGTTCGAATGTGGACTTTGAACAAATCCTGCCGTTTGTATTGAAAAACTATATTCCCAGTGGTTTGCTTGGCTTGTTGATTGCCGGGTTGCTCGCGGCTTTTATGTCGAATTTTGCAGCCACTGTGAACGCGGCGCCCGCGTATGTGGTGAATGATATTTACAAGCGCTATATCAACCCTAACGCAGAGCCAAAACGTTATGTTTATATGAGTTACATAGTGTCGCTGCTGTTTATTGTGATCGGTGTTGCGCTCGGCTTTTTTATTCCCAGTGTCAATACCGTATTGCAATGGATTGTGAGTGGCCTCTACGGCGGTTATACCGCGTCCAACGTACTCAAATGGTACTGGTGGCGATTCAATGCTTACGGTTACTTCTGGGGTATGGCTGTGGGTATTGTGCTGGCACTATCGCTTGCAATTCCGCAAGCAAATACGGCGGTGGCGCATGCATTGGGTGTATTTGGTCTCGAGCTGGATAAAGTTGATTTTATCTACGCTTTCCCCTGGTTGTTGTTGGTTTGCCTGATCACCTGTGTGGTGACCTCACTGATTACTGCGCCGTCAGATATTGATGTACTGAAAAAATTCTATTTGAAAGTGCGCCCCTGGGGTTTCTGGGGGCCGGTGCATAAGCTCTGCCTGCAAGAGCATCCGGATCTGGCGAAGAACACGAATTTCCTGCGTGATATGGTGAACGTTGCTGTGGGCATTGTGTGGCAAACCTCATTGGTGGCCGCGCCGATTTTCCTGGTAATCCAGCAAAATGATAAGTTCCTGTTGGCGATGGGTGTAGCAGCAGCCTGCACGCTGTTCTTATGGAAAAATTGGTATCGCCATTTGCAGGATTATCCGACCGATATTCCTCCGGCATTATTAACGGGCACGAAAGACGAACATTTGGTCAGTAAAAATTAATAGGTATGTGGGTGTAGTTATTTATCGGTGATTGTTCCCCGATAATTTTTTGCGGTGCGGCTTACTCCCCACCGCAAAAAAATTCCCACAGGTGTAATCGATTACGTAAAAGGCATGTACCAACATGCAAACGGGCGAAAACAATTTGACTCATTGGAGTAAATAATATGAGCAACTTTAGAGAGCAAGTCAGAACACTGTTGCAGCAGCACGAAGCATTGGTGAGTAAAAAAAATAACAAGCGTGTAAATGGTAATGGCATTTACGATTGTTACGAAAATCCGATTCTTACCGCAGACCATGCACCGATTTTCTGGCGCTACGATTTAAATGAAAAAACCAACCCCTTTTTAATGGAGCGCCAGGGCGTTAACGCGGCGTTTAACTCGGGCGCGCTTTACTGGAATGGAAAATATATTTTGGCAGTGCGTGTTGAGGGCGTGGATCGAAAATCTTTTTTTGCGATTGCCGAGAGCCCAAACGGCATCGACAATTTCCGCTTCTGGGATTACCCCATCACCATGCCGGAAACTGAACGCCCGGACACCAATGTGTACGATATGCGTTTGACCGCGCATGAGGATGGTTGGATCTATGGTTTGTTTTGTACCGAGCGCAAAGATGAAACTCGTCCGAATGATACTTCAGCGGCGGAAGCGCAATGCGGTATCGCGCGCACCAAAGATTTAATAACCTGGGAGCGACTGCCGGATCTAATTACCTATTCCGGCCAGCAGCGCAATGTGGTGTTGCATCCGGAATTTGTGGATGGGAAATACGCGCTCTACACGCGTCCGCAAGATGGGTTTATCAGCGTAGGTGCCGGTGGCGGTGTCGGTTGGGGTTTAACGGAAACCATGACCAATGCCGAAGTAAAATCCGAAGTCATTGTGGACCCCAAGGTGTATCACACCATCAAAGAAGTGAAAAACGGGCAGGGCCCAGCGCCGATAAAAACCGCACAAGGCTGGTTGCATTTGGCGCACGGCGTGCGCAATACCGCGGCCGGTTTACGTTACACGCTCTACATGTTCATGACTGAGCTGGAGCGTCCCTGGGTTATCAGCCACCGGCCTGCGGGGCACTTTATTGCACCGCACGGTGCAGAGCGTGTGGGCGATGTGTCCAACGTGACTTTCTCCAACGGCTGGATCGTCAATGAAAAAAATGAAGTGTTTATTTATTACGCTTCATCCGATACACGCATGCACGTTGCTACTTCAACCGTGGAAAAATTGATCGACTATTGTAAAAACACTCCTGAAGATGGCCTACGCTCTGCAGCGTCTGTGGCAGTGCGTAATGAATTGATCAGTGCCAATTTGAAAGTGTTGAAAGAGTTGGTGTAACCGCATGAACGCTGTTGTGTTGCCTGCGCGCTTTGCGCCACTGCCGCAAGAATTGCATGCGGAATTAATTGCTATTGCCAACTGGTGGGTAGCCTACGCCCCCGATCGGGAACACGGCGGTTTTTACGGTGAAATTTCTGCGGCTAACTTGCCGGAAAGCAATGCGAGCAAGGGTATTATTTTAAATGCACGCATCCTCTGGTTTTTTAGCGAAGTCGCGCAAGCAGTCGATAACCCCGATTATCGTCGTAATGCGCAGCGCGCGTTTGATTATATAACTGCGCATTTTTTCGATAATGACTTTGGTGGTGTTTACTGGGAGTTGGATGCAACAGGCCAACCCATCAATACCAAAAAGCAAATCTACGCCCAGGCATTTACTATTTACGCGCTCTGCGCCTATTACCAATTAACGCAGGACGAGCAGGCATTGCACCTGGCGCAATCCTGTTTTGCCTTAATTGAACGGCACGGCATTGATCGCGCGCGCGAAGGATATTTGGAAGCGTTTACGCGCGAATGGGGTGTGATTGCCGATTTGCGTTTGAGTGAAAAAGATTTGAATTATCCCAAATCACAAAATACCCATTTGCATATTCTGGAAGCCTATACGCGTTTGTATCAGGTTGATAAGCGCGAATCCGTAAAAGCGGCGTTGCGCTACAACATCGAGATGTTTGATAAATACATGATCGATAGAAATACCCATCACCTGCGCATGTTTATGGATCTGGAGTGGAACGATTTTTCGCCTGGCTATACCTACGGACATGACATTGAAGCCAGTTGGTTAATTGCCCAGGCGCTCGATTCGTTAGGTGATGATGCTTATACCAAGGCGCTGACACCAACCCTGCTGAAAATTGCAGAAGTGACTTTGCAGGAAGGTATAGGTGCTTATGGACAGGTGCTGGACTCTTACGATTTTGCTACCCAGGTCGTCAATGCCGATACGGTATGGTGGGTTCAGGCAGAAGCACTGGTTGGCTTTTTGTATGCTTATGCAATGACGGACGATGTGCGCTATTACGACGCTGCAAAAAACATCTGGCAATTTATTAAAACCTATCAAATCGACCACAAAAATGGCGAGTGGTTATGGTTATCCAGTTTGCAAACAGATGCAGCCGACGCCTACTACAAAGTGGGTTTCTGGAAATGCCCTTATCACAATGGCCGCGCTATGTTGGAAGCTGTGCGCTATCTGCAAAAGGTGGCCTAAACAGAAAAACATAATGCGCACATGTGCGGGCAGGAAACGGATAGTCTGCTAGATTTACTACACCGAAATGCACTCAACGGGTAATTGGCATGAAAACAATAAACTACTTTAAAAAATTAAAATGGTTAGGAATCTGGGCGATAGCCCTGGGTTTTTGTTTAAGTTCTGCTGCATTTGCGGCTGAACCAAAACAAACAGAAACGCATCAGGCGTTTGTAAAAGTGAAAGGCACACAGTTTGAAAAATCGGGCAAGCCTTATTATATCGCTGGTACCAATATGTGGTATGCCGGCTATCTGGGTGCGGCGAATAAAGTGGGCAATCGCGCGCGGCTCGCCCAAGAATTGGATACACTCAAATCGTTAGGTGTAAATAATTTGCGCGTGCTCGCCGTATCGGAAAAAAGCGATATTAATTCAGTAGTAAAGCCGGCGACGACCAACGGCTTTGCCATAAATGGGGTTGATAATTACGATGAAGGGTTATTACAAGGCCTGGATTATTTCATGGCCGAAGCGGCCAAGCGCGATATGACGGTTGTGCTCTATTTAAACAACTATTGGCAATGGTCGGGCGGCATGAGCCAGTACATGAGTTGGGTTGATGGCAAGCCCATGCAAGATCCTAACGTCACCAAAGATTGGGAAGGTTTTATGGCGCGCTCTGCCAGTTTTTATCAGAGCGCCAAAGCTCAGGAAGAATATCGTAAAACGATTAAAAAAATTGTTACGCGTGTAAATACTGTAACCGGCAAAGCCTATGTGGATGATGCCGCAATTATGTCCTGGCAATTGGCCAACGAACCGCGCCCTGGCAACTCCAAAGCGACTGACAAAGAAAAGCAAATTTATGTGGATTGGATTAATGGCGTAACAACGTACATTAAAGAATTGGATCCGCATCATTTGGTGAGCACTGGCAGCGAAGGCTTGATGGGATCCGTGCGCGATGAAAAATTATTTATCGATGCGCATACCAGTAAAAATGTGGATTACCTGACCTATCATATGTGGATTCGCAACTGGGGCTGGATTGATAAAACCAATTTTGCCGGTACCTGGGATGCGGGTTGGGCGAAAGGTGAAGAGTATTTAACATCGCACATTACAATTGCCAAAAAAATGGGTAAGCCCATAGTGCTGGAAGAATTTGGTTTGGATCGCGACGCTGGCGCTTATGATATTAAAGCCACCACGCAGGTGCGCGATAAATTTTATCAGCAAGTTTTCAATGTGCTCTGGACGCCGATGCAAAAAGGCGAGCCCATTGCGGGATACAATTTTTGGGCCTGGAACGGTGCTGCCCGCACAACTCGCCCCAACTATTGGTGGCAGGAAGGTGATGACTACATGGGTGATCCGCCACAGGAAGAACAAGGTATGTATGGCATCTTTGATTCCGATGCATCGACCATAGCGATCATCAAAAACTTTAACGCGAAGATTCACAGCTTGAATAAATAATTGTTCATGGTTGCTCGTAAAAAACTGCAATTCCGGTTGCAGTTTTTTTTGTCAATCCGTTAATTTATATGATTATTAATATCC
>JAGKXA010000316.1 GCA_021151615.1 Cellvibrionaceae bacterium | reverse complement strand
CGGTGGAATCGGCGCTGAAAAAGCGCAAACACAAACCCATGTTTATGCTCGACATCGCCGTGCCGCGCGACATTGAAGAGCAAGTGGGAGAGTTGGATGATGTTTATCTTTATACCGTAGATGATTTGCACGCGGTAATTGATGAAAACAAAAAATCCCGTGTGGCGGCAGCAGATCAGGCTGAAGAAATTATCAATGAAGGTGTCGAGCAATTTTTGCGACACCAGCGCGCCTTGAATGCAGTAGAAACGGTAAAAGCCTATCGCCAGAAAGCAGAACAAATGCGCGATGCGGAATTGCAAAAAGCGTTGCGCAGTTTGCAAACTGGTACAAACCCGGAGCAAGCTTTACAACAGCTTGCACGCAACTTGACCAACAAATTAATTCACTCGCCTACCGCCGTATTAAAAGAGGCGAGTGCAGGTTCCCGTCATCATGTTTTGCAGGTTGCACAGGAGCTGTTTGACCTGTCGCTACCCGTTACCTCCACCGAATCTGTTAACTCCGTTGCTGATAACAGCAGCGATGCAAGTGAGCCACAATGAAAGCATCGATTTTAGAAAAACTGGATCGCCTGAAAGAGCGCTATGAAGAAGTCAGCGCACTGCTATCGGAATCCGACGTCATCAACAATCAAAACAAATTCCGCGATCTCTCCAAAGAGTACGCAGAACTTGAACCTGTGGTGCAAGGCTACAAGGCTTACTTGCAATTGCTGGCGGACATCGAAGAGGCCAAACACCTGTTGGTGGATGGCGATGACGATATGAAGGAAATGGCGGAGGAAGAATTAAAGGAGTGCGAAGCGCGGCTTGAGCCAATGCAGTTGGAATTGCAAAAATTATTGCTGCCGAAAGATCCCAATGACGAGAAAAACTGTTACCTGGAAATTCGCGCTGGCACCGGTGGTGATGAGGCGGCGATTTTCTCCGGCGATTTATTCCGCATGTATTCCCGCTTTGCGGAAACCCAGGGTTGGCGCGTGGAAGTCTTGAGTCAGAACGAAGGTGAACACGGTGGCTTTAAAGAAATCATTACGCTGGTGAGTGGGCAAGGTGTCTATTCAAAATTAAAATTTGAATCCGGCGCACACCGTGTGCAACGCGTACCGGAAACCGAATCGCAAGGTCGTATCCATACCTCCGCGTGTACTGTTGCGGTGATGCCGGAAGCGGATGAACTGGAAGAAGTGAACATCAACAAAGCCGATTTACGTATTGATACTTTCCGCGCATCCGGCGCGGGTGGTCAACACGTCAATAAAACCGATTCTGCGATTCGTATTGTGCACTTGCCAACCGGCCTGGTGGTAGAGTGTCAGGACGAACGGTCACAACACAAAAACCGCGCCCGTGCGATGAGTTTGCTGGCGACTAAATTAAAAACCATGCAGGAAGAAGCAGCGCATAAATCCATGGCTGATGAGCGCCGCAACCTGGTGGGGTCGGGCGATAGATCCGAACGCATCCGTACCTACAATTACCCTCAAGGCCGTGTGACAGATCATCGTATAAACCTGACGTTGTATTCCCTTGATGCGATTATGCAGGGCGATTTAAGCCCGGTGATTGAACCGCTTGCGCACGAGTATCAAGCAGATCAGCTTGCGGCGATTGCGGATTAAATGTAAATAGTTGTACCGGTAGGTTGGGGTGAGGGACGAACCCCAACATCTCAATATCGCTCCGAAGTGTTGGGGCTAGTTCCTCAGCCTACGCGGCCCGCCACAACCGACAGTGAATCTCTATGAGCAACATCACCGTTGCACAATGTCTGCAGTTAGCGCCTGAGCTGGAAAGCATTAGCGATTCCGCTCGCCTTGATATTGAAATTATTCTCTGTCACATCCTGCAAAAAAATCGTACCTGGCTTTTTACCTGGCCGGATAAAAAGCTGGATGAAGCGCAACAAAAAATATTTAACGATTTTTTCCTGCGCCGCAAAAATGGCGAGCCGGTTGCCCATATTGTTGGTCAGCGCGAATTCTGGTCGTTGCCATTAGCCGTTAATAATTCCACCTTGATTCCTCGCCCCGATACCGAGTTGCTGGTAGAAACTGTGCTGGAATTATTTGCGCAAGATAAATCGGATGTTGTTCGCCAGTGTCTTGATCTGGGGACAGGTACAGGTGCAATTGTATTGGCGCTTGCCAGCGAAAAACCGCACTGGCAATTGCTGGGGGTGGATAAATCGGCGGATGCGGTTGCACTTGCTGAACAAAATCGTGCCCGGCTAGATTTTAGTCATGTCCAAATCCAGCAGAGCAATTGGTTTGCACAGATCAATGCACAAGAATTTGATGTGATTGTGAGCAACCCGCCTTACATAGACCCGCAGGATGCGCATCTTGATCAGGGCGATGTGCGCTTTGAACCGCGTTCGGCGTTAGTTGCCGATAACCATGGGCTGGCGGATATTGAATTGATTATTCATGAAGGCTGGAATTATTTGCGCAATCAGGGTTGGTTAGTGTTGGAGCACGGTTATGATCAGGGTGAAACAGTGCGCGAGTTATTATCGGCGCGCGGATTTATTGCAGTAGAAACCCGGCGGGATTTAGGGAATAACGAGCGTGTCTCTCTTGGTAGGAAATTGGGTAGAAAACCACAGGAGTCCAGGTGAACGACGAACAATTACTGCGTTATTCTCGCCAGATAATGCTGCCTGATGTGGATATTGAAGGGCAGGAAAAATTATTAGCGGCACGCGTACTGATTATCGGGCTGGGTGGCTTGGGTTCGCCGGTGGCCATGTACCTCGCCGCTGCCGGCGTCGGGCATTTGATATTGGCAGATTTTGATGCGGTGGATTTAACCAATTTGCAACGTCAAATTGCACATACTAGTGCGCGCATCGGCGTGAATAAAGCTGTGTCGGCGGCGCAAAGCCTGCGCGAATTAAATCCACAAGTGGCGATTGAATGCATCGAAAACGTTCTCGATGCAGAAAACCTTGCCGAACAAGTAGCGCGAGCGGAGGTCGTGGTGGACTGTACGGATAATTTCGCTACGCGCTTTGCCATTAACGCCGCCTGTTTTTCTGCGAAGGTGCCGTTAGTGTCGGGTGCGGCGATTCGTTTGGAAGGGCAGGTGGCGGTATTTGACGCGCGCCATGAGACCAGCCCTTGCTATCGCTGCCTGTATGAAGAAGATAGTGATGATGCAACCTGTGCCGCGAATGGTGTGCTGGCTCCGCTGGTCGGAATTATCGGCGCTATGCAGGCGCTGGAAACTATCAAGCTGATTTGCGGATTTGGCACCAGCCTTACCGGGCGTTTACTGCTGTTGGATGCGCGCCATATGCAATGGCGAGAAATGAAATTACCAAAAGATCACCGATGTCCCGTATGTGGAGCTGCTTAACCATTCTTGCCCAAAAGCCCCCTTGTGTTTTAGTAGCGTGGCTAATTAGTATTGGTGCAATCTATTTTTTATTTAACTTAAACA